>CAVFNZ010000039.1:0-18804 GCA_963624095.1 Clostridium sp. CAG:217 | reverse complement strand
CCTCTCGGGCTTGTGAGGTTAACCTCGTGATTCAGCAATATAACTGACAAGCGAAATCAGAATATGACATTCGCTTGTGTCTATCGATTCAGTATGGCTCAACATGAAGTGTCTACCATTTCAGTAAATGGAGAGAAATAGTGTCCAGTGAATCAGTAAAAGTCACCCTGGAAAACCGTACGTTTTCACGCTGGTCTAACGATGCGCGACACCCCGGTTCTGATGCCGTACGGCCACAGGTTTTCATCCCGTACAGCCATAGGTTCCCATGACGTACAGCTATAACCCCTCATCCCGTACAACTATAGACCCTCATGCTGTACAGCTATAGACCCTCATCCCGTACGGCATCAGACGGACCTCCTTGGAACCCGATATTTTCTCCCCTTATACCTTATTATATATAGGGACAGGTGTCCAATTTGATGTACCCACTTTTATGAGATAAGAAGGTTAATGCGTTTCGTCATCGGATTGGGTCTTCCATGGTGTGGCATCGTATTCTATCGATGCTTACAATTTATCCGTTGCAATCGTTCAAAAAGGAACTTGGTATGTCACAATGTATGAAAAAAGCATAATTCGCACTCAATAGTTCATGTAAACCTATTGCTTATTCGGTAATTTTTGCCATATTTGCTGAAAATATGCCACTATGAAATCGATACATAACTTTCAGCAACTAATGTCCATGCTCGCTTCCTTGCCCCAAAGGAAAAGAGTGGCCGTAGCCTGTCCGCACGATTCACACACCGAGTTCGCCATCAGAAGGGGACTTGAAAACAAGTTCGCCCGATTCCTGCTGGTGGTCACTAACGATTTTGTGGACCGCGCCAACCAGATACGCGACGCCTATCCCGAGGACGTAAACGTCTATGTGGCGGAAGACGTGGACGCTGCCGCCCGAAGGGCCGTGAAGCTGGTGCGGGACGGAGAGGCGGATGTACTGATGAAAGGGTTGCTCAATACGGACAACCTGTTGCACGCCGTGCTCGACAAGACCTGTGGCCTATTGCCAAAGGGGCGTGTGTTGACCCACATCTCGGTAGCTCAGATTTCGATGTATCCCAGGTTGATCTTCTTTTCCGACGCGGCGGTAATCCCGCGTCCCAACTACGAGCAGTTCAAGGCCATGATAACCTACGCGTCACGCCTGTGCAACAACTGTGGCATCGCACAGCCGAAGGTGGCACTCATACATTGTACCGAGAAGATTAGCGAAAAGTTCCCCCATACGTTGGACTACGCCCGGCTGCTGAAAGACACCGAGGAGGGAGCGTTTGGCGAGACACTGGTGGGCGGACCGATGGACGTGAAGACGGCCTTTGACTTGCAGAGTGCCATGATAAAGGGAATCAAGTCGCCCGTGGTGGGCAATGCGGATGTGTTGATATTCCCCAACATCGAGTCGGGAAACACCTTCTACAAGACCATCTCGCTCTTTGCTCATGCGGATATGGCCTCCATCCTGCAAGGGACAATCTGTCCGGTAGTCGTCACCTCACGCAGTGACTCGGAGCTGACAAAACTCTACAGCTTGGCCATGGCTTGTTTAGCGGACTGACCGAAGAAAATTATTTTCCTGACTGGGAAAAAACATTTCCTTAACCATATAAATAAACAGTACTATGAAAATCTTTGTCATCAACCTTGGCTCCACCTCCACCAAGATTGCCTTATACCTCGATGAGCGGCAGCAGTGGATTGAGAATATCCATCACTCACCGGAGGAGACCTCACGTTACAGTTGCGCTATGGACCAGTATCCGTTTCGCCTCCAAAGCATCAAGGAGGCGATAGGGAAGGCCAACATCCCTTTGGATTTCGATGCGATTGTGGCCCGTGGAGGACTGCTGAAGCCTATCCCGAGCGGTGTCTACCGCATCAACGAAGCCATGAAACAGGATTTGATTCACGCCCAAATGGACCATGTGTGCAACCTGGGGGCACTGTTGGCCGACGAGCTGGCCCGAGGCATCGGATGCCCTACCTTCATCGCCGACCCTGTAGTGGTGGACGAGATGCAGGAGAAAGCACGGCTGACGGGCATACCGGGCATCGAGCGGCGTTCCGTGTTCCATGCGCTGAACAGCAAAGCCGTATCGCGCAGGTATGCCAAACAGATAGGTAAGTCCTACGAAGAGCTGAACCTGATAGTGGCCCATTTGGGTGGAGGCATCTCCGTGAGTGCCCACCGTAAAGGAAAGGTCATCGACGTGAACAACGCCCTCAACGGAGAAGGGCCTATCTGTCCCGACCGGGCCGGCACGCTCCCGTCGGAACAGCTTGCCGAGCTCTGCTTCAGTGGCAAATACTCCTTCCAGAAGATACGCACGATGATTTGCCGCAAAGGAGGGGCGATGGCCCACTTGGGCACGAGCGACATGAGGCTCATCGTCCAGCGCGTGGAAGAGGGGGACGAAAAGGCCCGGTTGGTAGTGGACGCCATGCTCTATACCATTGCCAAGCAGGTGGGAGCCATGCATGTGGCACTCTGTGGGGAGACGGATGCCATCATCCTCACCGGAGGAATCGCGTACGACAGCTTCTGTGTGGACGAGTTGACCCGACAAATCAGCTACCTGGCACCGGTAGCGGTCATTCCCGGGGAGAACGAGATGGAGGCTTTGGCGATGAATGCCTTTTGGGCGATGAGGGGTGATCTGCCCATACAGGATTATGGGAAGTAGGCATGTAACTAGTCGATAGGTAGTAATTTGAAGATTTAAGAGATAAAAAACTTTCATTTTTCTTGCTGCGTGTGGAAATAATATCTATTTTTGCAGCCGTAAAAGAAAAAGAGATGATTAAGAGTTTCATGAATCTATCGTTGCAAGGTATTATTATTATTCTACTAACAGGGTTAGTTGGAAGTGAGTATCGTGCATGATAGTTGATGAATCCAGATATAGAAAAGCCTTTCTCACTTCCGCGTGCGAAAGGCTTTTTTCTTATATGTCTAAAAACAATATAAAAAACTAAGATAACATGAACGACAGACTTTTTATTTTTGATACCACCTTGAGGGATGGTGAACAAGTGCCTGGGTGTCAGTTGAACACCGTTGAGAAGATCCAAGTAGCCAAGCAGCTGGAGGCTTTGGGAGTGGATGTGATCGAGGCAGGGTTTCCCATCTCCAGTCCGGGAGACTTCAACTCTGTCATAGAGATATCGAAGGCGGTCACATGGCCTACCATCTGTGCGCTGACACGGGCCGTGGAGAAAGATATCGACGTGGCCGCCGAGGCACTGAAATACGCCAAGCACAAACGCATCCACACGGGTATCGGTACTTCGGACCCGCACATTAAGTATAAGTTCAACTCCAACCGCGAGGAGATTATCGAGCGTGCCGTGGCAGCGGTGAAGTATGCCCGCCGTTATGTGGACGATGTCGAGTTCTATGCCGAAGATGCCGGACGTACCGAGAACGAATACTTGGCGCGCGTGGTGGAAGCCGTCATCAAGGCGGGAGCTACGGTGGTGAATATCCCCGACACGACGGGATACTGCCTGCCCGAGGAGTATGGGGCCAAGATTAAATACCTGGTGGACCATGTGGACGGCATCGACAAAGCTATCATCTCTACGCACTGCCACAACGACCTGGGTATGGCAACAGCCAACACCATCAACGGTGTGATCAACGGTGCCCGCCAGGTGGAGGTAACCATCAACGGCATCGGCGAACGGGCCGGAAACACTTCGTTGGAGGAGATAGCCATGATTATCAAGTGTCACAAGGACATCGATATACAAACCAACATCAACACGCAGAAAATCTATCCTACCAGCCGTATGGTGTCGAGCCTGATGAACATGCCCGTGCAGCCCAACAAGGCCATTGTGGGACGCAACGCCTTCGCCCATTCGTCCGGAATCCATCAGGACGGTGTGCTGAAGAATGTACAGACTTACGAGATTATCGACCCGAAGGACGTGGGCATCGACGACAACGCCATCGTGCTGACCGCACGCAGTGGACGTGCCGCCCTGAAACATCGGCTCCATGTGTTGGGGGTAGAGCTGGGACAAGAAAAGCTCGACAAGGTATACGAGGACTTCCTGAAACTGGCGGACAAGAAGAAAGAGGTGAACGATGACGATGTCCTGTTGTTGGCCGGTGCCGACCGCAGTCAGAACCACCACATCAAATTGGACTATCTGCAAGTGACCAGTGGCGTGGGCGTGCGTTCCGTTGCCAGCATCGGGCTCACCATTGCCAGCGAGAAGTTTGAGGCCGCCGCGTCGGGCAACGGCCCGGTTGATGCCGCCATCAAGGCGTTGAAGCAAATCATTCACCGCCAGATGACGCTGAAAGAGTTTACCATACAGGCCATCAGCAAAGGAAGCGACGACATGGGCAAAGTGCACATGCAAGTGGAATACGACGGACACGTGTATTATGGTTTCGGCGCCAACACCGACATCGTAGCCGCCTCCGTAGAAGCCTACATAGACTGCATCAACAAGTTCGTCCATTAAGTCACGGAGCCGACACGGAAAAACAATCTGATAACGATTCATATTCAATAATATATGGCAAATACTTTATTTGACAAGATTTGGGACGCGCACGTGGTGCAAAACGTGGCGGACGGTCCCACGCAACTTTACATCGACAGACTCTACTGTCACGAAGTAACCAGCCCGCAAGCCTTCGACGGAATGCGTGCCAGAGGTTTGAAATGTTTCCGACCGGACCATATCTACTGTATGCCCGACCACAATACGCCCACTCACGACCAGGACAAGCCGATTGAAGACCCCGTTTCGCGTACGCAGGTGGAGACGTTGGCCAAGAATGCGGCAGACTTCGGACTGGAGCATTTCGGGATGATGGACAAGCGCAACGGCATCATCCACGTTGTGGGTCCCGAGAGAGGACTTACCCTGCCGGGCATGACGATTGTCTGCGGAGACTCGCACACCTCCACCCACGGTGCCATGGGAGCCGTAGCCTTCGGCATCGGCACCAGCGAAGTGGAGATGGTGTTGGCCTCACAATGCATCTTGCAGGCGCGCCCCAAGACCATGCGTATCCGCATTGAAGGGGAATTGAAGAAAGGAGTGACGGCAAAGGACATGGCCCTCTATATGATGTCGAAGATGACCACCAGCGGCGCGACAGGCTACTTTGTGGAGTATGCGGGTTCTGCCGTACGCAACCTCACCATGGAAGGGCGGCTCACCCTTTGCAACCTCTCCATCGAGATGGGCGCGCGCGGCGGCATGGTAGCTCCGGACGAAACGACATTCGCCTACATCAAAGGACGCGAGCATGCGCCCAAAGGAGAGGCGTGGGACAAGGCCGTAGCCTATTGGAAGACCCTGAAGAGCGACGAAGATGCCGTGTTCGACAAAGAGGTAGCGTTTGACGCGGCGGACATCGAGCCGATGATTACCTACGGAACGAATCCTGGCATGGGCATGGGCATCACACAATGCATCCCCACCATGGAGAGCATGAACGAACAGGCAAAGATTTCGTACAAGAAATCGCTTGACTACATGGGCTTCACACCGGGCGAATGCCTGTTGGGTAAGAAGGTTGACTATGTGTTCCTGGGTGCCTGCACCAACGGGCGCATAGAGGATTTCCGCGCATTCGCCTCATTGGTGAAGGGGCGCAAGAAAGCTCCCCACATAACCGCATGGCTCGTACCCGGCTCCTGGATGGTGGACGCGCAAATACGTGAAGAGGGACTGGACAAGGTTCTGGAAGAGGCGGGATTTGAAATACGTCAGCCCGGATGCTCCGCCTGTTTGGCCATGAACGACGACAAGATTCCCGCAGGCAAATATTCCGTATCTACGAGCAACCGCAACTTCGAAGGCCGTCAGGGACCGGGGGCGCGCACTATGTTGGCCAGTCCACTGGTAGCCGCAGCGGCAGCCGTGACCGGTGTAGTGACGGACCCCCGGGAGTTGTTATAACGTATAACCTTTTAAGCAAGAACGATGAAACAAAAATTCAATGTCATAACCAGTACCTGTGTGCCTCTCCCCTTGGAGAACATAGACACCGACCAGATTATTCCGGCCCGCTTCCTGAAGGCGACCACGCGCGAAGAGAAGTTTTTTGGCGACAACCTCTTCCGTGACTGGCGCTACAACGCCGACGGCACACTGAACAAGAGCTTTGTACTCAACGACCCCACCTACAGCGGTGAAATATTGGTAGCCGGGAAGAATTTCGGCTCGGGCTCCAGCCGCGAACACGCCGCCTGGGCAATAGCGGGCTACGGATTCCGTGTAGTCATCTCCAGTTTCTTCGCCGACATTCACAAGAACAACGAGCTGAACAACTTCGTGTTGCCCGTTGTGGTGAGCGAGCCGTTCCTGGCCGAACTGTTCTCTTCGATACAGGCCGACCCCAAGACAGTGGTGGAAGTGAACCTGCCGGAACAGACCGTCACCAACAAAGCCACAGGCAAAAGCGAGAAGTTCGAGATAAACGGTTACAAGAAACATTGCCTGATGAACGGGCTCGACGACATCGACTTCCTGTTGTCGAACAAGGATAAGATAGAGGCATGGGAAAAAGCGTCAAGATAGAAATCATGGACACCACACTCCGCGATGGTGAACAGACCAGCGGAGTCTCTTTCGTGCCTCATGAGAAGTTGATGATTGCCCGTTTGCTACTCGAAGAGCTGAACGTCGACCGTGTGGAGGTGGCCTCGGCGCGGGTGTCCGACGGAGAGTTTGAGGCCACCCGCAAGATATGCGACTGGGCCACCCGGCACGGGATGATTGACAAGGTGGAGATTCTTGGTTTCGTGGACGGCGATACCTCACTCAACTGGGTAAGAAGAGCGGGTGGAAAGGTAATCAACCTTCTCGCCAAAGGCTCCTTGAAACATTGCACGCAACAGCTGAAGAAGTCACCCGAGGAACATCTGAGCGATGTCCGTCAAGTGGTCGCTTTGGCCGACAAGATGGGTGTCTCCGTGAATCTCTATCTGGAGGACTGGAGCAGTGGGATGAAAGACTCGCCCCAGTATGTCTTCCAGTTGATGGACGGCCTACGCGACACAAGCGTCAAACGCTTTATGCTCCCTGATACGTTGGGCATACTCAACCCCCTGCAGGTTATCGAGTATTTCCGCAAGATGGTGAAACGGTACCCCGACAAGCACTTCGATTTCCATGCGCACAACGATTACGACCTGGCGGTGAGCAACGTGTTGGCAGCCGTACTGAGTGGAGCCAAGGGATTGCACACCACCATCAACGGACTGGGCGAACGGGCCGGTAACGCGCCTTTGGCCAGTGTGCAGGCAATCCTGAAGGATCACTTCTGCGCACAGACCAACATCAACGAAGAGAAGTTGAACGATGTGAGCCGCATGGTGGAGTCTTACTCGGGTGTCCTGATACCGGCCAACAAACCGATTGTGGGAGAGAATGTCTTCACGCAGGTGGCGGGTGTGCACGCGGACGGCGACAACAAGGACAACCTCTACTGCAACGCGCTCCTGCCCGAACGGTTCGGACGTAAACGGGAGTATGCCTTGGGCAAGACGAGCGGCAAGGCCAATATACGCAAGAACCTGGAAGACCTCGGACTGGAACTCGACGAGGAATCGATGCGAAAGGTAACGGAACGCATCATCGAACTGGGCGACAAGAAAGAGCTGGTGACACAAGAAGATTTGCCCTACATCATCTCGGATGTGCTGAAACACGACACGGTGAACAACAAAGTGATACTCAAGAGTTACTTTGTCACCTCGGCGCAAGGGCTGAAACCCGTTGCCACTATACGCATCCAAATCAACGGCAACGAATACGAGGAGACCTCAAGCGGCGACGGACAATACGATGCTTTCGTAAGGGCTCTGCGCAAAGTCTACAAAGGCACGTTGGGTCGTAAGTTCCCGATGTTGGCCAACTATGCCGTAACGATTCCCCCCGGTGGACGTACGGATGCCTTTGTGCAGACGGTCATCACCTGGCGGTTTCTCGACAGGGAGATACGTACGCGCGGACTGGACGCTGACCAGACGGAGGCGGCCATCAAGGCTACCATCAAGATGCTCAATGTGATAGAAAACGATTATGAAACACAAAACGTATAAGATATTATGAAAGAATTTAAGATTGCAGTGTTGCCCGGTGACGGTATCGGTCCTGAGATTTCCGCACAAGGCGTAAACGTGATGAGTGCCGTTTGTGAGAAATACGGCCACAAGGTGAGCTATGAATACGGCATCTGCGGAGCGGATGCCATCGACAAAGTGGGCGACCCGTTCCCCGAAGAGACCTTCCAGACCTGTAAGCGGGCTGATGCCGTGCTCTTCTCTGCCGTGGGCGACCCCAAGTTCGACAACAATCCTACCGCCAAGGTCCGTCCCGAGCAGGGCTTGCTCGCTATGCGCAAGAAGTTGGGACTCTTTGCCAACATCCGTCCCGTGCAGACTTTCAAATGCCTGTTGCACAAATCACCCCTGCGCGCCGACCTCGTTGAAGGAGCGGACTTCATCTGCATCCGTGAACTGACGGGAGGTATGTATTTCGGTGAGAAATACCAAGACAACGAACGGGCCTACGACACCAACATGTACACCCGTCCGGAGATTGAGCGTATCCTGAAGGTAGGCTTCGAGTATGCCATGAAGCGCAACAAGCACTTGACGGTGGTAGACAAAGCCAACGTGCTCGCTTCGAGCCGCCTGTGGCGTCAGATAGCCCAAGAGATGGCCCCACAATATCCCGAAGTGAAGACGGACTACATGTATGTGGACAATGCCTCCATGCGCATGATTCAAGAGCCGCGCTTCTTCGACGTGATGGTTACGGAGAACACTTTCGGCGACATCCTCACCGATGAAGGTTCCTGCATCAGCGGCTCCATGGGATTGCTCCCGTCCGCCTCTACGGGTGAGAGCACACCGGTATTTGAGCCGATTCACGGATCGTGGCCGCAAGCCAAAGGTCTCAACATTGCCAACCCCTTGGCGCAGATTCTCTCTGTGGCCATGCTCTTCGAATACTTCGATTGCAAGGAAGAGGGTGCGCTTATCCGCAAAGCCGTCGACGCGTCGTTGGACGAAGAGGTGCGTACGGGCGACATCCAGGTGGAGGGCAAAAAGTCCTACTCCACCTCTGAGGTGGGCGAATGGATTGTCAACTACATCCGCAAAGCTTGAGGTGAATGAAAAGGTTATCTATCGCTGTCCTGCTCCTTAGTCCGTTTGTCCTCGCCTTTGGTCAGCAGGTCGACCGGGTGTTGTTGCGCGTTGGTGGACGTGAGGTTCTCCGCTCGGAGTTTGAATACGCCTATACGAAGAACCGCGCGGAGACCCAATTGTCGCCCGAAGCGTTCTTGCAAGCCTTCGTTGACCTGAAGCTGTCGGCGTTGGAGGCCGAAAGCAGGGGACTGGACACGTTGCCTGCGTTCCGTCAACAGATGAGTGTCTGGGTCGTTGGAGAAGAGAAGGCAGGACAGCCCTTGATAACGAAAACCGATGCGCACAAAACAGCAAGTGTGCGCATCGCGCACCTTTACATCCATCTGCACCAAAGTTCTTCCAAGTCTTTCGTTCGGGATGCCTGTGACAGGATGGAGGAGATTTACCGCAAGGCATCAGCCAGCGGCAAGTTTGAGCAGATGGTGATGGAGGCGAAGAACCACCCTGACAAGGGTGTCTATGGCGAACTGACCATCCTGCCGGCCCATCATACCATGGAGGTTATCGAGCAGAAAATACGCTCCTTGGAGGTGGGCGAACTCAGTCGACCGTTCGTGTCGCCCGCCGGTGTACACCTGATACAGCTGCTCGGAAGGGACGTGCGCCACGAGCATGCCGAGGATGCCGCTGTACAAGATACGCGGGAGGAGAAACAAACGCTCTTCCTGCGGTCGGAGATACGGGACGCACTGCTGCGCGACGCACTGGAGCAGGATGAGGCTCAGCAAGAGGAAGAGGAGGATTTGCAAGACCGGCTGAAGGGCTACTTCAAGTCACACCGCGAGAACTATTCATGGGAACTCCCTCATTACAAGGGGGCTGTGGTGGCTTGCCGCGATAAAGCGACGGCAAAGCGCGTGAAGAAGGTGCTGAAGTCAACTCCTCAGAATCAATGGGATTCCCTACTGAAGTCCCTTGCGGAGAAGGAGGAAGGCGGCATACGTCTGCCTTACGCTTGCGGGCTTTACCAAATAGGCACAGACCCCTTGGTGGATAAGGTTGTCTTCAAGCAAGAGACCTGTCAACTGCCGGCGGATGCCCCTATCGTGGTGAAACGGGGAAAGGTGTTGAAGAAACGCCCAAAGAGTTACGAAGACGTCTATTCACAGGTCTACGCCGACTACTTGACCCATCGCAAAGAGCTTCTGAAGGAGCAACTGAGGAGGAAATATAAAGTTGAAATAAACGAAGAGGCATTAAAAACCGTTAATATCCACCAAGGGAAAGAATGAAAGCAGTATCTTCGTTAGTTATTAAGCTCAAAACAAGAAAGGGATGAGGTTTTTGTGGATATTGTCGGTTCTGTTGTTGCTCTTGTCGTCATGTCAAAAGAAGCGTGATTTCGGGGGCAAGACTCCTTTGGTAGAAGCTGGTGGGCAGGTGCTCTTTCTGGAGGACTTGACTCAGTCTTTGCCGGCCGGCATGTCGGGGAAGGACAGTGCGCGATATGCCGAAAACTACATACACAATTGGGTGGAGGATGTTCTCCTCTACGAGAAAGCGCAACGCAACGTAGCCGATGACAGTAAGATAGAAGCGTTGGTGAGTAACTACCGCAAGGCGCTTGTGATACACACCTACCAACAGAACCTGATAGCGCAGAAGTTGGCCAACCGAGTGTCGGACAACGACGTGAAGGCATTTTACGAGCAGAACCGGAAACTGTTTGTCCTCGACAAAACTTTGATAAAGGGACTCTTCATTAAAGTTCCCGTGGGCGAACGGGGTGTGCATAACGTGCGTACATGGTGTCACAGACTCACCCCCGAGAACGTGGAGAAGCTGGAGAAGTTCAGCCTAAAGGGCGCGGTGGACTACACCTACTTCCTGGACAAATGGACAGAGCTAACGGATGTGACGGGAAAGATTCCTTCCTCCGCACGCCTCACGCAGAGCGCGCTCTCTTCAGACCCGGAGGTGGAGGTGAGGGACAAGGAGTATTGGTATTTCCTCCATGTGACGGAAATGGTGGAGGCGGGCAACGTAAAGCCTTTGGACTATGCTTACAACGAAGTGAAGGAGATGCTGATGAACCAGCAGCAAGTGGACTTCATGCAACAGGTGAAGGACGAACTCGTCAAGCGGGCGACGGACAAGAACGATATTATTTATTATTATAAAGATGCAAATGAATAGATTGCTTAGTTTCAGAAGTTTATTATTGCTGTGTGCGCTGTGTACCAGCATGGCGGTGTCTGCGCAGGACAATGTAATAGACGAAGTGGTTTGGGTGGTTGGAGACGAAGCCATTCTGAAATCGGATATCGAAGAGGAACGGATTCGGGCGCAATACGAAGGACAGAAGTTGGACGGCGACCCCTATTGCGTGATTCCCGAACGGCTGGCTATCCAGAAACTCTTCCTTCATCAGGCGGCCATCGACAGTATCGAGGTAAACGAGTCGGACGTGCTGAGCCGCGTGGAGGAACAGACTAACTTCTATATCAGCCAGATAGGTTCAAAAGAAAAGATGGAGGAGTACTTCAACAAGACCGCTACCAAGATTCGCGAGGAGTTGCGCGACAACATCCGCGACGCGATGATTGTGCAACGTATGCAGGAGAAGATAGTCGGTGACATCAAGGTGACACCAGCGCAGGTGCGACGCTACTTCAAAGACCTGCCCGCGGACAGCATTCCCTACATCCCCACGCAAGTGGAGGTACAAATCATCACCATCGAGCCTAAGATTCAGCAGGAGGAGATAGACCAGATTAAGGAACGCTTGCGCGAATATACCGAGCGTGTCAATTCCGGTACCACGCAGTTCTCCACGCTGGCGCGCCTCTACTCGGAAGACTCCGGGTCGGCCGTCCATGGCGGTGAGCTCGATTTCATGGGACGCGGTTCTCTCGACCCCGCCTTCGCCAACGTGGCCTTTAACCTGACAGACCCCAAGAAGGTGTCAAAGGTTGTGGAATCGGAATATGGCTACCATATCATCCAGCTCATCGAGAAGCGTGGCGACCGCATCAAGGTACGCCACATCCTGCTCATCCCGAAGGTAGCCCAGGCTGACTTGGACGCTGCCTCTCTGCGACTGGACTCCATCGCCGACGACATCCGCAACAGCAAGTTCACCTTCGAGGAGGCCGCACAATACATTTCGAGCGACAAGGACACGCGCAACAACCATGGTCTGATGCCGAACAAACGTACCGGCACATCCAAATTCCAGATGCAGGAACTGCCGGCGGAAATCGCCAAGGTGGTGGACAAGATGAAGGTGGGAGAGATATCGAACGCCTTCACCATGATTAACGACAAGCAGAAGAACGTCTGTGTCATCGTACGGCTGAAGACCCGCATCAACGGACACAAGGCAACCATCACCGACGACTATCAACAGCTGAAAGAGGTGGTGGTAAACAAACGCCAAAACGAGAAACTGGACAAGTGGATACGCGAGAAGCAGAAGAATACATACGTAAGAATCAATGAGAACTGGCAAAACTGCGACTTCAAGTACCCGGGTTGGATTCATTGATAACTTACAGAATGTGATTGGATATGTCCTACGGAAAGAATAACATGAAAGGGCATAGGATACTCTTGGCGGGTGTCCTGTGCTTTTTTGGCCTTTGCATGGCGCAGGTGCGTACCGCGCGCCCTGCCAATAATGGCGAGAAGAAGTCCAAAGTATACCTCATTCACTCCGATGAACTGCGCTTCAACAAGTTGAAGAACCCCGACGCGCAGATTCTTGACGGCAACGTGGTGTTTCGCCACGACAGCGTCTACATGTATTGCGACAGTGCCTACTTCTACGAGGCCAAGAACTCGTTCGAGGCTTTCGGCAACGTGAAGATGAACCAGGGCGACACGCTGTTTCTCTATGGCGACTGGCTCTTCTACGACGGCAACACGCAGATAGCCCAAGTACGCGAGCATGTGCGTATGGAGAACAGGAACACCGTGCTTACGACAGACAGTCTCAACTATGACAGAGTATTCAATTTGGGATATTTCTTCGAGGGGGGAACGTTGATGGACGAGGAGAACGTGCTCACGTCGGACTGGGGAGAATACAGTCCGGCCACCAAGTTCGCCGTGTTCAACTACAACGTGAAACTGGTGAACCCGAAGTTCACGCTCACCTCGGACACCCTGCGCTACAACACCTTGACTAAGGTTGCCAACATCGTCGGGCCGTCCAACATCGACAACAACGAGAACCATATCTATTCCGAGATGGGATTCTACAACACCGTCTCCCAACAGGCTGAGCTGCTCCAGCGTTCCGTGTTGGTGAACGGCAGCCGCCAATTGGTGGGCGACAGCCTGTTCTACGACCGCAACGTTGGCTATGGCGAGGCTTTCCGCAACGTGGTGATGACCGATGTGGAAAACAAGAACATCCTAACGGGCGAATATTGCTACTACAACGAGCTGACGGGCTATGCCCTGGCAACGGACAGTGCCGTGGCCATCAACTACTCGCAGGGCGACAGCCTCTACCTGCACGCCGACACGCTGAAGATGGTGTCGTACAACTACAACACCGATTCCGTCTACCGCAAAACCTTCGCCTACTACAAGGTGCGCGCCTACAAGAGCAACATGCAGGCCGTGTGCGACTCGATGGTGTTCAGCTCGCAGGACTCGTGCATGACGATGTACAACAATCCGATTGTGTGGAACGAGAACCAACAACTGTTTGGTGAACAGATTAAGGTTTACATGAACGACAGCACCGTCGACTGGGCTCATGTCATCAATCAGGCCATGTCCATCGAACGCATCGACTCCACCTGTTACAACCAGGTGAGCGGCAAGGAGATGAAAGCCTATTTCGTGGGCGGAGAGATAGACCATGCCGACGTGACGGGAAACGTATGCATCGTCTACTTCCCCATCGACGACAAGGACAGCACCATCATCGGTGCCAACTGTGCGGAGACGAGCGTGCTCAACATCTATATGAGTGAAAGGAAGATACAGAAGATTGTGGCCAGTCCAAGGACATCGGGCACACTCTATCCCTTGCCATTGTTGCCCGCGGACAAACGCTACCTGCCTCTGTTCGCCTGGTTCGACTATATCCGTCCGCTCAGTAAGGACGACATCTTTGTTTGGCGAGGCAAGAAGGCGGGACAGGAACTGAAAGCGTCCGTACGCCGTGAGGTGCCGTTGCCCACATTACAACGAAAAAAGAAATAAGGAGGTAATCGTATGGGAATGTTCAAAATGAGAAAGCCGCGCGCCTACGAGCACAAGTATATCTATGTGGACGAGCGGAAAGAGAAACTAAAGAAAATGGAGGAAGCTGCCAAGCGGGAGCTGGGCATGTTGCCCGAACGCGAGTTCCGTCCGGAAGATATTCGCGGCACTTTCGTTGAAGGCACTACCCACCTGAAACGGCGCAAGGAGGACGGCCGTAAACCGCTCTCCTACGGCACCATGCTGGTTGCCATAGCAATCCTTTTGTTTATCTTGCACTACCTGGTGACGGGTAGTTGGAATTTCTGACCGGACAGCCATGAGTGACATTATTCGTTTATTACCCGATTCGGTTGCCAATCAGATTGCCGCTGGAGAGGTCATCCAACGTCCTGCCTCCGTAATCAAAGAGTTGGTGGAGAATGCCATCGATGCCGGAGCGCAACGCGTCGATGTCATCATCACCGATGCCGGGAAGACAAGCATACAGGTGGTGGACGACGGGAAGGGCATGTCCGAAACGGATGCGCGACTCTCCTTCGAGCGTCACGCCACATCCAAGATAAAAGAGGCGGCGGACCTGTTCGCCCTGCACACCATGGGATTTCGTGGGGAGGCGTTGGCCTCTATCGCTGCCGTGGCACAGGTGGAACTGAAGACGCGCACCGCCTCCGATGAGTTGGGAACCGCCATCGCCATCTCTGGCAGCAAGGTCGAAAGTCAGGAGGTGGTATCCTGTCCCAAAGGGAGTAACTTCCTGGTGAAGAACCTCTTCTTCAATGTCCCGGCCCGACGGAAGTTCCTCAAGTCCAACCAAACGGAACTGAGCAATATCCTCGCCGAGTTCGAACGCATCGTACTGGTGAATCCCAACATCAGTTTCTCGCTGACGCACAACGATGCCGCCATGTTCACGTTACCCAAGGCCACCCTGCGCCAACGCTTGTTGGACGTGTTCGGACGCAAGCTCAACCAGCAGTTGTTGTCGGTGGATGTGGAGACGACCCTGGCAAGGGTGCATGGCTTTGTGGGGAAGCCCGAGGCGGCACGCAAGAAAGGTGCGCACCAATACTTCTTCGTCAACGGCCGTTACATGCGTCACCCCTATTTCCACCGTGCCGTGATGGACGCTTATGAGCACCTCATCCCGGCCGGTGAGCAGGTTTCGTATTTTATCTATTTCGAGGTAGACCCTGCCAACATCGATGTGAACATCCACCCGACCAAGACGGAGATAAAATTTGAGAACGAGCAGGCCATCTGGCAGATTGTAGCGGCCATGGTGAAAGAGTCCTTGGGCAAGTTCAACGCGATTCCCTCCATCGACTTCGATACCGAGGGGATGCCGGAGATGCCTCTGTTCGACGGCACGTCTCACGAGGTGGCTCCGCCAAAGGTAGACTACAATCCTAACTATAACCCCTTCAAGACGAGCGATGCACCCTCTTATGCGCAACAACGCAACAACAATCGGTGGGAAGAGCTGTACAAGGGAATAGAAGAGCCGCTTTCGCCCGAGCCGGAGGAAGAGGAGACCCCTTCCGCTGAGTGGAGTGAGGCACCATCGCGGCTGAACCTGCAACCGGAGGGTTCTCATATGGAGATGTCCTCCCGCCATTATCAGTACAAAGGACGCTATATACTCACTTCCGTGAAGTCGGGACTGATGGTTATTGACCAGCAAAGGGCGCATGTCCGTGTGCTCTTCGACCGCTATCTGACACAGATGGAGAAGCGGCAAGGTGCTTCACAGGGCGTGCTGTTCCCCGAGGTGGTGCAGTTTCCCGCTTCGGAGCAGGTGATACTGGAGAGCATCCTGGACGACCTGTCCGCCATCGGTTTCGACCTGTCGAACCTGGGCGGGGGCAGTTATGCCATCAATGGTGTCCCTGCGGGTGTCGAGGGACTGAGTCCCGTTGACCTGCTCAACAATATGGTACATACGGCTATGGAGAAGGGTAATGACGTGAAACGTGACGTACGGAGCATCATCGCGCTGTCACTGGCGAAGTCCGCGGCCATCGTGCCGGGTCAGGTACTCAGCCAGGAGGAGATGAACAGTCTGGTGGACTCTCTCTTCAGCAGTCCCACCCCGAACTATACTCCCGATGGCAAGGTCGTGCTCTCCGTCATTCCGGAGGCGGACATAGAACGTTTGTTCTGACAAACGCCTAACGAACAGAGAGGCGAGGTACATTTTTTCTGAGAAGAATAGTGCAATAATCAGTAGAGTATCATAAGTATCTCAACTGTTTTCACTATTTTTGCATTCGGAGGGAGAAAACTCCCTCCAAGACATATTGGAATTTAAGAAGCGTTATGCTTATCTTGTAACTTGAAAACGTAGGTAATAAATTATATGGAAATTTACACTTTATTACAAAGGACTCGTTGAGAAACTATTCAGTTCCCCACTAGGCTCTGTCCTGAGCGAAACGGGAAATAACATTTTCATCCTTCCGCCACAGACACGCCTAAAAAATAGTTACCTTTACAAAGGCTTCTAAAGGCGAAAGTTTGCGCATATTACTCCATTTATTGTGAAATAATCTCAATTTTTATGGTTATGCGAAGAGGTATTTGTACTTTTGTGTACGTAATGAACAATAACAGACCAACAGATGCTGATAGATTTCACGATAAGAAACTTCATGTCCTATCGGGACGAGGTTTCACTGAGCATGATTGCAAGCACCACCGTCAAGGAGTGCGAGAGCAACGAGGGCTACTCCAATGTCTCCGTCTTGGATAACGGCAAGCGTTATCTGCGGACGGCAGCCATCTATGGTGCCAACGGTTCGGGCAAGAGTACGATGATAGCCGCCATGGATATTTTCAAATCCATGGTTCTCTTGTCGTTTGTTGACGAGAGCATCGTCAAGCGACTTTCCCTTCTTTGCTATCGTTTCGATGTGGAGCGCACTAAAGAGCCGATTTCCATGCAGATTATCTTCATCTGCAACAGCGAACGATATAGATACGGCTTCGAGGTCGGACAGGATAGGGTATTGACCGAATGGCTCTATGTTTTGCCCGAAGGCAGTACCAAGGAGAGCTATTGCTTCAAACGCGAAGGTCAGAATATCCGGGTCAACTCTAAGGTGGTGAAGGGGGCTAGAGGTGTGGACACCAAGACTCGCGGCAATGCCTTGTTTCTTTCCACTGCCGCACAGTTCAATGTAGAAGTAGCGATGACGGTGAAGGAATGGTTCAGCAAACGCTTCAATATTCTTTCGGGATTGGACGATACCACCTTGGCTTATACGGCACATGCCTTTATGCACAATCCGTTGATTCGTCAACAGATTCTCAACATGATTGGCATCGTAGACAACTGTATCAAGGATATGAGCATCAAAGAGAATGTCAGGGAGGTCAACCCTCAGACTTCTTCTTTTGAGATACTGTCCAACTTGGGCATCCATCTTCCTGCCGAGGCTAATCAGCGGATAGAGCGTCATGAACTGGAGATTCAGGCTACCCACGACTTGTACGACAATGGGGCGGTGATAGGCAAGGAACAGCTTAATTTCAAGTTTGAGTCCTTGGGCACGACAAAGCTCTTTGCCCTGTTGGGCCCTTTCTTTGACACTATCCAGAATGGTGGTGTGCTCATTATTGATGAGTTTGGAGCCAGCTTGCACACGCAGTTGTCTGTGGAGTTACTCAAACTATTCTATAGTACCATGAACGCTCTTGGTGCGCAGTTGATTATCACGACTCATGATACCAACCTCTTGCGCAAGGATTTGCTGCGCCGGGACCAGATTTGGTTTGCCGAGAAGAGTGCCGAGGGTGTCTCCACCTTATATTCTTTGGTGGAATACAAGATTAATCAGGCCAATAGTGTCCGCAACGATGCTACCTTCTCAAAGGATTACCTCTTGGGGCGTTATGGGGCTATTCCTTATTTTGGCAATATCGACAAATTCATTATGGAGTATGGCGGCAAAAAGGAAGAGCAAGTTTGACAGCAAGTTCACAAGTATGGCGGCTTCCGACAGCCGTATGGCAAATGTGAGGACGGAACGCAAGGTCAAGGACGAGTTGCCTTTGATGACATTCAACTTCAAGGATTTCGACTTCGCCCAGTGTCCTCCCGGTCAGACGCTGGACAAATGGCAGGAAGCCAAAATGTTGGACAAACTGATGACGAAGTTTATGGATGTCTCCGCTTGCACAAGACCTGAAGCCGAGCAGCAAGGCTTGCTGAAGGTGTATGGCGATTTCCCCGACAACAGTCAGTTTCGGCTTCCAAAGCATATTGATGGCGAGGTGACCTGGGGCACTATCCAGCGCATCGGTGGCCAAAAGCCAAGACTGGCCGGTTACGTCATCGGCTCAGTATTCTATCCCGTATTCCTGGACAAAGACCATCTCTTCTTCCCTTCAAGGAAGAAACATACATAATCAAATAGGAGATAAACACCTGTGGTCGGTGTTTACC
>CAVFNZ010000038.1:0-18969 GCA_963624095.1 Clostridium sp. CAG:217 | reverse complement strand
GTATGGAGGTCTCCGGCAACTTCGCCTCGAAACGTGACAGTGTGGCTCTCCGCTTGTTGGCGACCGCTTTCAACGAAAGGTCGCTCAGTTGGAAACCGCTTTGTTCCCTGAAACTCAGTTGGCGTACCGTAGCGTTGAGGGAGTCCGTGGTCAACGCCTTCAATGAGACGTTGGCCCGCAAGTCGTCCACATGGATGTGCGACGCGTTGAACTCGTTGGGCGTGTCGGGCTCGGAGAGCACATGGTAGCCAATCTCCCCTTTGCGTATCAACACGGAATTGATGCGGAGATGGAGTGGGGTCTGTGAGGTGGTGTCGTTCGAGGCGAAGGCATCGGCAAGGAACTGGAAGTTGGGCGCACTCTCCGGGGTCTCCTTCAGCAACTGTGCCTTTAGTCCGAACAGTTGGATGCTGTGGATGGTAATCTTTCCTTTCAGGATGGGGAGGATGGCGAAGCGGGCGGACAACTTGTCCACCTTCAGTAGCGGACGGCCTTGCCGGTCGTTCATCCATACATCGTCCAGTATGATGCGGTTGAACAATCCGATGTCCACATTGTCCACCGAGAGTTCGGTGTGCAGAAGTCCCTTCAGCTCGTCAGTGACCTGCATGGCAATCCGTTGTTGAATAGCGGGGATATTCAACAAGGCGACCGACAGAAAATACAGCCCGAAGACTGCAATCAGGGTTATCTGGGAAAATTTGCGAATGAACCTAATAGCCGTGCTTACTTGATTTATGCCACAAAGATAATGCAATCGGGAAGAGTGGACAAAATCTGTAAGATGGTTTTGAGAATTATTAAAGGTAGATTATTAAAGGAGGTACACTCCATAAGCGGTAAATATCCCGCTGACCGGGAAAATGTTTTTCTCCAGTCAGCGGGATATTTTTCTCTGGTCAGGCGTTTATGCCAACGCAGCCTTATTCTTCCTCAGCGAACATCGGGTCCCATGCCGGCAACAGGACGGGCTTCTCTTTCTTCAACAGGTTGAGCACCTTCTCCGGCACGTATTTCTTGTGTACCGCCAGGCGGAACATGTATTCGTTGAACCATTCGTCCGTCATGATGAGGTGTCCTTTGTGGCCGTACTGTGCGCCCCAACTGTTCTCCACCATCCATTTCTTGGGCTTGCCGTTGGCGTCCAAGTCTACCGCCATCAGTGTCATGGCGTGCGTGGAGCCGCTGGCGAACGTTTCGATGCGCGCTTTCTTGTCCATGCCGAACGTGGTGCCGAAGAGCGACTCGTAGTCGAAGTTCTTCATGTCGAGCAGGCCGCGCTCCTTGTCCAGGAACTTGTTCACGTCGCACGAGAAGTACATCATCGTGCTGTCCTTGATGGATTCGATGGCCATCTGCTTGATGTCGTCGATGGGGAGGTTCACATAGAGCCAGTTGTGTCCGTCGTACACGTGGCGGTCATAGTCAATCTCGTAGACTTTCCAGAAGGGGCGGCTCGGGTCGTTCATCAGCATGACGTAGTTGTTCTCCAGGTCGTCGTTGATAAACTCCTTGTAGAACGACTGTGGCGTGTAAGTTTTCGGTTCGCTCAGGTATTTGCCGTTGGCGTCCTTGGGCGCCCATTGGAAGGTGCTCACCGGTTCGCCGAAAGCGTAGACCAACATCCGGTAGACGGTGGACAGCATCTCGGTCTTCCTGGCGTTCAGGTCGGCGGCTTTGCTCTTCTTCTGCGCCATCTGCCGCAGTTCCATGCCGTACTCTCTCAGTTTCAGTTTCACGAACGAAGAGATACGGGCGGTGTTGTCGCTGTTGTAGGTCTCGGGCATCACCTCTTTGGGCACCAGACCGTATTTGCCCACGATGTCCATCACCCCGGTAAACTGTCCGCCGTCGCTCACGGGAGCCTTGAAGAGAAACTGCACCATCTTGTCGTCTATGGGCTTGTCGGCGGTCTCTATGATACCTTGCAGGAAGAGGTTCGCCTTCTCCAACTGGTCCCAGAAGAAGTTGTAGTTTTGCGAGAACTCCAGCGAGGGCAAGTTATATCGGGCAATCATCTTGGAGCGCATCACGTTCAGGCCCGTGAAGAGCCAGCAGCGGCCGGAGGACTGTTGGTCCGTTATCCCTTTGGAAAGGACTTTGTCGCTGAAGTAGGTATCGAAGTTGGCTTTGTTCTCGCGGTTCACCGCCAGTATGCGGATGTCGTTGCCGGAGATGGCGTTGCGGAGAGCCTTTTCCGTCGGGGTGGCTTGGTAGCCTTTCCGTATGTCGTTCAGCATCGACTCGGAGATGCCTCCGTCTTGTGCGAATGCGCCCACGGTCAAGGTAGCGGCAAACAGCACGGCAAAAGATTTGTTCATAGTTCTGTTCGTTTATGTTTGATTAAAGTATATTGCCGGTAAAGTCCTATCGGGTAGGCAGACTATCGACGGAGTAGACCTGTACCTTCTTTCCGCTTCGGCTGGAGAAGAAAATCCGGTCGCCCCGGTGGCTGTAGATAGGGTGCGGGTGACTGTCCTGTCCCAGCCAGTCCGTCTCGTGCTTGCAGAGTGGAATCCACTTCAGGGTTCCCTTTTTCCAATCGGGAATCACTTGTGAAATGTATTCAGCGTCCTTTTTGTGCGGGTCCGGTCCGTTGTCCGTGCTGTTCTCCCTGACCGGTTTGATGTCATCGGGAAACTTGAAGTAGCCGTCGCACACCAAGTCGCCGTTGTGCGCCATCAGGAAATGCCCGTAGGCGTTGTAGTCATCCGGCAGGGCGGACTCCACGTATGAGAAGTCCCGCGTGTCCACCCGTCCCACAAAGGCCGGTCCGTGGGCATAGCCTCCGTGGTAGATGATGTAACGCCCGTCGTCGCTCCACATCTCGTGGCACACCCAATCCTCCCGGCTTCGGTTGTATTTCCCGGGCATCTCTCCTTCGGTGCGCACTCGGCGCAGGGTATCGTTGGCGTGGTCATAGAGCCAGATGCGGCGTATGCCGCAGTCCGATTCGGGCCACTCGTGGTTGAACATAATCTGTTCGGGGTTCACGGGGTTGAATTGAACGTGTGTAATCCAACAGCGAGGCACCTCTTTCTCATAGACCGGTTTGCCGGTCTCCGTGTCGTAAACGCAGAGGTAGCTGCTCAACCCTTCCGCCTGCACGCGTCCGTCGATGTTGTACTTCGGACGCTTGTCCAGCCCGTATCCCTCCGTGTCGGGGTCGAAGTCCAGGCAGCGTCCGTCCGTCATCGGCACGCAGAGCAGTTTTCCGTCATCGCTGACATGGGTGAAGGCCGTCATGCGTCCGTCCGGCACGCTGTTGAGCACTGTGACGTTGCCCTGCATGTCCACTTTGCAGATTTTGTCGTCTTGGATGAAGTAGACAATGTTGCGGTGGCAGTCGAGGCTGACGCTCGCCTTGCCAAGCCCGTCGTTGAAGCCGCCGTCGAAATAGACGTAGCTCTTCAGGTAACCGCTGCGGTTCTGCGTGAGGATACGCTCATCGCCGCTGACTATGTCCTTCACCACGACATTGGGGCTTCCGTTGCGGTCGCTGATGAGGAAGATGTACCGGTCGTCCTGCGACAGGCTCGAACAGGTAAAGTAGAGCATCTGTGTATCATATTCTTCGCAACCCGAGATGTGCGTTCGTCGCTGAAGTTGGTGTTTCGTTTCCATGTGAGAATGATAGAGTTTGTTTTTCCATTCTGCAATATTCGGTAAAATATCTGAGTTGTGCAAACTTCGCCTTCCACTTTGTGTAAAGAGGTCGCGTAAGCGCATCCGGTAAAGCGCATCCAGTAGCCCGTCTGGGCCAATTATGGAATTTTTTCCCTAATAACTTCGGGCAAGTTGCACTTATCCCATTCTTTTTATATACTTTTGCGGTCAAAACAATTAAACTATTATTTTTACTTAGGTATATGGCAAATGTGATTAAGTTACGCAAAGGCTTGGACATTAACCTGAAGGGAAAGCCTGTGTCGGAGATTTCCGACGTGAAGCAGGCTGAGACCTATGCTTTGGTTCCCGATGATTTCACCGGGGTTACGCCGAAGGTGGTTGTGAGGGAGAATGACGTAGTCAAGGCCGGAGACGCTTTGTTCGTGGACAAGAAGCATCCGGAAGTGAAGTTTGTCTCTCCCGTAAGCGGCACGGTTTTGGGTATCGACAGAGGCGAACGCCGCAAGGTACTCTCCGTCCGTGTGAAGGCTGATGCGACGCCGAATTACGTGGATTTCGGCAAGAAAGAGGTAGGTGGAATGTCTGCCGAAGAGGTAAAGTCAGCTTTGTTGGAAGCTGGATTGTTCGCATTTATCAACCAACGCCCCTATGACATCGTTGCGGATCCGGCAGTGATGCCGAAGGCTGTCTTCGTCTCAGCGTTCGACTCCAAACCCTTGGCTCCGGACTTTGAGTTGGTTCTTAAAGGTCAGGAAGATGATTTTCAGGTTGGACTGGACGCGTTGGCCAAGTTGGCTCCCGTCTACTTGGGTGTCAGCGCGAAACAGAAGAGCGCGGCACTGACGCAGGCGCGCAACGTCACCGTTACGGTGTTCGACGGTCCGCATCCCGCAGGTAATGTGGGCGTGCAGATTCATCACGTCAACCCCATCAACAAGGGCGAAGTGGTTTGGACTGTCCGTCCCGAGGACGTGTTGCTCATCGGTCGCCTGTTCCGTACCGGACATGTGGACTTCACCCGTGTCATCGCTTTGGCGGGTTCTGAGGTTACGGCTCCGGCCTACTACCGTATCGTGGCCGGCGCACAGCTCACATCGTTGCTCAGCGGTCGCTTGAGCAGTGGCAAGGTGCTGCGTATCATCAACGGCAATGTGCTTACCGGCAAGGTGGTTGCCGCCGACGGATTCCTGTCGGCCAAGGCCAACGAGATTACCGTGATTCCTGAAGGCTCGGATGTCAACGAGATGTTGGGCTGGATCATGCCGCGCGTCAACCAGTACAGCACTAGCCATTCCTACTTCAGTTGGTTGCTTGGCAAGAAGAAGGAGTATACGTTGGATGCTCGCGTGAAAGGCGGCGAACGTCACATGATTATGTCCAACGAGTATGACAAGGTGTTCCCGATGGATATTCTGCCCGAGTACTTGGTGAAGGCCATCATCGCAGGCGACATCGACCGCATGGAGGCTCTCGGCATCTATGAGGTCGCTCCCGAGGACTTTGCTCTATGCGAGTTTGTCGACTCTTCGAAGTTGGAGCTGCAGCGTATCGTGCGCCAGGGACTTGACGCTTTGCACGCTGAAATGTGTTAGCGTTATATTATACATTATTATATATAAAGAATTAGTTAATGAAAGCGTTAAGAAATTATCTCGACAAGATAAAGCCCAACTTCGAAGAGGGGGGTAAGTTCCATGCTTTTCGTTCGGTGTTCGATGGATTCGAGACTTTCCTCTTTGTCCCCAACACCACTTCGAAGACGGGAACCAATATACATGATGCCATTGACAGCAAGCGCATCATGTCCATTGTTGTGATCGCGTTGATGCCGGCTTTGCTGTTCGGTATGTACAACGTCGGTTATCAACATTTCATGGCTACCACCGGCAGTGTAGGTGGATTCTGGGAAATGTTCATCTACGGCTTCTTGGCCGTGCTGCCCAAAATCATCGTTTCGTACGTGGTTGGCTTGGGCATCGAGTTCGTTGTGGCCCAATGGAAACATGAGGAGATTCAAGAGGGATTCCTCGTGTCGGGTATGCTGATACCGATGATTGTCCCCGTAGACTGTCCGTTGTGGATTCTGGCCATCGCCACTGCCTTCTCTGTCATCTTTGCCAAGGAGGTGTTCGGCGGAACGGGTATGAATGTCTTCAACGTGGCCCTCATTACCCGCGCGTTCCTCTTCTTTGCCTATCCGACAAAGATGTCCGGCGACGCTGTTTGGGTATCGGGCGACAGCATCCTCGGTCTGGGTCATCAGGTGGACGGACTCACCGCCGCCACTCCGTTGGGACTGGCTGCAACCTCCGGCTCCGTTCCCGAGTTTTCCATGGATATGATTTACGGATTGATACCGGGTTCCATTGGTGAGACCAGCGTCATCGCCATCGCTCTCGGAGCAATCCTGCTCCTGTGGACGGGCGTGGCAAGTTGGAAGACGATGCTCTCCGTGTTCGTTGGCGGTGGACTCATGGCTTGGGTCTTCAACGTGGCCGGACCGGACACGACGATGGCTCACATGCCTTGGTACGAGCATCTCGTGCTGGGCGGCTTCTGCTTCGGTGCCGTGTTTATGGCTACCGACCCTGTGACCTCCGCCCGTACGGAGACAGGCAAGTACATCTTCGGATTCCTCATCGGTGTCATGGCGATTATCATCCGTGTGCTCAACCCGGGATATCCCGAAGGCATGATGTTGGCAATCCTGCTGATGAACGTATTTGCTCCGTTAATAGACTACTGCGTAGTTCAGAGTAATATTTCCCGTAGAATGAAACGTGCAAAAATCAAATAAGGACTATGGCTACAAAGAATTATAAATGCAAGGTGTGTGGCTATGTCCACGAAGGAATGAACGCACCTGAGAAATGTCCGGTCTGTGGCGCTGCCGCATCGGAATTTGAGAAGGTGGAGGGTGCCGGCAAGAAAGTCGACACGAACAGCAATGCCTACACGATTGTTTATGCATCCGTTTTGGTGATAATCGTGGCTTTCCTGTTGGCGTTTGTCAGCTCTTCGTTGAGCGAGAAGCAAGGCAAGAACGTGGAACTGGATACCAAGAAACAAATATTGTCCGCGTTGAACGTTCGTGAAGTCGCTGACGCCGAGGCTGCCTACAACCAATATGTGAAGGCGGACATGCTGATGAACGAAGACGGAACGCTCACGGAGAACACCGGTTCTTTCGTTACCGGCTATGAGAAAGAGTACAAGGACAACAACCGCTTGCATGTGTTTGTTGCCGAAGTGGACGGCGAGACCAAATACATCTTCCCCGTTTACGGTGTCGGCCTGTGGGGCTCCATCTGGGGCTATGTGGCTTTGGACAGCGACAAGAACACCGTTTACGGCGTGTACTTCTCTCACGCCAGCGAGACTCCGGGCTTGGGCGCAGAGATAGCGGGTGTCAAGTTCCAGGACGAATTCGCCGGCAAGAAGACGGTAGAAGACGGTAACATAGGTTTGAGCGTAGTGAAGAATGGCAAGGTGGAGAAGGCCGACTACCAGGTAGACGGAATCTCCGGCGGAACCATCACCTCGGTAGGCGTGAACGACATGCTTCACAACTGCCTGGGCAACTACAAGGCTTTTTTAACGAATAATGAGGAGGACTAAGAACATGGGACAGTTGTTTTCTAAAAAGAATAAAGAGGTATTCGCTACCCCTATCAGTCTGAATAACCCTGTCACCGTGCAGGTGTTGGGTATCTGCTCGGCTTTGGCCGTAACGGCCAAGCTGGAGCCCGCCATCGTGATGGGCTTGTCCGTGACGGTAATCACCGCGTTTTCCAATTTTGTCATCTCTCTGATACGTAAGACGATACCTAACCGCATCCGTATCATCGTGCAGTTGGTGGTGGTCGCCGCCTTGGTTACCATCGTCAGCGAGATACTGAAAGCCTTCGCCTACGACGTGAGCGTCCAGCTCTCCGTCTATGTCGGTCTGATTATTACCAACTGTATCCTGATGGGACGCCTGGAGGCTTTCGCTATGCAGGGTGCTCCTTGGGAGTCGTTCCTCGACGGCATCGGCAATGGCTTGGGTTACGCCAAGATATTGGTCATCGTGGCTTTCTTCCGCGAGCTCTTAGGCTCGGGTACGCTGCTTGGTTTCAATATCTTGAACTACGACTGTATCCACGACTTCGGGTACATCAACAATGGTTTGATGCTGATGCCTCCTATGGCTTTGATTATCGTCGCTTGCCTCATCTGGTACCAGCGCGCTCATAACAAGGACTTACAGGAGAAGTGATAATTAGTGAATTGATAACTAAAGACCGGAACGGACTTGCTGCGGTAGCCTGTTAGCGGAGCGACTTCCGGTGAATAATCAGTTTTTGTATGGAACATTTTTTCAGTTTATTGGTCCGCTCGATATTCGTGGACAATATGATATTCGCGTTCTTCTTGGGTATGTGCTCCTACTTGGCCGTATCGAAGAATGTAAAGACCGCGCTGGGACTGGGTGTCGCCGTCACCTTCGTGTTGGTGGTGACACTGCCCGTCAACTATTTGCTGCAGACGAAGGTGCTTGCCGCCAACGCCATTGTTGAGGGTGTCGACCTGAGTTTCCTTAGCTTCATCCTCTTCATCGCCGTCATTGCCGGTATCACGCAGTTGGTGGAAATGGTGGTGGAACGTTTCAGTCCCTCCCTCTACGCTTCGTTGGGTATATTCCTTCCGTTGATTGCCGTTAACTGTGCCATCATGGGTGCTTCCCTTTTCATGCAACAGCGCATCACGTTGGGCGAGAGCGACCCGAAATCCATTACCTGCATCGCCGATGCCATCTCTTACGCGTTGGGTTCGGGCATCGGTTGGATGATGGCTATCGTCGGACTGGCCGCCATCCGCGAGAAGATGGCCTACTCTGACGTGCCCGCTCCGCTGAAAGGCTTGGGCATCACGTTCATTACCGTAGGCTTGATGGCTATGGCGTTTATGTGTTTCTCTGGTTTGAACATCTAATTAAGAAAGGAATAGAACAATGGATATGAATTTAATTATAGCGAGCATTGGAGTGTTCCTTATCGTGATTCTCTTGCTTGTGGTCATCCTGTTGGTGGCGAAGAAGTTTTTGGTGCCTTCCGGAAACGTCAAGCTGACCATCAACGGTGAAAAGACGATGGAGGTGGCATCGGGTGCCACCTTGCTCAATACTTTGTCAGAAAATGGCGTGTTCCTCTCTTCCGCTTGTGGCGGTAAGGGCTCGTGCGGACAGTGCAAATGCCAGGTACTGGAGGGCGGTGGCGAGATTCTTCCTTCCGAAACGTCACACATCAGTCGTAAGCAGGCGCAAGACCACTGGCGCTTGGGATGCCAGGTCAAGGTGAAGAACGATATGGCCATCAAAGTCCCCGAGAGCGTGCTCGGCGTGAAAGAGTGGGAGTGCGAGGTCATCAGCAACAAGAACGTGGCTACCTTCATCAAAGAGTTCATCGTGGCGTTGCCTAAGGGCGAACACATGGACTTCTTGCCGGGTTCCTACGCCCAAATCAAGATTCCCGCCTACGCGATGGACTATGACAAGGATATTGACAAGAGCCTGATAGGTGACGAATACCTGCCTTCTTGGCAGAAGTTCGGACTCTTCACGCTGAAGTGTAAAAACGATACGCCGACCGTCCGTGCCTACTCTATGGCCAACTATCCGGCGGAGGGCGACCGCATCATGCTGACGGTACGTATCGCCACTCCTCCGTTCAAACCGAAACCACAAGTCGGCTTCCAGGACGTGATGCCGGGCATCGCTTCGTCATACATCTTCACCCTGAAACCGGGCGACAAGGTTGTCATGAGCGGTCCTTACGGGGATTTCCATCCTATCTTCGACTCCAAGAAAGAGATGATTTGGGTAGGTGGCGGTGCCGGCATGGCTCCGTTGCGTGCGCAGATTATGCACATGACCCGCACTTTGGATACGCGTGACCGCGAGATGCACTACTTCTACGGAGCCCGCGCCCTCAACGAGGTGTTCTATCTGCAAGACTTCCTGCAACTGGAGAAGGACTTCCCGAACTTCCACTTCCACTTGGCACTCGACCGTCCCGACCCTGCGGCTGATGCGGCTGGCGTGAAGTACACCGCCGGATTCGTTCACCAAGTCATGTACAACACCTATCTGAAGGACCACGAAGCTCCAGAGGATATCGAGTACTACATGTGCGGTCCCGGCCCGATGTCGAAAGCCGTGGTTGGCATGCTCGACAGCTTGGGTGTGGAAAGCTCGTCAATTCTGTATGACAACTTCGGCGGATAATGCCGTGGCTGTTATTCGATAATACACGCAAAAGCCTCTGAATAAGGGGCTTTTGTTTTTAAGATTAAAAGACTACTATTATGGAAATAGACAAAATACTCCAACGGCTGAACATTGACAAACTCAATGCGATGCAGGAGGCCGCTTGGGAATGTGACACCGACGACAGGGACATGGTGCTCCTCTCGCCAACCGGCTCCGGTAAGACCATTGCCTACCTGTTGCCGCTGCTCCGGTCACTGAGACCTGACACGGAAGGCGTACAGGCCGTCATCCTTGTTCCCTCACGCGAGCTGGCCATCCAGACCGAGACCGTGTTCAAGTCCATGGACACCCCCTTCCGCGTCATGAGTTGCTATGGCGGTCGCCCGGCCATGGACGAACACCGCACCATGAACGGTGTGCGGCCATCGGTCATTGTGGGTACTCCCGGACGTATGAACGACCACTTGAACAAGCGGAACTTCGATGCCGCTTCGGTGCGTTACCTCGTCATCGATGAGTTCGACAAATGCCTCGAATTTGGATTCCACGAAGAGATGTCAGCCGTTATCGGCCAACTGCCCAATCTACATAAACGTTACCTGCTCTCCGCTACCGATGCCGAAGAGATTCCACAGTTTACAGGTCTGAACCAGCCGCTGCGGCTCAATTATTTGGGTGGAGAGACGGACAGCATCAACCGCATCCATCGCTATAAAGTCCTTTCCCCGGAGAAAGACAAGCTCGGTACGCTCTACGATCTGTTGTGTACCTTGGGGGCAAAGCCGAGCATAGTCTTTTGCAACTATCGGGAGTCGGTAGACCGCATCAGCGGATTCCTCTCCTCCAAAGGCATCTCCCATGAAGCGTTCCATGGCGGCATGGAACAGGACAAACGCGAGCGGGCACTCTATAAGTTCCGCAACGGCAGCTGCTCCGTCTTCGTCTCCACGGACTTGGCGGCGCGCGGACTCGATATACCGGACATCGAGAACATCATCCACTATCACCTCCCCGTCAACGAAGAAGGCTACATTCACCGCAATGGCCGTACCGCCCGGTGGAACGCCAACGGCAATTCCTACCTCATACTTCATCCCGAAGAGGTGACTCCCGACTACTGCGGTGAACTGGAAGAGTTCCGGTTCCCTTCCGTTATTCCTAAACCTACCCAACCCGAATGGGCTACCATATATATAGGTAAGGGGAAGAAGGACAAGCTCAACAAGGTGGACATTGTGGGATTCCTTTACAAGAAAGGTAATCTCCAGCGTGACGATGTGGGCCGGGTGGATGTGAAAGACCACTATTCCTTTGTCGCCGTTAAACGAAAGAAGCTAAAACAAACGTTTAATCTGATTCGTGGAGAGAAAATTAAGGGAATAAAGACGATTATTGAGGAAATTCGGTAGCGTCTGCTTGCATTATGATATAATTATGGCCTTTATATTGTGTTTGCAGGCTGATAGATAAACAAAACGATATTCCTGGTTGCAACGTGCATATTGCAAATTGATAGCCCGGGATTTCAATCGAGGGGAAATATTAAAGAAAATATCCCTTTGGTTTAACTTTTAAGATAAATCATTTGTGTGGCTTGACGGAAGTTAGTACCTTCGCCTCATTAAGTGATAATAGAGATAATATTGTATAACTAACAAAACAAACTTCAAATGAAAAAGCATAATTTCAATGCCGGACCATCAATACTTCCGCGCGAAGTAATCGAACAGACAGCTCAAGCCGTATTGGACTTTAACGGCTCGGGTCTCTCCATCTTGGAAATCAGCCACCGCGCTAAGGATTTTCAACCGGTGGTAGACGAGGCGGTCGCCCTGTTTAAAGAGTTGTTGAACATTCCCGAAGGCTACTCAGTGTTGTTCCTCGGCGGTGGTGCCAGCTTGGAATTCTGTATGGTTCCCTACAACTTCATGGAGAAGAAGGCCGCTTACCTCAACACAGGTACATGGGCCAAGAAAGCGCTCAAGGAGGCCAAGAACTTTGGAGAGGCCGTGGAAGTGGCTTCTTCGGCTGACGCTAACTTCACCTACATCCCCAAGAACTACACCATTCCTGCTGACGCTGATTATTTCCACTATACGAGCAACAATACCATCTTCGGTACCGAAATCCGCGACGCTTTCGTGGACTCTCCCGTGCCCGTGGTTTGCGACATGTCTTCCGATATCTTCTCTCATCCGGTTGACGTAAGCAAATACATCTGCATCTATGGTGGCGCTCAGAAGAACTTGGCTCCCGCCGGTTTGACCTTCGTCATCGTGAAGAACGACGCCGTAGGTAAGGTATCGCGGACCATTCCTACCATGTTGAACTATCAGACACACATCGACGGCGGCTCCATGTTCAACACGCCTCCCGTATTGCCTATCTACACGGCCCTGCTGAACCTCCGTTGGATCAAGAAGATGGGTGGTGTTGAGGCTATGGCAAAGCGCGCCAAGGAACGTGCGGACTTGCTCTATGGCGAAATCGACCGCAACAAACTCTTCCGCGGTACGGTGAACGTTGAAGACCGTTCGTACATGAACATCTGCTTTGTGATGAACGATGAGTACAAAGACCTGGAGGCCGACTTCCAGAAGTTCGCTACCGAAAGAGGTATGGTAGGCATCAAGGGTCACCGCTCTGTCGGCGGATTCCGCGCTTCTTGCTACAATGCGTTGCCGATAGAGAGCGTTCAGGCTTTGGTGGACTGCATGCAGGAGTTTGAGAAACTTCATTGATTTGGTTTACTATAGACAAATTCAGAATAGATGAAAGTATTAGTAGCTACTGATAAGCCGTTCGCCAAAGTAGCGGTGGACGGCATCCGCGCAGAGATTGAAGCTGCCGGATACGAGTTGGTGTTGCTTGAGAAATATGGTGAAAAGGCCAAACTTCTCGATGCCGTGAAGGATGCCAACGCCATCATCATCCGTAGTGATGTGATTGACGCTGAGGTGCTCGACGCTGCCAAGGAACTGAAAATCGTTGTTCGTGCCGGTGCAGGCTACGACAATGTGGACCTGCAGGCTGCCACTGCGCACAACGTGTGTGTGATGAACACTCCGGGACAGAACTCCAACGCCGTTGCCGAGTTGGCTCTGGGCTTGATGGTCTATGCCGTTCGTAACCTCTATAACGGTACTTCCGGTACGGAGCTGAAGGGCAAGAAGTTGGGTATTCACGCTTACGGTAATGTGGGTCGCAACGTGGCTCGCATCGCCAAGGGTTTCGGCATGGAAATCTATGCTTACGACGCGTTCTGTCCCAAAGAGGTGATGGAGAGCGAAGGCGTGAAGGTTTGCGCTACAGCCGAAGAGCTCTACAAGAGTTGCGACATCGTTTCGTTGCACATCCCGGCTACGGCGGAGACCAAGAACTCCATCAACTACGCGTTGGTCAACCTTATGCCGAAAGGCGGCGTGTTGGTGAATACCGCCCGCAAGGAGGTCATCAACGAACCCGAGTTGATAAAGTTACTTGAGGAGCGTACCGACTTGAAGTATATGACTGACATCATGCCGGTTGCCAACGACGAGTTTGCCTCCAAGTTCGCAGGCCGCTACTTCGCTACTCCCAAGAAGATGGGAGCGCAGACCGCCGAGGCGAATATCAATGCGGGCATTGCCGCCGCCAAGCAGATTGTCGGTTATTTGAAAGACGGATGCGAGAAGTTCCGTGTAAACAAGTAATTGAACCATAACTCCGCACCATAGACTATACGAGATGCAGACCTGCCTCTTGACGGATTCCTCCGCGATGAGAGAAGTTTTGAGACAGGTTTACCTCCTATAGTGTATGGTGCTTTTCGTTTAACCCCAAACAATTATTCTATATGGCTATAATCAAACCCTTTAAAGGTATTCGTCCGCCTCAGGCTTTGGTCGAGGAGGTGGAGTCACGCCCTTATGATGTGCTCAACTCCGAAGAGGCGCGCAAAGAGGCTGAAGGTAACGAGAAGTCTCTTTACCATATCATCAAACCCGAAATAGATTTCCCCGCGGGAACGGACGAACACGACCCGCGTGTCTACGAGAAGGCCGCGGAGAACTTCCAGAAGTTCCAGGACAAGGGATGGTTGGTGCAGGACAAGAAGGAAAACTACTACATATATGCACAGACCATGAACGGAAAGACCCAATACGGACTGGTGGTATGCGCCTATGTGGACGACTACATGAACGGTGTCATCAAAAAACATGAGCTGACCCGTAAGGATAAGGAAGAAGACCGCATGAAACATGTGCGTGTGAACAACGCCAACATCGAGCCTGTCTTCTTTGCCTACCCCGACAACAAGGAACTGGATGCCATCGTTGCCCGCTATGCGGCGGCTAAACCGGTGTACGACTTCATTGCTCCTATCGACGGCTTCCGTCACCAATTCTGGATTATTGACAACGACGCGGATATCCAAGCCATCACCAAGGCCTTTGCCGCTATGCCGTCACTCTACATTGCCGACGGACACCACCGCTCCGCGGCTGCGGCCCTCGTAGGGGCGGAGAAGGCGCGCCTCAATCCGAATCATCGTGGCGATGAGGAGTATAACTACTTCATGGCTGTCTGCTTCCCCGCCAACCAGTTGACTATCATCGATTACAACCGCGTGGTGAAGGACCTGAACGGACTCACTCCGGCTCAGTTCCTCGATGCGTTGAAGGCCAACTTCGATGTGGAGGAGAAAGGCGCGGACATCTACAAGCCCAACAAACTCCACAACTTCTCACTCTATTTGGGCGGCAAGTGGTACAGCCTTACCGCCAAGGCCGGAACCTACAACGACAACGATCCCATCGGTGTGCTCGATGTTACCATCTCTTCCAATCTGATATTGAACGATATTTTGGGCATCAAAGACTTGCGTACCGACAAACGCATCGACTTTGTTGGCGGTATCCGTGGCTTGGGCGAACTGAAACGCCGTGTGGACAGTGGCGAGATGAAGGTGGCGTTGGCTCTCTATCCGGTGTCGATGAAGCAGCTGATGGACATTGCCGACAGTGGCAACATTATGCCGCCGAAGACGACTTGGTTTGAGCCGAAACTTCGCTCGGGACTTGTTATTCATAAGTTGGTATAACACGATGCCCAGTTGCAAGTGACAACGTAAGTACTTACGTTGGCTGATGCAAGTACTTACGTTGGCACATGCAAGTACTTGCGTTGGCTGATGTGTCATATCCTGAATTCACTTGTCAGTTTTCCGGTTATATAACTAAATTTCTTGTCAACCTTTGTGCTGAACGTGAATCAACAAAAGCGGATGCAGAAGGAGGAATATTTCCATCCTGTCGGCATCCGCTTTTTGGTTTGATAGGTAGTTTACGTTATCTGTTTTGGTACATGGCGTCGTAATACTTCTGGTAGTCACCGGAGGTGACGTTGTCCATCCACTCCTGGTTGTCGAGATACCAACGGACGGTCTTCTCGATGCCCTCCTCAAACTGGAGGCTCGGCTCCCAGCCCAACTCCTGTTGCAGCTTGCGTGAGTCGATTGCGTAGCGCATGTCGTGACCCTTGCGGTCCGTGACGTAAGTGATGAGGTCCATGTCCTCTCCCTCCTTACGGCCCAACAGGCGGTCTACGGTCTTGATGACCACTTTGATGATGTCGATGTTCTTCCATTCGTTGAAGCCGCCGATGTTGTAGGTGTCCGCCACCTTTCCCTTGTGGAATATCAGGTCGATGGCCCGTGCGTGGTCTTCCACGTAGAGCCAGTCGCGCACGTTCTCGCCTTTGCCGTACACGGGCAAAGGCTTGCGGTGACGGATGTTGTTGATGAAGAGCGGAATCAGTTTCTCGGGGAACTGGTAGGGCCCGTAGTTGTTGGAGCAGTTGGTGACGACGGTCGGCATGCCGTAGGTGTCATGGAAGGCCCGCACGAAGTGGTCGCTGCCCGCCTTGGAGGCGGAGTAGGGGGAGTGCGGGTTGTACTTTGTCGTCTCCATGAAGAACTCTTCGCCGTAGGCCTCGTGGTTCTTTCCGCTCGAAGCCTTGGTGGTGAAGGGTGCGGGGATGCCTTCGGGGTGCGTCAGCTCCAGCGCGCCATACACCTCGTCGGTGGAGATGTGATAGAAACGCTTGCCCTCATAGCCCTCCGGCAGGCTCTCCCAATAAGTCTTGGCGGCTTGCAGCAAGGACAGGGTGCCCATCACGTTGGTCTGGGCGAAAGTGAACGGGTCCTTGATGCTTCTGTCCACATGACTCTCTGCGGCCAAGTGGATGATGCCGTCCACCTGCTCGTCCTTCATCAGCTGCAAGAAGGCGTCGAAGTCGCAGATGTCCATCTTCACGAACTTATAGTTGGGCTTGTTCTCGATATCCTTCAGATTGGCCAGGTTGCCGGCATAGGTCAACTTGTCGAGGTTGATGATGCGGTAATCGGGGTATTTGTTGACGAACAGTCTCACTACGTGAGAACCGATGAAACCGGCACCGCCGGTGATGATGATGCTTCTTTTGTGATTCATATTGCTTGTTCTTACTATTTCGTTATGCGGGAAATGTCGCTTGCGCTTTCCGGCCGGTTATTTCTTCAGTTCGTTGATGCAGACCTTCAGCGAGTCCGTCCAGTAGGGAACCTTCACGCCGAACGTGCGCTTTATCTTGCTCTTGTCCAGCACCGAGAAGTGCGGCCGCTTCACCGGACTGGGGAACTCCTCGCTGTAGCAGGGCTGTATGTCGCACGTATTGCCGCTCAGCTCACAGATGAGCTTGGCGAAGTCGTACCACGAGCAGACCCCTTCGTTGGAGAAGTGGTAAACGCCGGTCTTTTGCAGTTGGCGCGTCTCGATGATGTGGAAGATGGCCGCCGCCAGGTCGCCTGCGTAGGTGGGCGTGCCCACCTGGTCGAACACCACCTTCAGCGTCTCTTTCGTGGCGGTGAGGTTTTGCATCGTCTTCACGAAGTTCTTGCCGAAAGGCGAATAGAGCCATGCCGTGCGGATGATGATGGCGTGGCAGCCCGTGGCTTCAATGCTTCTCTCGCCCGCCAGCTTCGTCTTCCCGTAGACACCCAGCGGATTGGTTTCCCAGTCCTCCTTGCAGGGAACGTTGCGGTCGCCTTGGAACACATAGTCCGTGGAGACGTGGACAAGCGTGCCGTTCACCTCCTTCATCGCTTCGGCCAGGTTGCCGGCGGCGGTGTTGTTGAGCAGGTTCGCCGTGTCGTAGTCCGTCTCCGCCTTGTCCACGTTGGTGTAGGCGGCGCAGTTGACAATCACCTCTATGTGGTTTTCCTTCACCATGCGCCGTATCTCCTCAAGGTTGGTGATGTCCAACTTCGTGTAGCCCTCGGCCACGTCGGTGAAGAGGTAATGGTCATCGCTCTGTTTGGAGACCAGCTGCATCTCGTTGCCAAGCTGTCCGTTGGCTCCCGTTACCAATATGTTCATATCTTTCAGTCCTTTGTTACGTTAGTCGTTATGCATGTCCATCGTGAACGGTGAGACGAACTCCCTCAGCAGCGGGTGTTTGGTATCCTTCTCGCTCAGCAGCGCCTTCTCCGTAGGGATGCGCCAGTCGATATGCAGGTCCGCGTCCAGTATGCTGATGCCGCCATCCGCCTCGGGGTGGTAGAACTCATCGCACTTGTATTGGAACACGGCCGTCTCGCTCAGCACGGCAAACCCGTGGGCGAAACCCTTGGGGATGAAGAACTGCCGGTGGTTCTCCTCCGTCAGTTCCGCCGTCACATGCTCTCCGTAGGTGGGTGAACCCACGCGCAAATCCACCGCCACGTCCAGCACGGCTCCCCTCACGCAACGGACGATTTTGCTCTGCGTGAACGGTGGACGTTGGAAATGGAGTCCGCGCATCACACCATAGGACGACATGCTCTCGTTGTCCTGCACGAAGCGGATGGGGCGCACTTTCTCATCGAACTCCCTTTGGGAGAAACTCTCGAAAAAATAACCGCGCGCGTCCTTGAAGACGCGCGGCTCTATGATGACCACGCCGTCGATGGCTGTCTTGATAACTTCCATGTATATCCTTTATCTATGCTTTTGTCGTGTTACTTGCTCTCCGCCAGACGAATCAGGTACTTCCCGTAGTCGTTCTTGGCCATCGGTTGCGCCACCTCCAGGAGTGTCTCTTTGGAAATCCACCCCCGGTTGTAGGCGATAGCCTCCAGACAGGCCACCTTCAGTCCCTGGCGTTTCTCTATCACCTCGATGAAGGTGGAAGCTTCGGACAGGGAGTCGTGCGTGCCGGTGTCGAGCCAGGCGAAACCGCGTTGCAAGGTCTGCACTTTCAGTATCTGTTGCCGCAGGTATTCTTGGTTGACGGTGGTAATCTCCAGTTCACCGCGGGCGGAGGGCTTGATGTGCTTGGCAATCTCCACCACCGAGTTGGGGTAGAAGTAGAGTCCCACCACGGCGTAGTTGCTCTTTGGTCGGGCCGGCTTCTCCTCGATGCTGAGGCAGTTGCCTTCTTTGTCGAACTCCGCCACGCCATAGCGTTCCGGGTCGCTCACTTGATAGCCGAAGACGGCGGCCTTGCCCTCTTCCTCCACCATCTTCACCGTCTGACGGAGCAGACCCGTGAAACCGGAACCATAGAAGATATTGTCGCCCAACACCAAGCAAACGCTGTCGTCACCGATGAACTTCTCACCGATGATGAAAGCCTGTGCCAGTCCGTCCGGTGAGGGCTGTTCGGCATACTCGAAACGTACGCCAAACTGGCTGCCGTCGCCCAACAGACGCTTGAATCCGGGCAGGTCATACGGAGTGGAGATAATCAGAATCTCCCTGATACCCGCCAGCATCAGGACGGAAAGCGGATAATAAATCATCGGTTTGTCAAAGATGGGGATAAGTTGCTTGCTGATTCCTTTGGTGATGGGATATAACCGTGTCCCGCTACCACCGGCCAATACAATACCTTTCATATTACAGTCGTTTGAGGTTATAATTTCCGCAAAGGTAGTCATTTGTGGTTTACCCTTAGGTCTTTGTTCCCACTTATTTTGCTTTGGACATCAATTTTGTCCGGAAGAGATGGCTTTCGCAAGTGGCGGGTGCCATTCTCTGGTCATCCTCCTACGACATGGTGATGTCTTTCGTTCACGAGAAGGAGATGGG
>CAVFNZ010000037.1:0-19124 GCA_963624095.1 Clostridium sp. CAG:217 | reverse complement strand
GTCTACAACATACTCTACGAACGCATCTCGCCCATGATTGAGATTAAGTTGCTAACAGATTCACTCAGATAAAACTTTTAATCCTAAAAAGCCATGAATAATATTACTTTAAACATCGAAAAAGTCAAGGGATTCGTCTCCGAAGAGAAAATCAAGGCTTATGAGCCTAAGGTGAAGTCCGCAATGGACATGCTTGAAAAAGGAACAGGCCAGGGAAACGATTTCCTGGGATGGCTGCATCTGCCCTCGTCCATCACGAAAGAACATCTGGACGACCTTAAAGCAACGGCGAAAACGCTGCGCGACAACTGCGAGGTGGTAATCGTGGCCGGCATCGGCGGCAGCTACCTCGGTGCGAAGGCGGTCATCGAGGCTCTGTCCGACAGCTTCCAGTGGCTGCGGAAAGAGACGGGCAACCCGGTCATCATCTACGCCGGCAACAACATCAGCGAGGACTACCTGGCTGAGTTGACCGATTACCTGAAGAACAAAAAGTTCGGTGTGATAAACATCTCCAAGTCCGGCACGACGACCGAGACGGCCTTGGCGTTCCGCCTCCTGAAACGCCAGTGCGAGGAACAGCGCGGCAAGGAGACGGCCCGGAAGGTCATCGTAGCCATCACCGATGCACGCAAGGGCGCGGCCCGCGTCACTGCCGACAAGGAGGGCTACAAGACCTTCGTCATCCCCGACAACGTGGGCGGACGCTTCTCCGTGCTGACACCGGTGGGTCTGCTGCCCATCGCGGTAGCCGGATTCGACATCACGGCTTTGGTGGAAGGAGCGAAGGTCATGGAGGCGCAGACCGCCAGCGACGTGCCATTCGCCGAGAACCCGTCGGCCGTATACGCGGCCACACGCAACGCCCTCTACAACGAAGGCGGCAAGAAGATAGAAATCCTGGTGAACTTCCACCCGAAACTCCACTACGTCTCCGAATGGTGGAAACAACTCTACGGCGAGTCCGAGGGTAAGGAGAACAAGGGAATCTTCCCCGCGTCGGTAGACTTCACCACCGACCTCCACTCCATGGGACAATGGATTCAGGAGGGCGAACGCACCATCTACGAGACGGTAATCTCCATCGAGAAGCCGAACCGCAAGCAGGAAGTACCCTTCGACGAGGAGAACTTGGACGGACTGAACTTCCTGGCAGGCAAGCGCGTGGACGAAGTGAACAAGATGGCCGAGCTGGGCACCCAATTGGCCCATGTGGACGGCGGTGTGCCCAACATCCGACTGATTGTGCCCGAACTGAACGAATACTACCTGGGACAGCTGATTTACTTCTTCGAGAAAGGCTGCGGCATCAGCGGCTACATCCTCGGCGTGAATCCGTTCAACCAACCGGGTGTGGAGGCTTACAAGAAGAACATGTTCGCCCTGCTCAACAAGCCGGGTTACGAAGCGGAGTCAAAGGCCATACAGGCACGTCTCTAAGCGAAAGACAAAACTGACCGAGAGAGTCCGGGAAACCTTCTTTCTACCCTGAAAAGGCTTTCCGGACTTTGCTTTGCCTTGGCTTTGGTATGCTTTTTGTACACGTTTAGGGAGTGCGCCTCGCCGCATGACGGGGCCACACGGCTTATGACCGACAGGTCGTTTGCCACGTACCATACATTATTATATTATATTGCGGGAACACCGTTACGGGAACTACATTGATGAAACGAGTTGTATTCTTTCTTTCACTCCTCTGTCTGCTGACGGGGGTGACGGCACAGGCCGCGCCGCGCAAGAAGGTGGCCGTGGTGCTGAGCGGAGGCGGGGCGAAAGGTGCCGCGCACATCGGAGCGTTGAAGGTGATTGAGGAGGCCGGAATCCCCATCGACTATATGGTGGGAACCAGCATGGGCTCCATCATCGGCGGACTCTACGCCATTGGCTACTCCACGCAGCAGATGGACAGTCTGATACGCTCGCAAGACTGGATTTACCTGTTGACGGACGGCACGGACCGCAAGGACGAGCTGCTCGTGAACAAGATGAGATCGGAACAGTACACGCTCTCCATCCCCTTCAAGAAAACGCCCAAGGACGCGCTGACGGGCGGACTGGTGCAGGGGCGCAACCTGGCCCGGCTCTTCTCCCAACTGACCGAGGGCTACCAGGACTCCATCAACTTCCGCAAACTGCCGACACCGTTCGCCTGCGTGTCGCACAACCTGGTGGACGGCAGCGAATACGTGTTCTACAGCGGCAAGCTGGCACTCGCCATGCGGGCGAGTATGTCCATCCCGGGCGTGTTCCAACCGGTGCGGTGGAACGGCATGGTGCTGGTGGACGGCGGACTGAGCAACAACTATCCCGTGGACATCGCCAGGAAGATGGGAGCGGACATCGTCATCGGCGTGGACGTGCAGCAAGAGCTGGCCAAGGCGGACAAGCTGAACACGGTGGTGGAGGTGATGGGACAGATAGTGGACCTGATGGTGCAGAACAAGTACAAGGAGAACGTGGCTGCGAGCGACGTCTACATCAAAGTACCCGCCAACGACTACTCCGCGGCAAGCTTCAACAAGGCGGCCATCGACACGATGATAAACCGAGGCGAGCAGTCCACGCGCGCCCTGTGGGACAGCCTCCAGCTGCTGAAGAAGAAAATAGGCATCCCCAAGAACTACCAAGCCAAGCGCAACCGCCCCATCGCCGTGCCCGACGAGGAAAACATAACGATGGTGCCGGAGATTGACCCGGGCAAGAAACCGGCCAACAGCATCAACGTGGGCGTACGCTTCGACAACGAATCGTTGGCGGCACTCATCTTCAACACGAACGTCTACCTGAACGAGAAGAAGTCGCGCAACCTGGCCCTCACGGTCCGGTTGGGAAGGCTGCTGCTCGGACGACTCGACTACACCGTCCACCCGTTCAACACCAATTGGGAAATCAACACCGCCTACGAACTGAGCTACAACGACCTGGACCTCTATCACAAGAACCGGAAGATTTGCACCTACTCCTTCGTTCACCACTTGGGAGACTTCAACATCTCACACGGCTGGCACGACATACGCTTCAGCCTCGGCATGAAGTACGAGAACTTCCACTTCAAGGACTTCCTCCTGCCGGTGGGCTACGGCAACGTCGAGGAGGTGGAGAACGAGAACTTCTTCGCCTACTACGGACAGATGCAGTTCGACTCTTACAATAGGCGCACCTACCCCACCTCGGGCATGAAGTGGAACATCAACGTTTCGGTCTACACCGACAACCTGGTGAAGTACAACAACAGCCGTCCGGTGCCCATCCTCGCCATGGCGTGGGAGACCGCCATCCCGCTGCGCAACCGCACCACCCTGCTGCCGTGGACTTGCGGCCGCGTCATCTTCGCCAAGAACAACTCCTACTCGTTCCCGCTGATGAACGTCATCGGCGGCGACACGGCGGGCAAGTTCCTGCCCCAGCAAATGCCGTTTGTTGGCATCAGCTATATGCAACCGAGCAACGCTAACACCATCATCGGCGGCATGAAACTGCGGCAACGCATCGGCGGCAACCAGTACCTGACCGCTGCGGGCAACGTGGGGTTTCAGAAGAAAGGGACCACATGGAACGGCATCTTCGCCAAAACCTTCTGGGGAGCGGGCGTGTCCTACGGCTACGACACCTTCCTTGGTCCGCTGGAAGCCACATTGAGTTACTCTAACATTACCAAGAAGCTGGGCTACTACGTCAGCCTGGGCTATAATTTCTAAAGATTATGTTTGAAGAAGCGATAAAGAAATACCTGCAACGGCACGGCTACGATGCCCTGCGGCTGCGAGCCGTACTGTTCGACATGGACGGCGTGTTGTTCAACTCCATGCCTTACCATGCACAGGCCTGGCACGACACACTGGCAGCGTTCGGCCACAACCTCTCGTGCGAAGAGGCTTACCTGCACGAGGGGCGCACAGGCTCCTCCACCATCAACGTGGTCTACCAGCGCGAGCTGGGGAGGGATGCCACGGAGGAGGAAGTGGAAGCCATCTACCGGGCGAAGACCGCAGCCTTCAACCGCTACCCGGAGGCGCGGCCGATGGAAGGCGCGCGCGAGCTGATGGAAGGGATGAAGGCGGAAGGGCTCTTCTGCATGCTGGTGACGGGGTCGGGTCAGTCCACGCTGATTGACCGGCTGAACAGCAGCTACCCCGGCATCTTCCAACCATCGCTCATGGTGACGGCCTTCGACGTGAAGTATGGCAAGCCGAACCCGGAGCCTTACCTGATGGCATTGCGGAAGGGCGGACTGAAACCCAACGAGGCCATCGTGGTGGAGAACGCCCCCTTGGGCGTGAGGGCCGGCGTGGGTGCGGGCATCTTCACCATAGCCGTCAACACCGGTCCGCTCAGCGACGAGGTGCTGCTGGACGAAGGCGCGAACCTCCTGTTTCCATCCATGCAAGCCCTCCGCGACAACTGGAAACAAATCAAGACCGCCGCGGACAACTGCCGGGGATAATAAACCTTTGGGAGTAAACAGAGACCTTGCCGGCAAACCGTTGAAAGTAAACGGAGACCTTGCCGGAAACAAGACGTTGGAAGCAGGAAAGGGGAACGAACGGAAACCCAGAGCCGAATTTCACCGAAAAGCGTTCGGGGTAAACCTTATCGGTGCCCGGAACGAACCTTGCAGACGTTCGAGGAGAATCCTCTACTAGAACTCGGGGCAAGCAAACATTAGCGGTGCTCGGAGCTGTAGCGAACTTAGCAGGGTTCGGAGGATAATCCTCTACCAGTATTCAGAGCATGCGAACTTTACCTGCGTTCGGAGCGGTAGCGGCTCGGCATGACCCCGGTGTGCTTCTTGAAGAAGCGACCAAAGAAAGACTGGTCGGGGAAGTGCAACTGCGAGGCTATTTGCTGCATGCTGAGGTCGGTGGACTCTAACAAGGCCTTTATCTCCAGCACGACAAACCGGTCAATAAACTCCTTGGGCGTGTGACCGCTCACCTTGTTGACAACAGACGAAAGGTAGCGCGGCGTGATGCAGAGCTTGTCCGCATAGAACGACACCTCGCGCTGCTCGATGTAGTTGACGTGAACCAAGTCGATGAAACGTTTGAAAATCATCTCCTGACGGGTAAGTTTGGGCTGTTCGGCACTATCCGCGTCGCTCAAGGCCTTGTCGCAGACATCCATGAGGAAACACTGTAGCAGGTTCTTGAAAATGGGCAGGCGGAACTTGTGCGCCTTGTTCCCGTAGAGCAAGCCGATGGAAACCATGAAGTCCTGCACAATCTCCTTGCGGTAAGCGTCATACATGAACATGGGATTGTTCTTCAGATAGTCGAAAAAGGAAACGTCAAGACGGAACGAGGCTTCCTGAAACAGGGTCTGCGAACAGATAATCAGCGACAGGTCCAGCTCTTGGCCGACATTCACGCCGGAGACGATGCTGCCGGGCAAGATGACCACCAGCATCCGTTCGTGTACCTCATACTCTTTCAAGTCAATCATCAAACTTCCGTTTCCCTTGTTGCAATAAAGGAGGAAAAAGTCGTAGAACTTCAACATCGTATTGTCCGGACGCTGAATGTTCACGTTCCCGTAATAGAAGTCCTCATGCTCAGGCAGTCTAAATATCTCCATAACACTTCTTAAATAATCCACAAAAGTAAGACAATTATTATTAAAAGCAAGGGATGTGTTCCTATTTTGAACATCACAATATACATATTCCCGTAAAACTATGTTGCAAAACACATTATCTTTGCAACTCGAAATTCGAATAGAGTATTCAACGATTTCAATAGGGAGACAATAATAAACAAAATGGTTAGATCAATGAAAAAGAATCTCAACATTGCAGCACTTATGCTTTTAGTAAGCTGCAGCCTCATCACGGGGTGCAAGAACGCGCCCCAGGCACAAGGTGCCGCTACGTATAAAACCATGAAGGTGGAGACCAGCGACCAGACGGTCAGCACAAGCTACTCCGCCTCCATCCAGGGACGGCAGGACATCAGCATCTATCCGCAGGTGTCGGGAACCATCACCAAAGTATGCATCACCGAAGGTGAAACGGTGAAGAAAGGACAATCGCTGTTCGTCATCGACCAGGTGCCGTACCGTGCGGCCCTGAAGACGGCCACCGCCAACGTGGAAGCCGCGAAGGCTGCCCTGAGCACGGCGAAACTGAATTACGAGGGCCGTCAGGAACTGTACAACAAGAAGGTGGTTTCGGCTTTCGACCTGAAGACGGCGGAGAACAGCTACCTGAGCGCAAAGGCCCAGCTGGCGCAGGCGGAAGCGCAGGAAGTGAACGCCCGCAACAACCTCTCCTATACCGAGGTGAAGAGCCCCGCCAACGGCGTGGCCGGCACAATCCCCTTCCGGGTGGGCGCACTGGTGAGCGCAAGCATCGCCAAACCGCTGACTACGGTGTCGGACAACTCCGAAATGTACGTCTACTTCTCGATGAACGAGAATCAGCGTCTGGAGCTGACCCGTCAGTACGGCTCACTGGACAAGATGCTGGAGAACATGACGGAGGTGGAACTGCGACTGAGCGACAACTCCATCTATCCGCTCAAGGGAAAGATTGAAAGCATCAGCGGCGTAATCGACCGCCAGACCGGCACGGTGACGGCGCGCGCCGTGTTCGCCAACCCCGACCGTCTGCTCTGTAGCGGCGCATCGGGCAACGTCATCATCCCTTCGGTTTACAAGAATTGCATCGTCATCCCGCAGGCGGCTACCGTCAGCATGCAGGACAAGATTCTGGTTTACAAGGTGGTGGACGGAAAGGCCGTTTCTTCACTGATTACCGTGGCTCCCGGTAACGACGGACAGAGCTACATCGTCACTGACGGACTGACTGCCGGCGAGGAAATCATAGCCGACGGAGCCGGACTGGTCCGCGAGGGCGCACAAGTGAAATAACGTCCGACGGTCATCCGCTGAACAAACAAATAAAAACAGAAAGAAATGAAAGGAAATATATTCATCAAACGTCCCGTGATGGCAGTGTCCATCTCTATCCTTACCTTGGCAGTGGGACTAATTTCGCTCTTCAACCTGCCTGTGGAGCAGTATCCGGACATTGCGCCGCCTACCGTGATGGTGAGCGCCACCTACACCGGTGCCGATGCCGACGCGGTGCAGAAGAGTGTCATCATGCCACTCGAAGAGAGCATCAACGGCGTAGAGAACATGACCTACATGAGCTCCACAGCCACCAACTCAGGCTCGGCCACCATCCAGGTCTTCTTCAAACAGGGAACCGACCCTGACATGGCCGCCGTCAACGTGCAGAACCGCGTGAGCAAAGCGCAGGGTCTGCTGCCTTCGGAAGTAACGAGAATCGGTGTCACCACGCAGAAACGCCAGACCAGCTTCCTGCAGATTGGAGCGTTGGTCAGCACAGACGGCACCTACGACGAGCACTTCCTCTCCAACTACCTCGACATCAACGTCATCCCCCAAATCAAGCGTATTGACGGCGTGGGCGACGTGATGGAGCTGGGCGACACCTACAGTATGCGTATCTGGCTGAAGCCGGACGTGATGGCGCAGTACGGACTCGTCCCGTCGGACATCACCGCCATCCTGGGTGAGCAGAACATCGAGGCACCGACCGGTGCGCTCGGCGAGAACTCCGACAACACCTTCCAGTACACGATGAAGTACAAAGGCCGCCTGACGAGCATCGATGAGTTCAAGAACATGGTCATCCGTTCGGACGAAGACGGCAACGTGCTCCGCGTGAAGGACGTGGCCGACGTGGAACTGGGTTCACTCTCCTACAGCTTCCACAGCACGCTGAACGGCATGCCCTCGTGTACGTTCCTCTCGTTCCAGGTAGCCGGTGCCAACGCCACCAGCGTGAACGAGAAAATCGATGCCCTGCTCGAAGAGCTGAGCAAGGACCTGCCCAAGGGCGTGGAGTTCGCGAAGATGATGAGCTCCAACGACTTCCTGTTCGAGTCCATCCACGAGGTGGTGAAGACCTTGATTATCGCCATCCTGTTGGTCATCCTGGTGGTTTACTTCTTCTTGCAGGATTTCAAGAGTACCCTGATTCCTTCAATATCCATTATTGTCTCCTTAGTCGGAACTTTCGCCTGCCTGATGATGGCTGGCTTCAGCATCAACATCCTTACGCTGTTCGCCCTTGTGCTTGCCATCGGTACGGTGGTGGACGATGCCATTGTGGTTGTGGAAGCCGTGCAGGCGAAGTTCGACGTGGGCTACAAGTCTTCATACCTCGCCACGAAGGATGCCTTGAGCGACGTGACGATGGCCGTTATCTCGTGTACGTTCGTCTTCATGGCCGTGTTTATCCCGGTAACTTTCATGGGCGGCACCTCGGGTATCTTCTACACCCAGTTCGGTATCACGATGGCCACCGCCGTGGGTCTTTCGTGCATCAACGCCCTGACCCTCTGTCCTGCCCTCTGCGCCATGATGATGCGTCCGTCTGACGGAACGAAGAGTGCCAAGAGCATCAACGGCCGCGTGCGCGCCGCCTACAACGCCTCGTTCAACGCCCTGCTGGGCAAGTACAAGAAGGGACTGATGTTCTTCATCCATCACCGTTGGATGGTGTGGACTTCGCTCGTGGCCGCCGGCGTGTTGCTGGTTTACCTGATGAGCACCACCCGAACCAGCTTGGTGCCGCAGGAAGATCAGGGTGTCTGCATGATCAACGTCAGCACGTCACCCGGTAGCGGACTGCAACAGACCAACAAGATACTGGAGCGCGTGGACACGATTCTGAGGAACACCCCCGAGGTGGACAAGTATTCCAGCGTAGCCGGTTACGGACTGATTTCCGGACAGGGCGTTTCCTACGGTACGCTCATCGTCCGCCTCAAGGACTGGAGCGAGCGCGGCGGCAAGGAACACAGTTCGGATGCCGTCATCAAACGCCTCAACGCACAATTCGCGCAAATCAAGGAGGCGCAAATCTTTACCTTCCAACCGGGTATGATTCCGGGCTACGGTATGGGTAACTCCATCGAGCTCCACCTGCAGGACAAGGCGGGCGGCGACAAGGCGACGTTCTACAACAACACCATGAAATTCCTCATGGCCCTGAACCAACGTCCGGAGGTCGCCATGGCCTACACCTCTTACGCCATGAACTTCCCCCAGTATTCCGTGGAGGTGGATGCCGCCAAGTGTAAGCGTGCCGGCGTTTCCCCGTCCGACGTGCTTGCCGTGTTGGGAAGCTACTGCGGTGGTTCGTACGCCTCCAACTTCAACCAGTTCGGTAAGGTTTACCGTGTGATGATGCAGGCTTCGCCGAAATACCGCCTCGATGAGCAGTCGCTCAACAACCTCTATCTGCGCAACGGCGGCGAGATGGCTCCATTGAGCCAGTTCGTCACGCTGAAGAAGACCTTGGGAGCCGAGACCTCGACCCGTTTCAATCTGTTCAGCTCCATCAGCGCCAACGTGAGCGTGGCCGACGGATACTCATCCGGTGAGGCGATGAAGGCCATTGACGAGGTGGCTTCGCAGACCCTGCCCAACGGATACGGCTATGACTACAGCGGCATCTCGCGCGAGGAGTCGGAGAGCAGCGGTTCGTCCACCGTATTCATCTACGCGGTCTGCACGCTGTTGATTTACCTGATTCTGGCCTGCCTCTACGAGAGCTTCCTGGTGCCGTTCGCCGTCATCTTCTCCGTTCCGTTCGGACTGATGGGCAGCTTCCTGTTCGCCCGCTTCTTCGGACTGGAGAACAACATCTACCTGCAGACCGGTGTCATCATGTTGATTGGTCTGTTGGCGAAGACGGCCATCCTGATTACGGAGTTCGCCATCGAGCGTCGCCGCAAGGGAATGGGCATCATCGAGTCGGCCTACACGGCGGCACAGGTTCGTTTCCGTCCTATCCTGATGACCGTGTTGACCATGATCTTCGGTATGTTGCCGTTGATGTTCTCAACGGGTGCCGGAGCGAACGGCAACAGCGCGTTGGGAACCGGCGTTGTGGGAGGTCTGTTGGTCGGAACGTTGGCCCTGATCTTCGTGGTTCCGGTGTTCTACATCGCCTTTGAGTTCCTGCAGGAGCGCATCCGTCCGGCTCTGAAAGAGGAAGCCGACGCACAGGTGATTGCCGAGCGCGAGAGAAGCAACGAAGAGAAGAGTGCATTTAAGGACAATAAAGAGTAAGTTAAGATGAAAAAGATAATATGCCTTTTGTCAGCGGCCGCCATGTTGAGCGGCTGCGGCATCTACACCAAATACAAGCCGGCGACGGAGGTTCCCGAGGGGCTCTTCGGCGAGGAGGTGAACGCCACGGACAGCGTGAACAGCCTGGGCAACCTCAGTTGGCGCGAAGTGTTCACCGACCCTCAACTGCAAAGCCTCATCGAGAAAGGACTGCAGAACAATACCAACCTGCTCACGGCACAACAGCGCGTGAAGGAGAGCGAGGCGACGCTGCTCTCGTCCAAGCTGGCCTACCTGCCCGCACTGGCACTCGCTCCGCAAGGGACGGCAAGCAGTTACGACAGGGCTAAGGCCACGCAGACCTACACGCTGCCCGTCACGGCAAGCTGGGAACTGGACATCTTCGGACGCGTCCGCAACGGCAAACGTCAGGCTCAGGCCCTGTTGGCCCAGAGCAAGGACTACGAGCAGGCCGTGAAGACGCAACTGATTGCCAACATCGCCAACACCTACTACACGCTGCTGATGCTCGACGAGCAAATACGCATCGCCGAGAGCACCGAACAGGTGTGGAAAGAGAGCGTGGAGAAGACACAGGCGTTGATGGACGTCGGTCTGACGACCGAGGCGGCCGTGGCACAGACGGAGGCCGCTTACCATAGCGTCCGCACCACCGTGCTCGACCTCCACGACCAACTGAAGCAGACCGAGAACGCTCTCTGCAACGTGTTGGCCGAAGTGCCCCACGCCATCGGACGCGGCAAGCTGGGAGGTCAAGTGTTGCCGGAGAGCTTCAGCGTAGGCGTTCCTTTGCAGCTGCTCTCCAACCGTCCTGACGTACGCAATGCCGAACGAGGACTGGAGAGTGCCTTCTACGGCGTGAACCAAGCCCGTTCATCGTTCTATCCTTCCATCGTGCTGAGCGGTAGTGCCGGCTGGAGCAACAACTCCGGCGCGGGCATCGTCAACCCCGGCAAGCTGTTGGCCTCGGCCGTGGGTTCACTCACCCAGCCGCTGTTCAACAAGGGACAGAACATTGCGCAGTACAAGATTGCGAAAGCCAAGCAGGAGGAGGCTCGCCTCAACTTCCAGCAGACCGTGCTGAACGCCGGTGTGGAGGTGAACAACGCCTTGACGAGCTACCAGACCGCCAAGGAGAAATCCGAGGAATACGACAAACAGGTGGAGTCACTGGAGCGCGCCGTAGAGAAGACCGCCCTGCTGATGGAGCACGGCAACACCACTTATCTGGAGGTGTTGACCGCCCGTCAGACCCTGCTCAGCGCACAGCTGACGCAAGTGTCGAACCGCTTCGCCCAGATGCAGAGCGTAGTGACCATCTACCAGGCGTTGGGTGGCGGACAACAGTAAAAGCGTTTCCGTCCGTCCCTCCAAGACGCGAACGCAGCGGTTAGCCGCCCGGGTACAAGACAGCGGACGGGAACAATCATCAGACATAGGTGTAAGTATTAGTCTATAATTTAATGTAAGAAGGGGATGTACCGGTGACGGTGCGTCCTCTTTTTGCTTTCCTGTTGTTTCCTCCCCTTCCTATGTTCCTCGCCCTTCGGGTTACGCCCCTTCATTCTATCCTTCGTCTTCCCTCCTTCGCTTCTCCTTCGTGTTCCACCCTTCGACCTTATCTTTCTTCGCCTCTCCTTCGTCACTCCATCGCGTTCCTCCCCTCAACCCCTTCTTTCTTCTACACTCCTTCGTGTTTCTCACCTCTATCCTATCCTTCGTCTACACCCCTTCGTCCTTCCTATGTGTTCCTCCCCTTTCGTCCTGTCTTTATCTCTTCTCCTTCGCCTTCCCTTCGTGTTCCGCCTACGTTTCACCCTAATACCCTCCCTCCTTTCGTTCATATAAAACAAAAAGCGTCAGACCATCCCCCGTTAGGAGGGAAAGCCTGACGCCTGTCCGTAGCTCCGATGGGAATCGAACCCATATTTTAGGTTTAGGAAACCCACGTTCTATCCGTTGAACTACAAAGCCGAAAGCGGTGGCAAAGTTACACACTTTTTGCAAAGTGACAAAGCGAAAGCACCGATAATCGTCCGCATGCGCTTTGTCGCCATCCCATTCATGAGACGAAAGCAGAAAATCCGCCGACCAGACTAAACGTTGTCAACTTGACGCATAATTATGCTATATGTAAGGCAAAACAGAAGGATAAAGTCACAAACGGATTCCTTTCGGATTTCTTAATCCCAATCGAGAATGTTACAATCTGATATGTACATGTTTCATTTAATCGTCACAATAGTTGCACGAACATTACACAAAATCGCATTTTCACAATCTCGCAAGAAGAAAAGAAAGAAACAAGGCCATAGCGAACAAAAGGAAATATACTGACTATCTGTTATATTTATAAGGTTTTTCTTTGTCGGTTACGGAAGATTTGCGAAATTTGCACGAAGTAAACAATTCTTAGGTTAGTACTTAATAAATAAGCAAACGAAATGGAAGTAAAAGAGTTAGAGAAAGTCGTTGTCCGCTTCTCCGGAGACTCCGGCGACGGAATGCAGTTGGCAGGTAACATCTTCTCAACGGTTTCGGCCACAGTAGGAAATGACATCAGTACATTCCCCGACTATCCGGCAGACATCCGTGCTCCGCAAGGTTCGCTGACCGGTGTTTCCGGCTTTCAGGTAAGCGTTGGAGCCGACAAGGTCTACACCCCGGGCGACCAGTGCGACGTGTTGGTGGCCATGAACGCCGCCGCGTTGAAGACCCAGTACAAGTTCACCAAGCCGACCGGCTGCATCATCATCGACACCAACGCTTTCGAGGAGAGCGATTTGGCGAAAGCCGAGTTCAAGACCAACGACCCCATCAGCGAAATGGGCATCAAACAGGATGTCATCGCTGCCCCTATCTCACAAATGGTGAAGGATTGCCTCAGCGACTCGGGCATGGACAACAAGTCGATGCTGAAGTGCCGCAACATGTTCGCCGTAGGCTTGGTTTGCTGGCTGTTCAACCGCGACCTCTCCATCGCGGAGAACTTCATCCGCGAGAAATTCGCCAAGAAGCCGGAGGTTGCCGAGGCCAACATCAAGGTTATCCACGCCGGTTACGACTACGGACACAACACGCACGCCAGCGTATCGAACACTTACCGCATAGAGAGCAAGACCAAAGTTCCCGGACGCTACATGGAAATCTCCGGCAACAAGGCCACCGCATACGGTTTCATCGCCGCCGCCGAGAAGGCCGGACTGAAACTCTACTTGGGATCTTACCCCATCACCCCGGCAACGGACGTGCTCCACGAACTGTCGAAACACAAATCGCTCGGTGTGACTACCGTGCAATGTGAGGACGAGATTTCGGGATGCGCCTCCGCCATCGGTGCTTCGTTTGCCGGCGCACTGGCCGTCACTTCCACTTCCGGCCCGGGCATCTGTCTGAAGTCCGAGGCCATGAACCTGGCTGTCATCACCGAGCTTCCGTTGGTCATCCTGGACGTTCAGCGCGGCGGTCCGTCCACCGGTCTGCCCACCAAGTCGGAACAGACCGACCTGCTGCAGTCACTCTTCGGCCGCAACGGCGAGAGCCCGATGCCCGTCATCGCAGCCACTTCGCCGACCGACTGCTTCGACGCTGCCTACACGGCTTGTAAGATTGCGCTGGAGCACATGACCCCGGTCATCCTGCTGACGGACGCGTTCGTCGCCAACGGCTCGGCCGCATGGAAGCTGCCCGACCTGAACAGCTACCCCGCCATCAACCCGCCCTACGCCACGGCGGAGATGAAGGACAACTACACGCCTTACCGCCGCAATGAGGAGACGAAAGTACGCTACTGGGCTATCCCCGGAACGGAAGGCTACATGCACATCCTGGGCGGTCTGGAGAAGGACGGCAAGACGGGAGCCATCTCCACCAATCCCGAGAATCACGACATGATGTGCAGAGAGCGCGCCGAGAAGGTGGCACGCATCCCCGTACCCGACGTGCAGGTGGAAGGCCGCGCCGACGACGCGGACTTGCTGATTGTAGGCTTCGGCGGCACTTACGGACACCTCCACAGTGCCATGACCGAGATGAACGCCGCCGGCATGAAGGTGGCGTTGGCCCACTTCGGATTCATCAACCCGCTGCCGAAGAACACCGCCGAGGTATTGAAGAGATACAAGAAAGTGGTGGTGGCCGAACAGAACTTAGGTCAGTTCGCCGGATACCTGCGCATGAAAGTAGACGGATTCGCTCCTTACCAGTTCAACCAGGTGAAAGGTCAGCCCTTCGTGGTGAAGGAACTGGTAAAAGCGTTCACAGAGATTATCAACAAGTAAACGTACATCTTTAAAAAGACATTATCATGAGCGAATTTACAGCTAAAGATTATAAGAAAGGACAACCGCGTTGGTGTCCGGGATGTGGAGACCACTTCTTCCTGGCTTCACTGCACAAAGCGATGGCGGAGATTGGCATTGCGCCGTGGGAGACCGCCGTCATCTCCGGTATCGGCTGCTCAAGCCGCTTGCCTTACTATATGAACACGTACGCCATGCAGACCATTCACGGGCGCGCCGCATCCATCAGCACGGGAGCCAAGGTTGCCAACCCCAACCTCACCGTTTGGCAGGTTTCGGGCGACGGCGACGGACTGGCCATCGGCGGCAACCATTTCATTCACGCCATCCGACGAAACATCGACATCAACATGATTCTGCTGAACAACCGCATCTACGGCCTGACCAAGGGACAGTACTCCCCCACCTCACCCCGCGGCTTCGTCAGCAAATCCTCCCCTTACGGTACGGTGGAAGACCCTTTCCGTCCCGCTGAGCTCTGCTTCGGTGCGCGCGGACGTTTCTTCGCCAGAGCCGTGGCTACCGACGCTGAGTGCACCATCGAAATCCTGAAAGCCGCCCAGCGACACAAGGGAGCCGCCGTGTGCGAGATTCTGCAAAACTGCGTCATCTTCAACAACGGCACGCACGACTCCGTGTACAACCGCGAGGGACGTGCCAAGAACGCCATCTACCTGGTTCACGGCAAGCCGATGCTTTTCGGTGAGAACAACGAGTACGGACTGGTGCAAGAGGGTTTCGGACTGAAAGTGGTGAAGCTGGGCGAGAACGGCATTACGGAGAAAGACATCCTGGTGCACGACGCGCACTGCGAGGACAACACCCTGCAGCTGAAGCTGGCGTTGATGGAAGGTCCGGACTTCCCCGTCGCCCTGGGCGTGATTCGCGACATCGACGCGCCGACCTACGAGACGGCCGTTGCCGAGCAAATCGAAGAGCTGAAGGAAAAGAAGAAATACCACAACTTCAACGAGCTGTTGATGACCAACGACACGTGGGAGGTGAAGTAAACGGATAAACGGAACAGTTCCGTCACTTTTGCAAAAGAGGCTGCCCCGACCTGACGGAGCAGCCTCTTTTAGTATCATTAGGGTTCTTGACCCCCTTACGCCTCTTGGTCAACGCGGAAGCCTTTCGCCTTATTCCGGTAATACCAGCGGAAGAAGAGAACCAGCGAAGCTACCGTCACGGCGCACGCCGTCACGTTGGAAACCAAGGGCGACAAGTCCAATCCCTCTTTGGCAACCAAGATATAGGAGATGCAGGTGAGCATCATCCACACGGTCGGCACCAGCGAAACGATGAAGAGCTTGCCGTGGCGAGCCATCCAGATTGTGACTGCCCACAGGGTGAAGATGGAGAGCGTCTGGTTGCCCCAGGCGAAGTAACGCCAAAGGATGTCGAAACGAATCATCATGAACAGGACGACGGCCACGAAGATAGGCAGACTGACGAGCAAACGCTTGACGATGCCCGTATCCTTGATGCGGAAGAAGTCGTAAGCAATCAGTCGGGCACTGCGCAACGCCGTGTCGCCAGTGGTGATGGGCGCAACGATAACGCCCAGCATGGCCAGCACCGCACCCACACTGCCCATCCACGAATTGCAGATGTCATTCACGATGATGGCGGGGTTTATCTGGCCGTCGACGGTCATGGCGGCCAACAGCTTCTCGTAAGGCGTGTCGCCCGGCACTTGCAGCGAATCGGCGTACTTGATGGCGGCGGCTGCCCAGATGAGCGCGACGACACCCTCGGTAATCATCGACCCGTAGAACACGGGACGGCAAAGTTTCTCGTTCTTCACGCAACGCACCATCATCGGCGACTGTGTAGCGTGGAATCCGCTCACGGCACCGCAGGCGATGGTGATGCAGATACCCGGGAAGAGAGGAATCGGAGAATCAGGATGATGATTGGTAAAGGCCCCGGTGATTTCCGGCACGCTACCCTCCTTGGCGAAGATGCCCCAAAGGAGTCCGACGGCCATAATCAGCAACGCCAGTCCGAATACCGGATAGATGCGGCCTATCAGTTTGTCGATGGGCAACACGGTAGCCATCATGTAATAGAGGAAGATGATGACGGACCAGAAGAGCGGTGTAGACCACTCGCCCAGTCCACCGGTCAGGTTGGCCAACAGACCCGCAGGAGTGGTAACGAACACGGCACCCACCATGACCAGCAATACGAGAACGAACACCATGACGAAGTAGTGCATCCGCTGCCCCATCTCCTGACCGACAAGGATTGGCTGACTGACACCGCCCTTGCGCAAGGAAATCATTCCGGAGAGGTAATCGTGCACGGCACCGCCGAACACGCAGCCCAACACAATCCACAGGAAAGCCGCCGGACCGAAGAGGATACCCTGTATGGCACCGAAGATAGGTCCCGTGCCGGCGATGTTCAGGAACTGTATCAGGTAAACTTTCCACGTCGGCATTGGCACATAGTCCACACCGTCCGCCATTGTGTAACAAGGAGTTTTCCGTTTCGGGTCGGCTCCGAACACGCGCTCCACGAAGAGGCCGTAGAGGGCATACCCAAGGATGAGTATGCAGAGAGAAGTCACAAATGTAATCATGCTATATTGGAATTATTATCTTTCATCCGTGCGTTTCTTAAGAAACGGCGCAAAATTACACCGAAATCAGATAAAGAGCAAATCCGCCCGACTATTTTATCGTGGAACATTACAAAGCCCGTAAAATGGCACGATAAAGAAAGACGTCAATCAAACACGTGTAACCAGTGCGACCTTCCCCACACGTTATATTCGATTCATATAACCCCAAAGTCAAGAAAGAATATGAATACCACTTCCGTAAGAATCAAATTCAGAAAGTCATCCGTTGACGGGAAAGAAGGCGTGCTTTACTACCAAGTGATACGCAACCGCACGGTTCGCCAAGTCGGGACGGACTATCATCTACACGGCACCGAATGGCGCAAAGACGACGAAATAATCGTATGGAGCAAAGATTGTGACGTCGAACGCCTCAACTACCTCCATGAGTTGGCTGGTCGAATACGGAACGACCGACTACGCTTCGCAAAGATAGTCGGCAAGCTGAACGACAACGGCCTGGAGTATTCTGCGGACGATGTAGTCCGAGAATACAAGGAGCTTACTTCTCTCCAGTCGTTCCAAGCCTACATGCAGAGCATCATCAAGCGACAGAGGGAACAAGGGCACACTCGCACATCAGAGACCTACGCCGCAACAATGAAAAGTTTCATGGCCTTCCGCAACGGCAAGGAGATTTCATGGGACGGCATCACACAGGCCATGGTCAAGTCATACGAGGCGTGGCTGAGAGCCAAAGGCGTATCGTTGAACACCGTTTCCTTCTATATGCGCATCCTCCAAGCTGCTTACAACCGAGCCGTCAACGAAGGACTAACGACTGACCTGCACCCTTTCGACCAAGTCTACACCGGCGTAGCCAAGACCGTCAAGCGCGGGATATCCACCGACGACATTGCCAAGATATTGCGCCTTGACCTGTCCGCATCTCCATCCAAAGCCTTCGCCCGGGACATCTTCCTGTTCAGTTTCTACACCCGTGGCATGTCGCTCGTAGACATTGCCAAGCTCAAAGCAAGCAACGTCAGGAACGGAGTCCTCACCTACCAACGCAGCAAGACCGGCCAACGGATATCCGTAAAGTGGCGCAAGGAGATGCAAGCGATTGTTGACCGCTATCACCAACAAGACAGCTGTCGCCTCCTCCCCATCATCACACAGGAAACCGACATCCGCAAGCGATACGACACAACCCTGCATAACATCAACTACAACCTGAGGAAGATAGGCGAAGCCATCGGCCTCTCCATCCCCTTGACGATGTACGTCGCCCGTCACTCATGGGCGAGTGCGGCGAGCCAAAGCAACATCCCACTCCACGTCATCAGCCAATGCCTGGGTCATGACTCCGAGCGCACCACACAAATCTACTTGTCCGGCATCGATGTCAATCAGATGGACGAAGCGAACGAGAAAATCATCAGGAAACTCGGGAAGGATGTTTAGCGAGAATCCCCGTCTCTATGTAAGAGACGGAGATAATGAATGTGAAACAAATAAATTACAACATGAAGGTTTTAATTTACGACGGCACTTGTGCGTACCTCACACCGGGTGGTAAAACCACGCACGCCTTGAAGTTGCAGCAGGAAATCAGTAAACTCGGCGTGGATATTCAGTTTGCCCGCTGGTGGGAACAGAGTCAGGAGGATGCAGACATCATCCACTTCTTATCGGCCGATGCAAACATGGCCAAAACGGCTAAGCAGAAAGGTATGAAGACGTTCTTCTCGATGATATTTGACTTTGAGAGCAACAAGTCAGAACTCGCAAAACGGTATCAACGTATAAAGAACAGGTTTATGGACAAATTACCCAATTCGATATCGAAGGCTGCCTATTGGAAAGCATTGCCTTACATGGACATGGTGCAATTTATGCACATCTACGACAAGAGCAATGCCTTTGCCTATTTTCCACGTTTGCTTCGTGAAGACAAGACTGTACTGATACCTCATGCATACGACCCGGCCGAAATGAACATATCCGGTCATCTTGACATAAAAAAGATGAATTTCCCGGATAAGTATTTAGTATCAGTAGCCAATATTTCACCTCGCAAACAGACTTTGAAATTGGCACAATATGCCAAAGCATCCCAAGTG
>CAVFNZ010000036.1:0-19939 GCA_963624095.1 Clostridium sp. CAG:217 | reverse complement strand
TATAAGAACTATCTCCTTTAACTGCAAATATTTGCAGGAGAAATAGAACTTTGGACGAGGGGATGCTGTGATTGCACTTCTATCTTGAATCTATCGGGGACGCCGCTTTGGCCTAAATTTTCCTCCGCGTGCAACATTCTTGCTCATTCCTTTGCTCATTCTGAAAATTATCGTCAATTTTGGTGCGGAAAACAGTAATCGAAGTTAAGTATGGATGAACTTAAAAAGAAAAGTGTTGTGGATTCGGATAAGGAGATTGTTTTTTCCAAGTCTATCAAAGCGGGCAAACGCATCTATTACCTGGACGTGAAGAAGAACCGCAAGGATGAGATGTTTCTGGCTATCACCGAAAGCAAGAAGGTGGTGTCGGGGGACGGGGATGAGTCGCAGGTGAGTTTCGAGAAACATAAAATCTTCCTCTATCAAGAGGACTTTGAGAAGTTCATGTCCGGGCTGCTGGAAGCCGTCAGCTTCATCAAGGAGGAGCAAGCGCAGGGTTTAAGGCAGGAACCGGATGACCAAACATTCAGTTCTGAAGGAGACGTTGGCCTCCCCACAGAGGACGAAATCAAGATAGATATTGATTTTTAAGCCCTTGTTTGTTGGATGTTACAAAAAGAAGCACTACCTTTGCGCCGCTTTTTGCACATCGTGTGATGGTGAATTAAGCAAGAGACCGAAAACTTAATTTAGAGTAACACAAAATTTCAAAGAAGAATGAAGACTTTTGAATTGAAGGGTACCGCGAGAACAGACCTTGGAAAGAAGGGAACCCGCGAACTCCGCAAGGCGAACAACGTTCCTTGCAACTTGTATGGCGTAAAGAAAGACGAGAACGGACTTCCCGTAGCCACTCCTTTCACTGTCACCAATGACAGCCTCCGCAACCTGGTTTACACCCCGCATATCTATGCCGTGAACCTCGACATCGACGGACAGAGCTGCAAGGCAATCATGAAGGAGATTCAGTTCCACCCCGTAAAAGACAATATCCTGCATATTGACTTCCTGCAGATTTCCGATGACAAACCCATCGTAATGGAAGTGCCTGTCGCACTCGAAGGTTTGGCTGAAGGTGTGCGTGCCGGCGGTAAGCTGCAGCTGCAGGTTCGTAAGCTGAAAGTGAAGGCTACCTACGACAAGATTCCCGAGAAGCTGATTGTCAACGTTACCAACTTGGGCTTGGGCAAGACCATCAAGGTTGGCGAGCTCGCTTTCGAGGGACTGGAGTTGCTCAATGCAAAGGACGCGGTTGTCTGCGGCGTTAAGTTGACACGTGCGGCAAGAGGTGCTGCTGCGGCGGCTAAGTAATTACCGTAACGCTATCCTGTCAATGAAATACTTGATTGTGGGTTTGGGAAACATTGGTGACGAATACCAAGGCACCCGCCATAATATAGGATTTAGAATATTGGATGCCTTGGCCAAGGCATCCAATATTGTTTTTGAGGACGGCCGTTACGGTTTCACCGCCACGTTGTCGCTCAAGGGACGCGAGCTGATTCTGCTCAAGCCGTCCACTTACATGAACCTCAGCGGCAATGCCGTGCGCTACTGGATGCAGCGCGAGAAGGTGTCGATAGAGAATGTACTGGTGGTGGTGGACGACCTCGCCCTGCCTTTCGGCACGCTGCGTCTGAAGGGCAAAGGCAGCGATGCCGGCCACAATGGCCTGAAGCATATCGCCGCCACACTGGGCACGCAGAACTACGCCCGCCTGCGCTTCGGCATCGGCAACGATTTCCCCAAGGGCGGACAGATAGACTTCGTGCTGGGAACTTTCTCCGAGGAAGACCTGAAGACCATGGACGAGAGGGTGGAGCGAGCCATAGAGATTATCAAGAGTTTCTGCTTGGCCGGACTGGAGAATACAATGAACCAATACAACGGGAAATGAGTGAGGCACGGATAGACAAATGGTTGTGGGCGGTACGCCTGTTCAAGACGCGCACCCTTGCGGCGGAAGCCTGCAAGAAAGGACGCGTCAGCGTCAATGGCGCACAGATAAAGCCCTCCAAGATGGTGAAACCGGGTGAGGTGGTGCAGGTGCGCAAGCCCCCCGTGACCTACTCTTTCAAGGTGCTCCAAGCCATTGAGAAACGGATTGGCGCGAAACTCGTGCCGGAGGTAATGGAGAACGTCACCACGCCCGACCAGTACGAACTGCTTGAGATGAGCAAAATCAGCGGCTTCGTGGACCGTGCACGCGGTACGGGCCGCCCCACCAAGAAAGACCGTCGCAGCCTCGACGAGTTCGCCTCCGAACCTTTCGCTTTCGACGATTTCGGCTTCTCCTTCGATGAAGACGAGGACGACACGGAAGGCGAGGACGAAGATTAAGCGTTCGTTCCCTACGAACAAAATTGCGGCGGAATGTTGCAGGTTACACTATTTATGACGAATTTTGTTCACCCGAACAAGTAACGTAACCTCAATACTATGCTTAGCAAGTTCAAACTCAACCAACTCTACTTCAAAGACACATCCTTTGTCGACTTGATGACGAAGCGCATCTTCAACGTCCTCCTGGTGGCCAACCCCTATGACGCGTTTATGCTGGAGGACGACGGACGCGTCGACGAGAAGATTTTCAACGAATACATGAACCTGAGCCTTCGTTATCCGCCCCGGTTCACACAGGTTTCCACCAAGGAAGAGGCTTGGCAGAAACTCTCCGTCATGACCTACGACCTGGTCATTTGCATGCCCGGAACGGACAACAATGACGCTTTCGACATTGCCCGTAGCATCAAGGAACGTCACCCCCTGATTCCGTTGGTGGTGCTGACCCCCTTCTCGCACGGCATCACCAAGCGCATGGAGAATGAGGACCTCAGCATCATCGAGTATGTCTTCTGCTGGTTGGGCGACACCGACCTGTTGGTCTCCATCATCAAACTGATAGAGGACAAGATGAACCTCGAACACGACGTGAAGGAGGTGGGTGTGCAGATGATTCTGTTGGTGGAGGACTCCATCCGCTTCTACTCGTCCGTGCTCCCCAACCTCTACAAGTTTGTCCTCAACCAAAGCAAGGAGTTCGCCACCGAAGCGCTCAACGCCCACCAAAGCACGCTGCGCATGAGGGGGCGGCCCAAGATTGTGCTCACCCGTACCTATGAAGAGGCGATGATGCTCTACGAGAAATACAGCGACAACGTGTTGGGAGTCATTACCGACGCCAGTTTCCCCCGTGAAGGGAAAGACGACCCCAACGCGGGACTTCGCCTGCTGGAGACAATCCGCTCGCGCGACCCCTATGTGCCTCTCATCATGGAGTCGTCGGAGGAGTCCAACCGCGAAAAAGTGGAGAAGTTCGGTGCCAGCTTCATCGACAAGAACTCCAAGAAGATGAATATCGACCTGCGCGAAGCCGTCTCCGCCAACTTTGGTTTTGGCGACTTCATCTTCCGCGACCCTGTCACCATGGAGGAGATAGCCCGCGTGCGCAACCTGAAGGAGTTGCAGAACATCATCTTCACGGTGCCGCGCGAGTCCATGCTCTATCATATCAGCCGCAACCACGTCTCCCGTTGGCTCTATTCGCGCGCCATGTTCCCCGTGGCGGAGTTTCTGAAACAGATTACATGGGACTCCCTGCAGGACGTGGACGCCCATCGGCAGATCATCTTCGACGCCATTGTGAAGTATCGCAAGATGAAGAACCGCGGTGTGGTGGCTGAGTTCCTTCGCGACCGGTTCGACAGCTATTCCAACTTCGCCCGCATAGGCGAAGGGTCGTTGGGAGGCAAGGGACGCGGCCTCGCCTTCATCGACAACCTGGTGAAGCGTCACGCCGAGTTCGAACAGTTCGAGAACGCCAACGTGGCTATCCCTAAGACGGTGGTGCTCTGTACCGACCTGTTCGATGAATTCATGGACTCCAACAACCTCTATCAGATAGCCTTGAGCGACGCGCCCGACGAAGTGATTCTCAAACATTTCCTGCGGGCCAAATTGCCCGACCGCCTGGTGGACGACTTCTTCGCGTTCTTCGACGTGGTGAAGGCACCCATTGCCGTCCGTTCGTCGAGCCTGTTGGAAGACTCCCATTACCAGCCATTCGCGGGCATCTACTCCACCTATATGATTCCCTACATAAAGGACAAGTACGAGATGCTCCGCATGCTGAGCGACGCCATCAAGGGGGTCTACGCCTCCGTGTTCTACCGCGACAGCAAAGCCTATATGCAGGCTACCAGCAACGTGATAGACCAGGAAAAGATGGCGGTCATCCTGCAAGAGGTGGTAGGCACGCAATACGGCGACCGCTATTATCCGTCCATTTCGGGCGTGGCGCGCTCACTCAACTATTACCCCATTGGCGACGAACAGGCCGAGGAGGGAGTGGTGAGCCTTGCGCTCGGGCTGGGCAAATACATCGTGGACGGCGGGCTCACCCTGCGCGTCTGTCCCTATCACCCCACAAAAGTGTTGCAGACCAGCGAGCTCGACCTGGCCCTGCGTGAGACGCAGACGCAATTCTATGCCCTCGACACCAAGAACGCGGGCGAGAATTTCTCCATCGACGACGGGTTCAATCTCCTGAAACTTCCGGTGAAAGAGGCGGAGAAGGACGGCGCGCTCAACTTCATCGCTTCCACCTACGACCCCTATGACATGATTATCCGTGACGGCATCTATCCCGGAGGGCGCAAGGTCATCACCTTCGCCAACATCCTGCAACACGACGTATTCCCCTTGGCCGCCCTGCTTCGCTACGCGCAGAAGTACGGGCAGGAGGAGATGCGGCGCGCCGTGGAGATAGAGTTTGCCGTGAAGCTCAACCCCGACAAGACGGGAACATTCTACCTCCTGCAGATTCGTCCCATCGTGGACAGCAAGGAGATGCTCGATGAGGACCTTGCGCTCGTTCGCGACGAAGATACCATCCTGCGCTCCAACAACTCGTTGGGACACGGCATCATTTCTGACATACAGGACGTTGTCTATGTGAAGACCGACAACTACACCCCGTCCAACAACCAGCTCATCGCCTACGACATCGAGAAGTGGAACCGCCAGTTCCTCGACCAGGACAAGAACTATATCCTCATCGGTCCGGGGCGTTGGGGCAGCAGTGACACCTGGTTGGGCATCCCGGTGAAGTGGCCGCACATCTCCGCCGCCCGGGTCATTGTGGAGGCCGGGCTCACCAACTACCGGGTAGACCCCTCACAGGGCACTCACTTCTTCCAGAACCTCACTTCCTTTGGCGTGGGTTATTTCACGGTGAACCCCTTCCGCAACGACGGCGTGTACGACCTTGCCTACCTCGACGCGATGCCGGCCGTGGAGGAGACGCAGTACCTGCGCCATGTTCGGTTCGACGCTCCTTTGGTGGTGAAGATGGATGGAAAGCGTAACTTAGGCGTTGTGATGAAGCCGGAGTGTAGTTGAGTGACTACCATCCTCGTTGCCGACGCTGCCGTCCAGTCTATGCGGTAGGCTGTCCGTCGGATAACAAGGGCTTTCGGGAGTCTTCCTGTGGCTCTTTGTCAACCGCCTTCAAACCCATCTCCGCGGCTTTCCGCATCATGAAGTCATAGGCGGCCTCATGCTCGTTGGGGATGACCCCGTCAAGGATAGCGTCTTTGATGGCGGATTTCAGCGTGCCTATCTCACGGCAAGGCTGCAGGCCGAACACCTCCATAATCTCCTCACCCGTGACGGGCGGTTGGAAGTTGCGGATACGGTCCTTCTCCTCCAGGTCTTTCAGCTTCTGACGCACCAGTTTGAAGTTGTCCAGAAATCGTTGCTTGCGCACCTGGTTCTTCGAGGTGATGTCCGCTTCGCAAAGCGTCATCAAGTCATCGATGTCGTCACCCGCCTCAAAGAGCAGGCGACGTACGGCGGAGTCCGTCACCTCATTGTCGGCAATCACGATGGGTCGCATGTGCAGCGTAACGAGCTTCTGCACATATTTCATCTTCTCGTTCATGGGGAGTTTCATCTTGCGGAAGATATCGGGGACCATCTTCTCACCGATGAAGTTGTGGTTGTGGAAGGTCCACCCCACCTGCGGCTCCCACCGTTTGGTACGCGGTTTGCCGATGTCGTGAAGCAGAGCCGCCCAGCGCAGCCACAGGTTGTCGCTTTTCTGCGCCACGTTGTCCACCACCTCCAACGTATGGTAGAAATTGTCCTTGTGCGAGCGTCCGTTTATGGTCTCCACTCCCTGCAGAGCCGCCAGCTCGGGGAAGACGAGCGGCAACAGTCCACAACGGTCCAGCTCCACGAACCCTTTTGAGGGACGTGCCGTCATCACTATCTTGTTCAGCTCGTCGGTGATACGTTCCTTGGAGATGATGTTGATGCGCTCCTTGTTGCGCTCCAACGCCTCAAAGGTCTCCTCTTCGATGTAGAAATTGAGTTGTGCGGCGAAGCGTATGCAGCGCATCATGCGCAGCGGGTCGTCGCTGAAGGTGACGTCGGGGTCCAGTGGTGTCACGATGTTTCCCTGTCGCATATCCTCCAGCCCGTTGAAAGGGTCTACCAGTTCGCCGTAGCGGTCCTTGTTGAGGCACACCGCCAAGGCGTTGATGGTGAAGTCGCGCCGGTTTTGGTCATCCTCCAGGGTGCCGTCCTCCACAATCGGTTTGCGCGAGTCGCGTTGGTACGACTCCTTGCGCGCTCCCACGAACTCCACTTCCGTCTGACGGTACTTCACCTGTGCCGTACCGAAGTTGCGGAACACGGAGAGGTGCGCTCCTTTGCCCAGCTTCTCTTTCAAGGCCTCCGCCATCCGTATGCCGCTGCCTACCACCACCACATCGATGTCCTTGGAGGGGCGTTGCAGAAACAGGTCGCGCACATAGCCACCCACCACATAGCACTCCAGACCCAGCTCGTCGGCCGTGTCGGAAATCTGGTGAAACAGCTTGTCCGCGAAACACCTCTTCAAATCCTCTTGTGTCAACTCAACCATTCTCATCGCTCAAACGTTTTGGGATGCAAAGGTAATACAAAAATAGCGTAATCGGAAAGTTGCCCTTTCGCTCTTTGATATACATGTCGCTCGTGGGTTGCAAGAGGTCAACCTTATAGCTTACAGACAGCGGCCGTTACGCCCCAAGAATACGCTTCATTGCGGTTGTCGTCAGCTGTCGAACATCTGTTTGTCAGCTGTCGAACATCTGTTTGCCAGTTGTCGTGAAGGTGTTCGTCAGCTGTCGAACACTCTATTCGACCGCTTTCTTGCATCGTTACAAAGGACTTCTGACACCGTCAAGATACACCTCCCCAACCGCAAAGACCGCCTCGGTGGCTACCAGACCATGACTTACTACGACGGATTTAACTATTGTGCCACTCCGTCAAGAGACCTATACCAAGTGCTTGATCAGTTCCTCGCGGTCGCCATAGAGCATGTCGATGACGGGGATTTCAATCATCGTGTAGCAACCGGGTTGTTGCTTCATGGAAGCGCGCGCCACGTTCACCAACACCTGGCCTGTGAGGGCGGGGTTGTTGATTTTCATGTTGAACTCCAGCAACTGGTTCTGCGTCTTACCCGACACACCCTTACGGGTGAGGTTCACGCCATGACCCATGTCCTTGAGGTCGTCCACGCAGGGAACCTGCATCACGTGCGTCTCGTCATTGGCAAAGTAAGCGTCCGCCTTGATGGCTTCCGCCACCTCCTCGAACTTGTAGCCGTCCTCCACTTCGATGTAGACCATGCGGCGATGGATGCCCGTGCCTACGGGGATTGTCATGGAGAGTGCCGCCTTCACGCCCTTGATGGCCTTCACGGCCACAGTGTGACCCATGCTCATGCCCGGACCGAAGTTGGTGTAGCTGACACCTTTGGGAGCGAGGCTCTGCATGAGGGTTCGCACGATGGAGTCACTTCCCGGGTCCCATCCGGCGGAGATGATGGAAACGGCCTTGTGCTCTTTGGCCAGAGGGTCGAGCGTGCGGCGCAAGTCCACAATCTGCGTGTGGATGTCGAAACTGTCCACGGTATTGATGCCCAACGCGAGGCACTCTTTGGCATGCTCCTCCACGCTGCGGGTCGGTGTAGCCAGTATGGCCACGTCCACATCCTTCAGCTCCTTGACGCTTTTCACTACGGGATAGTCCGCCAACTCAGCGGGGCGGTTCTCGGCTCCCGAGCGACGGACGATGCCGGCTACTTCAAAGTCGGGAGACACTTGGAGAGCCTCCAATGTATACTTGCCTATGTTGCCATATCCAACGATGGCAGCTCTAATCTTTTTCATACGTTTATGGATGTTTTTAAGTTAATTGTTCATTTATATGGCGCAAAAGTAACCAAAAAAGAGAGAAAACAACGCACCATCCTGATTCTTTTGTGTAAGTTTGCACCGAAAAGAAAGGAGAAGTACACATTATGTCTACCGTGATTTATCCATCGCCCATATTCGGGCCCGTACACAGCCGCCGCTTAGGAGTCTCATTAGGCATCAACCTGATGCCTGCGGACGGCAAAGTCTGCACGTTTGACTGCGTCTACTGCGAATGCGGATTCAACGCTGACTTCCGTCCTACCCTGAAGCGTCCTTCCCGCGAGGAGGTGCGCCAGGCGTTGGAGACCCGGCTGAAAGAGATGCAGGCCCATGGCCCAAAGCCCGACGTGCTCACCTTTGCCGGCAACGGAGAGCCCACAGCACATCCGCACTTTGCCGAGATTATCGATGATACGCTCGCACTGCGCGACGCTTACTTCCCCAATGCCAAGGTGAGCGTGCTGAGCAACTCCACCTTCATCCACAGCCCCGCTGTGTTCGCAGCCCTCAACCGGGTAGACAACAACATCCTGAAGCTCGACACCGCGGACGCGGACTACATCCGCCTGGTGAACCGCCCCACGGGCGCTTACGACGTAAATCGGATCATCGATGGACTGGAGGCTTTCCACGGCAACCTCATTATACAGACAATGTTCATGAAGGGTTCGTACGACGGAAAGGACGTGGACAACACCGGTGACCGCTACGTGTTGCCTTGGTTGGAGGCCGTGAAACGCATCGCCCCGCGCCAAGTGATGATTTACACCATCGACCGCGAAACGCCCGACCACGACCTGCTGAAAGCCTCCCGCGAAGAGCTGGACCGCATTGCCACGCTGATAAAAGAGGCGGGACTGAAGGTCAGCGTTTCGTACTAAAGAAGCCCTGGTGTCAGGCTAATCGCTTTTGCCGCCTCCATCGTGTAATGAAACCAACAAAGTCCCGCATACGCCTTTCCTTGGCGTATGCGGGACCTCTATTGTATGGAGTGGACAAGCCTCAGATGCTCTTCTCTACGTTCCAGACAAAAGCACGCAGACCGAGCTGTTCACTCTCCAGGTCAATCTTGTGGAGGGCCTCAAGCAACGGGTCTACCCTCTCGTCGGGCACCATCGTGAAGATGGCGGAGCACATCGAAGGCCAGGCGTGACTGCCATAGTGGGGTTCACCGGTCTTGGAGCCGCGCCCCTGCACCTGCTCCAGGAACGTGAAGCCACGGCAGTTGAGGCGGTCGAGGATGGCGATTACACGCTCGTAGAATGATTGGTCGAATGTGATAAATACTGATTTCATACCGATAGCATTAATTGTCCAACTTGTTTTTAATCATCTCGCTCTTGTGGGCCTGGAAATACTCGTTCAGCTCACGCTGTTTCCTGATCTTGCGACGCTGGCGTCTGATGCCCACCCCACCGAATACGCTGAAGAGGGTAGGCACCAATATCAGCGTCAGGACGGTGGAGACAGTCAAGCCACCGATGACGGAGACACCCAACGGTCGCCACATCTCGGAGCCCTCACCCGTGCTGACAGCCATAGGCACCATACCGAGGATGGTGGTGAGGGTAGTCATCAACACCGGACGCAGACGGCTACGGCCGGCCGTTACCACGGCACGCAGCACCGACTGCCCGCGTTCGCGGCAGAGCGTGGTGTAGTCGATGAGCACGATACCATTCTTCACCACAATACCAATCAACATGATGGCACCCAAAAGGCTCATCACATTGAGGGTGGTGCCGGTGATGAAGAGTGCCAACAGCACGCCACAGAAGGCGAACGGGATGGAGAACATAATGATGAACGGATAGGTGAGCGACTCAAACTGCGCCGCCATCACGATGAACACCAATACGATAATGAGCACACCCAACACCATCAAGTCGGAGAACGAGTCCTGCTGGTCCTCGTACGATCCGGAGACCTGGATGTTGATGCCACTGGGCAAGTCCATCCGGTCGATGACGGCGTTGCCGGCAGTCACCACGTCGCTCAGGGGAGCACCGGAGATGACGGCGGAGACGGTGACGACACGCTCGCGGTCCTTGCGCTCGATGGTAGGAGGAGCCGAACGCTCGACCACGGTACCCACCTCGCGCAGACGAACCGGTTTGCCGGCACTGTTATAGAGAAGGATGTTCTCCAGGTCCTCGATGCTGGTGCGGAACTCAGGAGCGTAGCGCACCTTGATGTCGTACTCGTCACCATCCTCGCGGTAGTAAGAGCTCAAGCTGCCGTTGACGCGGTTGCGGAGGCAGGTAGAGGCGGCGGAGAGTGTCATCCCATGGAGCGCCAGCTTCTCACGGTCGAAGTCCACCTGATACTCCGGTTGGTAATCCTGACGACTGATGTTGACCTCGGAGACACCGTCAATCTTCAGCAACTCCTGCTTCAGCTCCTTGGAGATGCGGTCGGTCTCGGTGAAGTCGTAACCATAGACCTCGAAGTCCGCCGTGGATTGTCCACCCATGCTGCTGTTGCTGCCGCCCATGATTACCTGCGCCTTCGCCAGTTCGGGGAACCGGGCGAGGTCGGCGCGCATCTCGTCGCAGACTTGCGACAGGGTGATATCACGGTCCGACGGGTCGGCCATACGGATGTTGAAGGAGATGATGTGCGAACCGTTGTCCTGCATGGAAGCGAAGGTGTTGTCCGAGTCGGCCTGACCGACGGTGTAGTTGCAGCAACGCATCCTGTTTCCATAGCGTTCCATCCACAGCTCAGTGAGCCGTTGCGAGAGGGCTTGCGCCCTTTCCACGCGACTACCGATGGGCAACTGCAGCTTCACGGAGATACGGCTGTTGTCCTGTGACGGGAAGAACTCGGTACCGATGCTTTTGGCGCAAAGCAACGTGACGGCAAACAGCACGAAACAGCCGATGACCACACGCGAACGGTGGCGCACCGCCCAGTTGAGACGAGCCGCGTACCAAGCGTCGAGCGCGTTGAGCGCACGCTCGATGGGTTTATAGAACGTGAGGAAGGCTTTGGTCTGCTTCTTCTGCAGGCGCAACAACTGCGCGCAGAGCATCGGGGTAAGCGTAAGGGCCGAAACCACGGAGATGGTCATGATGACGCACATCATCCAACCCAGTTGCTGGAACAGCACACCGGTCATACCCGACACCATGGTCAACGGGAAGAATACCGCAATCATGGTCAGCGTGGAGGCGATGACGGAGACGGCCACCTCGTTGGTTCCGTGGATGGCGGCCTGTTTCGGGTCGGAGCCGCGTTCGATGTGGGTCGTCACGTTCTCCAACACCACAATGGCATCGTCCACCACGCTACCGATGGCGATGGAGAGACACGAGAGCGAAACGATATTGAGCGAGCCGCCGTCGGTAATGGCCAGGTAGATGAACGAAGCCACCAACGAAAGCGGGATGGTGATGCAGATGATGACGGTGGCACGCCAGCGGCCGAGGAAGGCGAACACCACCAACACCACGAACAAGAGGGCGTAGAGGATGGTCTCGGCCAAACTGTTGACGGTATTCAGGATGTTGTCGGAGGTGTTGACAATGATGCCCAGTTTCACGTCACTGGGCAGTGACTTCTGCAAGCGTGGCAACTGCTCTATCACCTTCTTGGAGATGTTCACCGAGTTGCCGCCGGACTGCTTCTGCACGATAATCATGGCACCCTGACGGCCATTGTTGTAGGTCTGTTGGGTACGCTCTTCGAGAGAGTCCACCACATTCGCCACATCGTGGAGGTAGACAGCCGACCCGTTGTGTGTGCCCACGATGATGTTTTTCATCTCCTGGGGGTCGTCGAACTCTCCCTCCACGCGCAGAGAGTAGGTGGAGCTACCGATGTCGAACGTTCCGCCCGGGGTGTTCTTGTTCTCGGACCCGATAGCGGCACTGATGTTCTCCACGGTAAGGTCATAGGCTTCCAGTTTGTTGGGGTCGCAATAGACATTGATTTCACGCTTCGGCGCACCGGCGATGGAGACCGTACCCACACCGGGGATGCGCGCCAAGGCGTTCACCACATTGTCGTCCAGAATCTTGTAGAGTGCCGAGCGGCTCTCTTCCGCCTGCACCGAAAGCATGAGGATAGGAATCATGTCGGTACTGAACTTGAAGATGATAGGCGTGTTGGCCTCATCGGGCAATGACGAGGAGACCATGTCGAGCTTGTCGCGCACATCGTTGGTGAGCACGTCGATGTCGTAGCCGTATTCAAACTCCAGCGTGATGACGGAGATGTTCTCGCTCGAACGGGAAGTGATGTGTTTCAGGTTGCTCACGGAGTTCAGCGTGTTCTCCAGTGGACGCGTCACGTTGTTCTCGATATCCGTCGCGCTGGCTCCCTGGTAAGAGGTAAACACCATGATGGTGTTGGTCTCTATGTCCGGGTAGAGGTCCACCGGCAGTTTGGACAGGGAGAACAGACCAAATATCGCCACCGCCAGAAAGCAGAGCGAGGTCATAATCGGTTTCTTTACCGAGCCTTCGTATAAACTCATAGTACTGTTCTTTTAGTCGGGGGTTATTCTTCAACTTCCACTTCCATGTCGTTGGCCAGTCGGCTCTGTCCGGCGATTACCACCTGTGAATTGTCGGGCACGCCGGAGAGCAGCTCATACTCCGCACCCATGCGGCGGCCAAGCTCCACCTTGTTGTAAGTCACCTTTCCGTCCTTATAGACATAGACGTAGCGGTCGCCGGCACCGGCTTGTTTCACGATGGCCATGTCGGGCACCACGATGTGGTTCTTTGTCCCCAGGTTCAGGGTGACGCGGCCGAACATTCCCGGGCGCACACGCCGGTTGGCATTGGCCAACTGCACTTCAACGGGGAAGGTATGCGTAGTAGCGTCGATGGTCGGATAGACCAGGGAAATCTTGCCTTCGAACTCCTCGTCGCCATAGACATCCAGCCGCACCTTGGCGGGAGCACCTTGCTTAATCAACGGGAAATAGCTCTCGGAAACGTTGATGAGCAGTTTCACCGGAGAGATGCGCTCCACGGTCAGCACCGGGTTGCCGTTGCCGTACATGTCGCCGTTGTCGTAGTTGCGTGCGGTAATCACGCCATCAATGGGGCTCAGCAGCTGCGTGTTCTCCAACAGGTTGTTGTAAGCGGTCCGGCGCACGTCGAGGTTCATCTTCGCGGCATCCCACTCTGACTTGGAGACACCGCCCACCTTATAGAGTTCGTCCGCACGCTTGAACTCCACCTCTTGGTTGTCGAGCTGCAGTTTGGCCTGGCGCAGGTTGGAGGCATCCATCTGCACCAGCTTCTGTCCTTTGCGCACATAGTCGCCCACCTCCACGAGAATCTTCTCAATGCGCACGGCGGCCGAGGGGGCTATGTTGTTCTTGATGTCGGCTTCCACCGTGGCGGTGTATTCCACAATCTGTTCCACGGCCTGAGCCTTTACGGTGGCCAACTTAACTTTGGTTTTTGCCTCTTTAGCGTCCGCTGTCCGTTTGCTGTCGGAGCCACTGCATGCTCCCAGTAGCAGGGCCATACCAAAGAGAATGGTGGTGTAAGTATTCTTTTTCATGGTATCTGTTATTTCGTTGTTTCGTTATTCAGGTTATCGTCATAAAGGTAATCCTCGCGGCCCAGCACCTTATCCAGGTCGGCCTTGGCGGTGAGGTAGTCGTAGATGGACTGGTTGTAGGTGAGCTGTGCCTGCGTGAGGGCCACTTCGGAGCTGTTGAGTTCCAGGATGGTTCCCTTGCCCACCTCGTAGCGGCGTTCGGCAATCATGCGTCCCTTCTCGGCCTGTACCACGGCCTCGCGGTTACTGATGACCTGCTCGGTGCTGGCGGCCATATTGTCGCGATATGTGGTCACCTGCATACGGAGCTGGCGCTCCGTGTTGACGCGGTTCTCGTTGAGCTGGTCCAGCTGGATGCGCGCCTGCTTCAGCTTGGTGAAGTTGCTGCCCCTGAACAGGGGGACACTCAGGCTCAGTCCCAGCGTAGAATAGGGATTCCACTTGTACTGGCTGAACTTGAAATCATTGGTCAACGTGGTGTACATGTATTGGAACGAGAGACTCAGCGTCGGCATGAAGTTGGTATACTGCAACTTCAGGTTCTGCTTGAGCAACTTCTCGTTGAGGTCCAACTGCTTCATCTCGCTGTTGTTCTGCAGCCCTAAGGGCGACGCGCTGATTTGTCGCTGAAACATCTCCATCTCGTGGTCCTGCAACTTGTCGTCGACGGTGATGTCCAGGTCGGCCGTCATGCCCATGAGCACTTTCAACTGCAGTTTGGCAAGGTTCACCCCGTTGCGGGCTGACACCACGTTGGGTTTGATGCTGCGCATCTGCACGTCGGCACTAATCTTGTCGTACTCGCTGACGCTGCCCTGCTCATACTTCGCGCTCACTACGCGGAAGTTCTCCTCGCTCTGCGCATAGCTTTTCCGCAGCACCTCGTAACTGTCCTGCGAGAGCAGCAACTGGTAGAAAGCCTTTGTCACCTGATTGATGAGGTCGAGCTTCGAGGAGCGCGACTTCTCCACCGCCAACTCCACGTCCGTGCGGGTAATCTGAATACTTTTGTAGAGTGCCGGCGCAAACACGGGGAGGCTCACCGAGAGGCCACCGCTGTAGCTGTTCTCCGTACCCACCTTCACCTGTTGGTCGCCCATGGCGAAGGTTTGTTTCTGAATGGTACGCGTGTACGAACCTACCAGGTTGGCTTCGGGTAACAGACTCCAGAGAGCCTCTTTCTTGCCCGACTCCTTTAATTGAATCTCCTCATCGGCCACCTTAATCGTCGGGTTCTCGCTCAAAGCAATGGAGATAGCCTTGTCCAACGTCAGCACCAATGTCTCCTGTGCGCACACAGGAACCGCGGAAAGCAGCACCAATGCCGCCAACAGTTTTTTTCTTTTCGTGTGCTTCATATTTATAAATTGGTTTTGTTTTATATCGATTTGTCGTGATTCTCCATCAGCGCATCCAGCAACCGCAGACCTTTGTCGGTGGAGATGCCCCGGATGAAAATCAGCACCACGGACTTGAACAGCTGTTCCATGGGATAGACGCGCCACAAGTCGTTTCGGAGAATCTCCTCATTGAGTATCCGCACCAGCTCGATGACCAACGCCATGTTCACCTCCGGCTTGAAGAGCCCCTGTTCCACTCCTTTCTCAAAGAAGAAGACGCTCTCCTTTTGATTGTCCAAACGCGTCTGGCGCAGGTACTCCATCACGCGGGGGTACTTCTTCAGGTCTTCCACGAAAGCATAGTTGATTTGGCGCAAATCCTCCAAATGGCGGAGATAGAACTCCAGTATCACCTCAAGCACATTGTCCGTGCGCTGAATCACCCGGCTCATGAAAAGCTGGGTCTCCTGCAAGTGACGCCTCACACACTCGAACAAGAGTGATTCCTTGTCCTCAAAAGTCTCGTAAAGCGTGCGTTTCGATATGGAAAGCCGACTGGCGATGTCGTCCATCTTCACCGCCTTGATGCCCTCCTTCGCGAAAGCCTCGGACGCGGCACTGACTATCCGTTCATACAATTCCGTTCTGACAGAGGGTTCTTTCGAGGGTTTATCCATGGTTCTTTTGGCTATAATTATGGTACAAATGTGCCAAAAAACTCAATCGCATCAAAAAGTTTTCTCGCATTCATCCCTTTTGTTATGTTCTTTTCACATTCTACTACATCCGTTGGCAAATAAATCCATTACTTTTGTCACACGATTCTTAACAAACAAACATAAAACACTTACAATTATGGTGAAGATAACAAAAGAGGCAGCTTTGCTTTACCACTCCCAAGGGAAACCTGGCAAGATTGAGGTTGTGCCCACCAAACCCTACAGCACACAGACCGACTTGTCACTGGCCTACTCACCCGGCGTGGCGGAGCCTTGCCTGGAGATTGAGAAAGACCCGCAGACCGCTTACGACTACACGGCAAAGGGAAACCTCGTGGCAGTGATATCCAACGGAACGGCCGTATTGGGACTTGGAGACATAGGCGCCCTGAGCGGAAAGCCCGTGATGGAAGGCAAGGGATTGCTCTTCAAGATTTACGCGGGCATCGATGTGTTCGACATCGAAATCAACGAGAAAGACCCGGACAAGTTCATCGAGGCGGTGAAGGCGATAGCCCCCACCTTCGGAGGCATCAACCTGGAGGACATCAAGGCCCCCGAGTGTTTCGAGATAGAGCGTCGGCTGAAAGAAGAGCTGGACATCCCGGTGATGCACGATGACCAGCACGGGACGGCCATCATCTCCTCGGCCGGACTGCTCAACGCACTGGAAGTGGCAGGCAAGAAGATTGACGAGGTGAAGATTGTGGTAAACGGTGCCGGCGCATCCGCCACCTCGTGTACCAAACTCTATGTGGCACTGGGCGCGCGCAAGGAGAACATCCTGATGCTCGACAGCAAGGGTGTCATCACTTCGGACCGCCCCAACCTGACCGAGAACAAGCGTTTCTTCGCCACGGACCGTCGCGACGTGCACACACTGGCGGAAGCCATCAAGGGAGCGGATGTCTTCCTGGGGCTCTCCAAGGGCAACGTGCTGACCCAAGACATGATTCGCAGCATGGCAGCCAACCCGATTGTGTTCGCACTGGCAAACCCCGTACCCGAAATCTCTTACGAAGACGCTATGGCTTCGCGACCCGACGTGCTGATGTCAACAGGCCGTTCGGACTATCCGAACCAAATCAACAATGTCATCGGATTCCCCTACATCTTCCGTGGCGCACTGGACACGCGCGCCAGCGCCATCAACGAGGAGATGAAACTGGCCGCCGTACGCGCCATCGCCGCATTGGCCAAACAGCCCGTGCCCGATGTGGTGAATGAGGTGTACCATGTGAACAACTTCACCTTCGGACCGAAGTACTTTATCCCCAAACCCGTAGACCCGCGCTTGATTACCGAAGTCTCTATGGCAGTGGCCAAGGCCGCCATGGAGTCGGGAGTGGCGCGCAAACAGATTACGGACTGGGACGAATATAAAAACCGCCTGCGCGAACTGATGGGACAGGAGAACAAGCTCACCCGCCAGCTCTACGAGACCGCACGCCGCGACCCGCAACGCGTGGTGTTTGCCGAGGGCATCCACCCCAACATGCTGAAAGCCGCCGTGGAGGCCAAGGCGGAAGGCATCTGCAAGCCTATCCTCCTGGGCAACGAGGAGCGTATCGCCAAATTGGCGAAGGAGCTCGACCTTAGCCTGGAGGGCATCGAAATCGTCAACCTGCGCCACGACCGCGAGGCGGAACGCCGCGAGCGTTATGCACGCATCCTCACGGAGAAGCGCGCCCGCGAGGGATTCACCTACCAGGAGGCCAACGACAAGATGTTTGAGCGCAACTACTTCGGCATGATGATGGTGGAGACCGGTGAGGCGGACGCTTTCATCACGGGTATCTACACCCGCTACTCCAACACCATCAAGGTGGCGAAGGAGGTCATCGGCATCCGCGAGGGTTACAACCACTTCGGCACGATGCACATCCTCAACTCGAAGAAGGGAACCTTCTTTGTGGCCGACACGCTGATAAACCGTCACCCCGACACCAACACGCTGATTGACATCGCACGGCTCTCGTACCACACGGTACGCTTCTTCAACCACGAGCCCGTGATGGCCATGCTCTCCTACTCCAACTTCGGAGCGGACAACGTGGGCAGTCCGGCCACCGTACACCAAGCCGTGGACTACATGCAACACGCATATCCCGACCTGGCCATTGACGGTGAGATGCAGGTGAACTTCGCCATGAACAAGGCTCTGCGTGACGACAAGTATCCGTTTACCCGCCTGAAAGGCCGCGACGTAAACACCTTGATATTCCCCAACCTCAGTTCCGCCAACTCAGCCTACAAACTCATCCAGGCCATGAGCGAGACGGAGGTGATAGGCCCGATACAGATGGGACTGAACAAACCTATCCACTTCACCGACTTCGAGAGTTCGGTACGCGACATCGTAAACATCACGGCCATTGCCGTCATCGATGCCATTGTGGACAAGAAGAAACGCAGTCAGCAAGGCAAATAACCCTCTTAACAGCAGCACAGCCGACTCATCCCGAGCCGGCTGTGCTTTCTCACTAAATTGCTTAACCTTTGTTCCAATGCACCTGAGAGGCGATTGAACAACTTATTTGTCTATCTGTCTATACGAACTACTCTAAAACCTACATTGGCGTATCCTTCCGAACCGTTGCGGGCATCGTCTGAGTATTCACTTCGGCAAGCGTCCCGGCTCGAATCCCAGCTTCCGCCCTTCACGATATACTCGCCTGTGGAGTTTGTGGTGGAAGTCCACTCCCAACAGTTGCCCCAAAAGTCTATGCCGCCACAAGCTCCCGTGGTCTGAGCATACGCATCGACGGCGGTAAGCCCTTTCTCCACATGGTCGCTGTTCATGCTCACGTCCTTGGGCATATGGCCCGCAGCGAGAATCCACTCCTCCTCTGTCGGCAAACGATACTCATGCTTGCTGTCTTGTTCGCTCAACCACTGGCAATACGCCACGGCATCTCCGTAAGAGACTTTTACCACAGGGTAATTGCCTTCTCCTTCAGGATAGTCAACATTCTTAAACGCAGCGTATTCAGAGTTCCTGACGGGTGCGTAGCCGATGTAGGGATTGTTGGCATCGGCTCCCCTGAGAACCATCCACTCGTCATTCGGGTCGTCATCCGTCCGCGGGTCTATCAGCCTGTAGAACTGTTGCTCCAAGCGGATGTCGCGGTTCTCCACCATCTCGTCCACGATGGCCTGCATCTCATCCACGAGATCCTGGTGCATCGCCTCACGCTCCAGCTCACGCAACTTGGCTTTCTTGCGGGCCACCACCTTGTCGTATCGGATGCCCATCTGTTCCATCAAGGCGGACTTGTTTTCATCGGTCGGATTTTGTTGGTATGCCACAAGCGCATCCTTGGTCGCCTGGTTCAGTTCCGGTCTTTCCTCCTCCACGAACGGCGCGTCCGGGTCAGCGAACTCCAGTTCACTTTCGACCAAGTCCGTAGGCGTGATGAAAGAGCCCGCCTCCACCTGCTGGTGAACCCCGAAGTAACTTGCCACTTGTCCGTCCTTATAGATGGAGAGGCGATAACCTCCACTCAGGTCGCAAGGGAGAGTGATGATGTAATAGTCCTGGCCCGGGGTGAGCGTCTCCCCTGTCGGGGCGTTGAAGGTGATGATGCTCTCGACTTCACTACTTCCCTTCTCACTTTTGTCGTTGGCCTCATCCTGTGACATGGTTCCGGCAATCTCGTACCCGTCCACGCTCTCCAGTATCACCTGCGTAACGCCCGACATCGTGAAGTTGAGGTGGATTCCACCAAGTCCCTTCGCCTTGATGTCATCGAGCGAGACGGTAGAGGACGCTACCTGCTCCGTGGGTACGACAACGATACCATCCTCACCTTCCGAAGACGAATCCGTCTCTTCTTCCAAAGGCAGCTCTTCTGTCGGGTCCTGGTCACTTGACGAGCAAGCGGAAAGGGAGACGGAGAGAAGAGCCGCCAACATCCCTATTGTTATATTCTTCTTCATTGTAGACGATAATTTAGAATTAGTTGTTATTTGGTCTGTTGCAGTTTGCGGGGTGCGGTTCTGTGCTGTCCCTGACGGGCCTGTCCTTGTTTGGAGAGGCGTTTCATCACCTTGCGCTCCTGCTCATACACCTTTTCTATCTGTGTCTGCGTGAGGAACGTGGAGT
>CAVFNZ010000035.1:0-20282 GCA_963624095.1 Clostridium sp. CAG:217 | reverse complement strand
TAAAGTGCATTATCTTGTATGGTATGATTATGAACTTCTTAGTGACGTAAGGTAAGTTCTAAAAAGAGGTTTTTCCGAGTGAAAGCTGTTCATTATGAATGGAATCATTTGCAATTTTGTCCTATTCCAAGGATATCTATTCAATCAATCAATAAATATCGCATATTATGAAACATAAAAAAATCGCTATCAAGTTTATATTACTTGTTGGAATAGTAATGAGTAGTATTACTAGCTGCACAAATTCAGCAATACGCAAGCTGGCTAAAGAGGAGATGAATTTAGCAGGCTTCATCTTTGAAGTACCGGCAGGTTTTACTGTAGGCAAAACAGAGTCAAGCTTTCCAGAAGAACAAGCTACTACTACATGGAGTAGCGATAGCATTGTTTTTAACTTTTATGTTTGGGAAAAAAAGTATGGAATAGCAACCCCGGAAGATTTGTATAATCAATGTCAGTATATAGCTATTAGAGGAGGAGGTGGGCTCATAGAAAATGATAACCCGACAAAAACTGATAATACAATATTTGCGTTAGGCAAAGATGAACTTGACGGAGATGAATTACATACATATTTCAGAATGATATTAGATTATCCAAATTCCCCAAATCTGATACTGATTGAATCTAATTTTAAGGACGAGGACCTGTTTAGAGTTAGTGAAATCATACAAAACAATTTAAGGAATTACAGATACAATGGAGTGTTAGAAAAGAATATTAGCTTAAATGATTTTTTCAAAACAAATGTGGGAAGCTATGATTTGATTGAGAATGAATTAATAAAACAAAGGATTTGCAGATTTGCAGGAGATAGGATTTACCATTTGATTTGTGCCCATGTTGAAAAGGTAGGTCCTATTGAACGGAAAAATTATAATGGTAATGCTTTCTATGAATGGTCTGCTTTTGATAATGAGGCAAGTATAACAATCTTATATAACGTAGCGACCGACCATTTACAAATCTTAATAAAAGAAGAAGATAAAGGGATCCAATATAAATGGCCACAATTTTATAGCGATGGTCCTAACGATTATTCTCCATTTAAAGATAAGCGGTACTATAATTATCCCAATTTATAGAGGATGTTATAAATTAATTAGAAGACAACGCACTAGGACAACAAATCTTAGTGCGTTCCCTGTTTGCGTATTCCGGTCGATACCCGTTCACCAATTCCGGTGATACCCGTTCAGTCCGTTGGTGATTTTCAGTATCTAAGTATGCACTTCTGTTCCTTCGGGATTTCCTCCGCCCAATCTCCTCGCAGTCACATCAGCGTAACCGCTGGACGGTTTCTTCTGACAGCCCGGTCATTTCCATGACGACATCGACAGCCATGCCTGCCTCAAGCATCTTCCTCGCAATCTCAACATTGCGCTGCTCTATTCCTTTCTGCATCCCTTTTTCCAGGCCTTCCGCAAGACCTTCCTCGCGACCTCTCTCCAGAGCGGTGTCTATCGAGTTCTTCACGTCACGGTACGCTTTCAGGCTGTCCTCATACTCCTTCAACTCGGTTTTGGAGAACTTGGCTATCTCCGCCTCCTCAAACAGCTTGGTGAAGACCTTCTCCTTCAGAGCAGCCGGCTGCCGGTCCAGGCGGGACAGGTTCTTCAGCACGTAGAGCCACTTGTCGTAGAGCGTCACCAGCTCATCCTCCGTCTGTCTCATGACGTTTCCCCTTTCAACTGATTAAAATGCGATTACTCTGCGTAAGATACGTTTTCCCATTCACTCCGCCAAGCTTTTAGGCACTATTTTACCGGGATGCTGTGATTGCACTTCTATCTTGAATCTATGTGTGCGATAAACCGGGCAACCGCTTTCCGTATGGATGTCAGTCCGAAGTCCTCCGGACGGATATCCTTCAAGGGCATCCATTGGCTTGCCGCCACGTCATCTTGCGCCAATATCCGTGTCGACTCTCTTACCTTACAGAGGAAAAACTGGTCGAGCGTGTGTACCAGAAACCCGGAATAGGGATAGGTGTTGGGTAACGAAAAGAGGTACCTGGCTTCCGTCACCGTCAGCCCCGTCTCTTCCATGACCTCGCGCGCCACGCCCTCTTCGCCCGTTTCGTACATGTCGATGAAACCTCCCGGTAGGTCGAGTGTCCCTTTGGCCGGCTCTTTCCCTCTGCGGCACACCAACAGCTCACGTCGCTCGTTCAGGATGAAAGCCGCCGTGGCGGCACAGGAGTTGAAGTAATAGGTGAAGCCGCAGTCGGCACAATGCTTGGATTTCTCGTTGTTTACCTCGAAACGGGGCGAACCGCATTTGGGACAGAATTTGAATTGTTCAAGTGGATGCATCGTTTGATATTTTATGGAAGTCCGCGGCTAAAGTAGACAAAATGGTGTACATTTGCCGTTGTTAACTCAATAGAAATACAAACTGATATGAAAAAAACATTTTCCGCTTGCCTGCTCGCACTGCCTTTGTTGGTGGCTTGCTGCAACCGTCCGGCTTTGCAAGCCGATGTCTATCCCACGCAGGGAGCCAAACAAATTAACCCCGACACGCATCTGACGCTGAAGTTCAACGCAGTTCCTGTGGTTGGCGATTCGGGTTTCGTGAGAATCTTCGATGCCCGGACCGACGAATTGGTGGACAGTCTGGACCTTAGTGTGCCCGCCGGACCCACCAAGAGCCGGGAGTACGCCCCTGACTGCGACTATACCAAAGTGCCCTACGATTACGCGCGAACCTTCGTGCCAACCAACCGGAATACCGTGCCAGGCACACCTTCCGGTACGGCCGAGCCGACACCTCCCGACTATCAGCTTACCATCATTGGCGGATTTACGGACGCGTTCCACTTTTATCCGATACTTGTTCGTGACTCTACCGCGGTCATTTATCCCCACAACAACATGTTGGAGTACGGCAAACAATATTATGTGACCATCGACAACGGGGTAATCAGTCTGCCCGACAACTCCTTCACCGGTGTCACCAAGGCTCACCGATGGACTTTCACCACCAAGGCACAAGCTCCGCAACGAACCGACACGCTGGTGGTGGACTGCCAGGACAATGGCGATTTCAACACCTTGCAGGGCGCGCTCGACTTCGTCCCCGACTTTAGCGAACAACCTACCGTCATCCTGGTGAAGGCCGGCGACTATGAGGAATTGGTGTATACGCGCAACAAGAAGAATGTGAAGATAAAAGGCGAGGGGATGGATTGCACCAAGATACACTACGCCAACAACGAAGTCTTCAATCCCCATCCGCTGACCGTGAAGACCAACGAGTGGCCGGGCACATTCCCTTCACGCCGTGCCGCCTTCATGCTCGACAACTGTACGGACATCGTGATGGAAGACCTCACGGTGGCTACCGACCTCACCGGTCAGGCCGAAGGTCTCTTGGTCAACGGCGAGCGCATCGCCCTCTATCGTGTACACATCATTGGCTCGGGCGACGCGCTGCAGGCCAACGGAACCCTTTATATGGAAGCCTGTGAGCTGGATGGCGGCGGCGACACCATACTGGGCCGCGGCACCGTGTTCGCCTATCGCAGCAACTTCCGCAACGAAGGCAGCCCCTTCTCCTATGTACGCAACACCGCCGGCAACCACGGCGACATCTTCGTGGAGTGCACTTTCTCCACCTACACCGGTCGTCAGGCCAACTACGGACGCACCAGAGCGTCCAGGGGCAAAGGCTATCCCGATGCCGAGTTCGTCTTGATAAACTGCCGGGTGAAGGATATCATCCCCGAAGGGTGGGAGAACATTGGCTATAAGACCGCCCGTATGTACGAATACAACACGCGTGACATGCTTACCGGACAGCCTGTCGATGTGTCGAAACGCGACCCCTGGTCGCGCCAACTCACCTTGCCCAAGGATGCCGACCTCATCAAGTACTACCAGACTCCGTCTTGTGTCCTCAAGGGCTGGACTCCGGAAACGCAAATCAAGTAGAGCCAGCGCAAGTTGTCCGCAATACGGATGTAGCGGGAGTTTCCTGGCGTATGGAACCCCGCTACAACCTTTTTACAGGGGAAGAAAGACCTCTTCTCAAACGGTTTGCATCCTTGTGCGGTATTCGCCCGGTGTCACTTGCGTGCCCTTCTTGAAGAGCCGACTGAAGTGTTGCGGGTATTGGAATCCCAACTCATAGGCTATCTGACTGAAGCTCTTCCTGCTGTTGGCAATCTCTTCCTTAGCCAAGTCTATAATGGCGTTTTGGATGTACTCTTGTGCCGTCTTGCCGGTCTCTTTCTTCACCAGGTCGCCGAAGTAGTTGGGCGAGAGGAACACCTTGTCGGCGAAATACTTCACCGTAGGCAGTCCGTTCCGCCGGGCTTGGTCGCTGTGGAAATAGTCGTGGAGCAGAGCCTCGAAGCGTGTCAGCACATCGCTGTTCGCATTCTGTCGCGTGATGAACTGCCGGTCGTAGAAGCGCATGCAGTAGTCCAGCAACAGTTCGATGTTCTTGGCGATGAGGCGTTTGCTGTGCTTGTCGATGGAGTGGTTAAGCTCCTGTTCTATTTTGTGCAGGCAGTCCGAGAAGATTCCTTTCTCCGCCTCCGACAAATGAAGTGCCTCGTTGGAGGCGTACGCGAAGAACGAGTAGGTTCTTATCTCTTGCCCCAGTGAGGTTCCTTTGATGAGGTCGGGGTGAAACAACAGCCCCAATGCTTGTGGCTTTGCGTCGGGCGTGCGTGTCACCTCCACCACCTGTCCCGGTGCGAAGCTGGTGACCGTCCCCTCCTGATAGTCGTACGTCTGTCGTCCGTAGCGGATGTCCCCACACCTGGTCTGTTTGAGGAAGAGTGCGTAGAGCCCATAGTTGTAGACACAGCTCTCCGGCACTTTTGTCGCCTTGCTCATGTCCACTACGGTGACCAGCGGGTTGAGTGTCTCAAATCCCCACAACTTGTTGTAGATATCTACCGTATCCAGTTTGATGACATTCTCCATAGTTCCTTGTTCGCTTTTTGGTCTATGGAGCAAAAGTAATCAATTTTCCCGTCAAAGGAATACGCCCCGTCCCTTTTCGGTAATTAGGGTATAAACTTCCGTAATGTGTTGCTTAAGTATCAACCTTCTGATTCACCCTCACTACAAAAAGATAACCTCAGCTTACATTGCCATTAAGTGTTAAAGGTCTTACCAAATGACTGCTGTAGGTGATGTTGATTCACCGATATTCTCAATTAGCGTTATTTAACTATTTGTTTCGTCTTTTTGAAATCGAAAGATATATATTTGCATAATTAAATCACCATGGCTTATGAAAAATCTTAATCTCTCATTTTATACAGTACCCGTTAAGTTGACCAACGATTCGGGAAAGTATTTGTTGATACATGGATATACGGGAGCTGTTGATGTTGTGAGTGCCTCTCTTTGGGATAAACTAAAGTGCTGTCCTTCTAAGATTGAACTTTCTGACGAACTTTTAAAGTCCTTGGAGGATAGGGAGTATCTAACGGAAAAATCCAAAGAGGAAGAACTTGCGTATGTGGACTATATCGCTAATGTGCTTAGCAAAAGAAATCATAAGCTATTTAAGAAGGACTTCACGCTTGTAGTAACGTACGATTGCAATTTCCGTTGTCCTTATTACTACGAAAAAATAGATGACTACGATGTTGAGTTTGACAAAAAAACTTTAGTAGCTTGAATAAAATGATTCGACTTTTCAGCGTAATATTCTCATTGTTGGCCGCTGCTGCAGGACCTGCGGCAGGCGTTTCCAAGTTTGAAATCATGCGTGGAAGACCTGTATCTCTGAGCTGTCCGGTAGAAAGCCGTCCTGTGCTCTCCACCGCTATTGAACTGCTGAGCAGGGACATGGCTACGGTGTTCGGGGATTCCGTCATAATCAGGCCGGGCAACGCGAACATTGATGTGACGGTGGATTCCGTCGCTGTCAACAATGCCCAAGGTTTCCGGCTGGAGGTGCGAAATGACGGAACCTTGTTAATTGTTGGTCACGACAGCCACGGCGCGGCATACGGAGTCATGGAACTGTCACGGCTTATGGGCGTGTCTCCGTGGGAATGGTGGGCGGATGCAGTGCCCGAGAAGAAAGACCGCTTTGAGCTTCCTGCCGGTTATGTCAATGAACAGTCGCCATCGGTTGAATATCGTGGCATATTCATCAACGATGAGGACTGGGGACTTATGCCGTGGAGCAGTCTGACGATGGAACCTGAAAACAGGCGAGGTGTCATCGGACCAAAGACCACCGAAAGAATATTCGAGCTGATGCTGCGTCTGCGAGCCAATTATTATTGGCCACCGATGCACGAGTGCAGTGAGCCGTTCTTCCTCACTCCCGGCAACAGGGAGATGGCCGGGAAATACGGCATCTATATCGGCGGTTCCCACTGCGAGCCTATGGCGTCAAGCACGGCTGTGGAATGGCATCGTCGCGGTAAAGGTGAATACGATTATGTCAACAATAGCGGTAATGTCCGTTCTTTTTGGGAAGATCGGCTGAAAGAGGTTGCGGAACAGGAGATTGTTTATACGCTCGGCATGCGCGGTGTTCATGACGGGGCTATGAACGGAGCGAAGACTGTTGAGGAACAGAAGCGGGTACTTGGTCGTGCCATCGCTGACCAACGCGATTTGCTAAAGAAGTATGTCGGCGACGATCTTGGGAATATTCCGCAGGTGTTCATTCCATACAAAGAAGTTCTTGATGTCTATAACGCCGGTCTTGAAGTCCCGGACGACGTGACGTTGATGTGGTGTGACGACAACTATGGCTATATACGTCATTTCCCGACAGACCGGGAACGGAATCGCGTGGGAGGTAACGGAGTGTATTATCATGTCTCATATTGGGGCCGTCCCCACGATTATCTGTGGCTCGGCACATTTAGTCCCGGCTTGCTTTACCAGCAGATGAGACTCGCCTACGACAAGGGTATCCGAAAGATGTGGATACTCAATGTCGGCGACATCAAGCCTGCGGAATATCAGATTGAACTGTTCATGGATATGGCTTGGAATATGGATAAGGTTGAGAAGCAGGGTGTCAACGGTCATCTTGAAAACTTTCTCTGTCGTGAATTTGGAGAGACAATCGGGAAACGGCTTCTTCCCGTAATGAATGAGCATTACCGTCTCGCTTTCATACGCAAGCCTGAATTTATGGGCAATACACGCGAAGAAGAGAGGAATAACCCGACCGCTCGAACCGTGAAAGACCTGCCTTGGAGTGACAGCTTCATGCGCCAAAGACTTTCCGATTACAGAGCTATATCCGATGCCGTGGAAAATATCAATGGTCAAGTGTCGGATAATCGAAAGGACGCTTATTTTCAATTAGTGAAATATCCCGTTCAAGCCGCAGCGCAGATGAATCACAAGATGCTTTACGCCCAACTTGCCCGGCACGGTAAAGCCGAATGGGCGGAATCTGACATCGCTCATGACAGCATAGCATCTTTGACTGCCATATATAATTCCAATCCTCGCTGGACGGGTATCATGGACTGCGCTCCCCGCAAACTCCCTCCTTTCAAGCCTGTTCCCCATGTCTCCGATTCGGTTACGGCATGGAATACTAGAGGCTTGGAACCATTGGCGGTCATCAACGGAACCGACGGGAAAGGTAATTTCAACATATACGAAGGCATTGGCTATACGGGACGCGTGGCCGGACTTATGCCCGGAGAGCCTATAACATACCGATTGCCGAAAACAAAATGCGACTCCATATCGGTGGAGTGCTGTTTCGTGCCTACCCATCCGGTAAACGGCGTATCGCAGGTTGTGAAAGTGTCAGTTGATGACCGGGAAGTTGCCGTATTGGATTTTACCACCAAGGGGCGTAGTGAGCAATGGAAAGAGAATGTGCTTAATAACAGGGCTGTTCGCTCTTTGAGAATACCACGACCCCGTGGCGATAAAATTACAGTATCCTCTGCCTCAGAAGGGATATTGCTGGATCAGATAATCTTAATACCAATAAAATGATAAAAGTCAATTCACTTCTTCTCGCCGGACTATTGGCGACTAATGTCGGGATGGCGCAGACTGTGCTGACCCTTGACGCATCGGGAAAAGGACCCGCAATACCTTCCACGATGTACGGACTGTTTTTCGAGGACATCAACTATGGAGCGGACGGCGGCCTTTATGCCGAGATGGTCAAAAACCGTTCGTTTGAATTCCCGCAACACCTGCAAGGGTGGAAGGTGACAGGGAACGTGTCGGTAATGGAGGACGGCCCCTTCGACCGCAATCCCCATTATGTGCGTCTTTCAGGCGCGACACACCCCAGCAAGCTTACGGCTGTCGAAAACGAGGGCTTCTTCGGATTTAGTGTTAAGGCCGGAGAGGCATACCGCTTCACCGTTTGGGCGCGTGTGCCCGATGGAGAGAAGGCGAATATCCGCGTCGAACTTGCCGACATGGCTTCAATGGCTGCGACAATGGCTGTCGCGTCCGAAAGAATCGCTGTCTCCGGCAAAGATTGGACCAAATACACCGTTGTGCTTAAACCCAATGCAAACGCAACTGACGGCACGCTGAGAATCTTTCTTGAAAAGCCCGATAAGACGGCTGTGGACCTGGAGCACGTCTCATTGTTCCCTGTCAACACATTCAACGGACATGAGAACGGCCTGCGCAAGGACCTTGCCGAGGCACTCGCCGACATAAAGCCGGGCGTGTTCCGCTTCCCCGGCGGATGTATCGTGGAGGGAACGGAGTTTTTCGACCGTTATCAATGGAAGAATACCGTCGGACCGGTCGAGAACAGACCGACCGGTATCAACCGTTGGCAGTTCGAGTTCCCACACCGTTTCTCGCCCGATTATTATCAGTCGAACGGACTTGGCTTCTATGAGTATTTCCAGCTTGCCGAGGAAATCGGGGCCGAACCGCTGCCGGTGCTGAATGTCGGAATGGTCTGTCAATACCAGAATCCCGATCCGAAATCGCATGTTTCCCTCGACTCCCTGGACGAATATATCCAGGACGCGATCGACCTCATAGAGTTCGCCAATGGAGACAGCACCTCTGTTTGGGGCGGCTTGCGCGCCTCGATGGGACATCCCGCACCTTTCAATCTCAAATATCTTGCTATCGGTAACGAGCAGTGGGGACCGGAATATGTGGAGCGTCTGGCTCCATTCGTGAAGGAAATCCGAAAGAAGCATCCTGAAATCAAGATTATCGGTTCGGCGGGGCCATCGGCGGACGGCGACAAGTTCGACTATCTCTGGCCGCAGATGCGTAAACTGAAGGTTGACCTGGTCGATGAGCATTTCTATCGCAACGAGGACTGGTTCCTCGGCAATGCGGGACGTTATGACAAATATCCGCGTAAAGGTCCGAAGGTGTTTGCGGGTGAATATGCCTGTCATCCTAAAGGAAAGAAATACAACAGCTTCTATGCCGCACTCTGCGAGGCTGCTTTCATGACCGGCCTGGAGCGCAACGCCGACGTGGTGCCGATGGCGACATACGCACCTCTTTTCGCCCACGAAAAAGGTTGGCAGTGGCGTCCGGACTTGATATGGTTCGACAACAGCGATCGCCACCTCACCGCGAGCTACTATGTGCAGCGGCTCTACTCCCATAACAAAGGAACGAATGTCGCTCCTCTGACAATGAACGGCGAAAACATAATCGGTCAGGGCGGTCTGTATGCAAGTGCGGTCGTTGATAAGGACAAGAACTGCTATATCATCAAGGTCGTCAATGTGTCGGATGCCGGGAAGGAGCTGAAGCTTGACATAAAATCCTTGCCAAGGAATGTCAGCGTAACATCGGCTACCATCACCAACTTCGACGAGTCGGGCAAGCAAGGTGACTATTATTATGATGGAGCTGCAATAAAGCCAGAAGAAATACTGCCCGGTTTCAATGGCGGTTTCACAGCTCCCGCATCCACTTTCAGCATCCTTAAACTCTATTACACCCTAAAGGACAAGAAGTAGTGAATTGCGACACTACGCTTTGTGCCGTGTGATATATTCACCTCCCCAAGCATACCGTTTTCATCGAGTATGTTCGATAAAAGAACCCCTTTTCCATCGAATATACTCGATGAAACGCATGGATGTTATCTGCATAGTCCCCTCAACCCGACCCGAACGCGCCGCGGCGCAAAAAATCGGTCGTAAGGTAGTGAGTGTCTTTACTTTTTTGTACTTTTGCACGTCAATTCTCAAAAGGTATAGAACGTTATAAAATATAAGATTATGGGTAAAAAGGCTCTTTTAATGATTTTGGACGGTTGGGGCATCGGCAAACACGATAAGGCTGACGTGATTTTCAACACCCCGACCCCTTACTGGGACAGTCTGTTGAAAACCTACGCGCACTCGCAGCTGCAGGCCAGCGGTGAGAATGTGGGTCTGCCCGACGGACAGATGGGTAACTCTGAAGTGGGACACCTGAATATCGGTGCCGGACGCATCGTTTACCAAGACCTGGTGAAGATTAACCGTGCGTGCGCCGACAACAGCATCCTCAAGAACAAGGAAGTCGTCTCGGCTTTCACCTACGCCAAGGAGAACGGCAAGAACGTACACTTCATGGGACTGACCTCCAACGGCGGCGTACACAGCTCACTCGACCACCTCTATAAACTTTGTGAGATAGCAAAGACCTACGACCTTGACAACACCTTCATCCACTGCTTTATGGACGGACGTGACACCGACCCGAAGAGCGGCAAGGGTTTCATCGCCGACCTCGAAGCGCATTGTGCGAAGAGTGCCGGAAAGGTGGCTTCCATCATCGGCCGCTACTATGCCATGGACCGCGACAAGCGTTGGGAACGCATCAAGGAGGCTTATGACCTGTTGGTCAATGGAGTGGGCAAGAAGGCTACCGATATGGTGCACGCTATGCAGGAGTCTTATGACGAGGGCGTGACGGACGAGTTCGTGAAGCCGATTGTCAATGCCAATGTCGACGGAACCATCAAGGAGGGTGACGTGGTTATCTTCTTCAACTACCGCAACGACCGCGCCAAGGAGCTTACCGTGGTGCTGACCCAGCAAGACATGCCCGAGGCCGGCATGCATACCATCCCCGGACTGCAGTACTATTGCATGACTCCGTATGACGCTTCGTTCAAGGGTGTTCACATCCTCTTCGATAAGGAAAACGTACAGAATACCTTGGGCGAATACCTCGCTTCGCAGGGCAAGACCCAACTCCACATTGCCGAGACGGAGAAGTACGCTCACGTGACCTTCTTCTTCAATGGTGGCCGCGAGGCTCCGTTCGACAAGGAAGACCGCATCCTCGTGCCTTCTCCCAAGGTGGCTACCTACGACCTGAAGCCCGAGATGAGTGCCTACGAGGTGAAGGACAAGCTCGTCGCCGCTATCAAGGAAGACAAATATGACTTCATCGTTGTCAACTTCGCCAATGGCGACATGGTGGGTCATACGGGCGTTTACGCGGCCATCGAGGCTGCCGTGAAAGCCATCGACGCTTGTGTGCACGATGTCATCGAAGCCGCCAAGGCAACCGGTTACGAGGCCATCATCATAGCCGACCATGGAAATGCCGACAACGCCGTCAATGCGGACGGCACGCCCAACACGGCTCACTCTCTCAACCCGGTTCCGTTTGTCTACGTTACCGAGAACAAGGCCGCCAAGGTGGAGAACGGCGTGTTGGCCGATGTGGCTCCCTCCATCCTCCACATCATGGGGTTGGCTCAGCCTGCCGAGATGACCGGTCACGACTTGATTAAATAAGAACAAATAGTCCGGCTCGCAAGGTTCTCATGGAGACGAACCTTCACGGACTTGTCACCATACAGGAATCTCATCCTTTGCAAGCCGCTCACGCTTGGAATGGGTGAGATTTCCTTTCAAAAGAAATTGGATGTATGATTCAGATAGATGACGTAGTGGTCTCGTTGGACGTGCTGAGGGAGAAGTTCCTCTGTAACTTGGACGCGTGCAAGGGCGAGTGTTGCATCGAGGGCGATGCGGGCGCGCCGGTGGAAACGGATGAAGTGGAACAGCTGGAGGCCGTGCTGCCCGTCGTTTGGGACGACCTTGCCCCCGAAGCCCGCGAGGTGATTGACCGACAAGGCGTTGTGTATGTCGATGAAGAGGGCGATTTGGTGACTTCCATCGTCAACGGGAAGGACTGCGTCTTCACTTGCTACGACAAGGACGGTGGCTGCCTCTGTGCCATCGAAAAGGCGTATCGTGCCGGCAAGACGAAGTTCTACAAGCCGGTTTCGTGCCATCTCTATCCCATCCGCGTGGGTGACTTCGGGCCTTACAAGGCGGTGAACTACCATCGTTGGGATGTCTGTAAGGCCGCCGTGTTGTTGGGCGAGAAGGAGAACCTGCCGGTATACAAGTTTCTGAAAGAACCGCTGATACGCAAGTTCGGGCAGGCGTGGTACGATGAGCTGGTGGATGCGGCCGAGGAGCTGAAACGCCGCAAGATGATTTGACGTAAGCGGCTTGTCGGACGGCTTTAACGCCCCAATAAGACGGCGGCTCTCATCGTGTGGCAGGTTTGCGCTTGCTGACCCGTTTGCCTTTTGTCAATAAAACGAGAAGGAGGTAAATACCTGCAATCGGTATTTACCTCCTTCTCGTTTTCGGGCCTATCTAATCCAGGCGCATCATGCGTCGATGTTGGCGTAGGTCGCGTTCTTCTCGATGAACTCGCGGCGCGGACCGACATCGTCACCCATCAGCATGGAGAAGATGTAGTCAGCCTCCGCGGCGTTCTCCACGGTGACTTTCTTCAGGATGCGCGTCTCCGGATTCATGGTTGTTTCCCACAACTGGGCCGCCATCATCTCACCCAAACCTTTGTATCGTTGGGTGTGGATGCCGCTCTCGCTGCCGCTTCCGTATTTCTCGATGAAGCGCAGGCGGTCTTCTTCCGTGTAGCAGTACTCCTTCACCTTGCCTTTGGTGCAGAGGTACAACGGCGGGGTGGCTATGTAGACGTAACCTTGCTGAATCAGTTGCGGCATGTAGCGGTAGAAAAGCGTCAGAATCAGCGTGTCGATGTGCGAACCGTCGACATCGGCATCGGTCATCAGAATCACCTTGTGGTAGCGCAGCTTGTCAATGTTGGCCACCTTGCTGTCCTCGCCGTCCACGCCATAGCGAACGCCCAGGGCCTGTATGATGTTGTTTACCTCGTCGCTCTCGAACGCTTTGTGCCACATGGCTTTCTCCACGTTCAGAATCTTTCCGCGCAGGGGCAGGATTGCCTGGTAGTGCCTGTTTCGTCCTTGCTTGGCCGAACCGCCTGCGGAGTCTCCCTCCACGAGGAACAGCTCGCAGTTCTCCGGGTCTCTGTCGGAGCAGTCCGCCAATTTGCCCGGAAGTCCGCCGCCGCTCATCGGGCTCTTGCGCTGAACGGATTCACGCGCCTTGCGTGCCGCGATACGTGCCGTAGCGGCCAGAACCACCTTGTCGACTATCAGCTTGGCCTCTTTCGGATGCTCTTCCAGGTAGTTTGTCAAGGCTTCGCCAACGGCCTGGTTCACGGCTCCGCTCACCTCGCTGTTGCCCAATTTCGTCTTGGTCTGTCCCTCGAACTGGGGCTCGGCCACCTTCACGGAGATGACGGCAATCAGACCTTCGCGGAAGTCTTCGCCGGAGATTTCCACCTTGGCCTTTTCCAGTGCCTTTGTGTCCTCGGCGTATTTCTTCAGCACGCGTGTCAACGCCGAACGGAAGCCCGCCTCGTGCGTACCGCCCTCGATGGTGTTGATGTTGTTCACATACGAATGGAGGCTCTCTCGGTAACCCGTGTTATACATGATGGCGCACTCGATGGGAACGCCGGACTTCTCCGTGTTCAGGTAGATGACATCGTTGATGAGCGCCTCGTTGTTGCGGTTGAGGAAGCGGACGAACTCCTTCACGCCCTCTTCGGAGTGGAACACTTCACGCTTGATGTTGCCGTCGCTGTCTTTTTCGCGAAGGTCGGTCAGCGTGATGCGGATACCCTTGTTCAGGTAGGCCAACTCGCGCATGCGGGCCTGCAGGATGTCATATTTGTATTCCGTCACCGTGAAGATGGAGTCATCGGGCTTGAAGGTCTGCTTCGTTCCGGTCATTTCGGGGTCGCAGTCGCCCACTACCTTCACCGCGTACAACGGTTTGCCGCAGCTGTACTCCTGCTGGTAGATGTGCCCGTTGCGGAATACGTTGGTCGTCATGTGTGTGGAGAGCGCGTTCACGCACGAAACACCCACGCCGTGAAGACCTCCGGACACTTTGTATGAGCCCTTGTCGAATTTACCTCCGGCATGAAGGACGGTCATTACCACCTCCAGGGCCGACTTCTTCTCTTTGGGGTGCATGTCCACCGGGATGCCTCGTCCGTTGTCCTGTACGGTGATTGAATTATCTTCGTTGATGGTTACTTCGATGTGTGTACAATAGCCGGCCAAGGCCTCGTCGATGGAGTTGTCCACCACCTCGTAAACCAAGTGGTGCAAGCCTTTCTCGCTGATGTCGCCTATGTACATGGCCGGACGTTTGCGAACGGCTTCCAAGCCTTCGAGAACTTGAATGTTATTGGCGGAATAGTTCGCTCCGCCATTCGTGATTTGTTCTTCTGCCATAGATTTCGTATTCAAATAAATAACGTACAAAATTACAAAAAAACTATCATACCGCCGAAAGGAAAAGATGTTAAAATCTCTGTTTTATGTGGAATACGATGTTTTTCACCCCAAACCGTCCTCGAAAATGAGTATAACCTCACAGCCCCGTGAGGTTATACTCATTGGCCCGAGAGGTTAACCTCTCTTACGGACGTGTTTCTCCCGTGAAAATACGGAGGAGTATTGAGTGCTTTATTTGAGCCCCGTTTCGCGGCATATTCTCGGGTAGGCGTAAACAAGTAAAGGTCGGATGCATTATCCGACCTTCTATATGGTAAGTTTTGAACCGATTCGGTCTATCAAGCCAAACTGCTGACGTGAGCGCAGAGCTTGGACTTCAAGTTGGAAGCCTTGTTCTTGTGGATGATGTTGTTCTTGGCCAACTTATCCAACATCTTCTGTACTTTCGGGTACAGAGCGACAGCCTCCTCTTTGTCAGTGATTCCGCGAAGCTTTCTAACAGCGTTTCTCATCGTCTTGGCGTAGTATCTGTTATGAAGTCTTCTCTTTTCCTCTTGTCTGATTCTTTTTTCTGATGATTTGTGATTTGCCATCTCGACTAATCTTTAATAAGTTTCTTAATCTTGTTTTCTTTTGGTAGCCCGTGGGGGAATCGAACCCCCCTTTCAAGAATGAAAATCTTGCGTCCTAACCGATAGACGAACGGGCCATGCGCCGTAGCTTACTCAACTCTCTTTCTAAGAGACCTTTCTTCTTTTGCGGATGCAAAGATAGACCCTATTTCCGACATGAACAAATTATTCAATGATTTTTTCTCTCCTTTTTCTCTATTCTTTTGGTTTTCTGCCTGTTCTCGTGCTCCGTACTGTGGACTTGCCGCTAAAGTTCTTCTCCGGAGATGTCGTTGAGCTCCTTTTTTTGTAGCTTTGCCGCAGGTTTCTACCTTATTATATATGTTGCAAAAGATACGTGGAATTGTGTTGCATTCGTTGAAGTATTCCGACGACTCGAACATTGTGGACATCTTCACGGAGCCGTATGGCCGCCTGTCCTATCTGGTTCGCGTGAGCCGGACGAAGAAGCGGACGGCGTCGAATGCCCTCTTCATGCCTTTGTCGCTGGTGGAGTTCGAGGCGGACTACAAGCCCACGCGGTCTATCTTTCATTTGCGCGATGCGAAGCAACTCTACGTCTTCTCGTCACTGCCTTACGATCCTTGTAAATCCTCCATTGCGCTTTTCCTTTCGGAGTTTCTCTATCGGGCTTTGCGGCAAGAAGGGGAGAACCTCCCTCTGTATACCTATTTATACAGCTCCGTTCAGTGGCTGGATGTCTGTGATCGCAATTACGCCAATTTCCATTTGGTCTTTCTGATGCGTCTGTCGCGTTTCCTGGGTTTCTTCCCCAATCTGGAAGGGTACCGTCCGGGCTATTCCTTCGATATGGCCAACGCCTGTTTCGTTCCGCCGGCTTTTGACCGTTCCGGTCTGTCGCTTTCTCCCGAAGAGTCGGCGCAACTGCGCCAACTCATGCGGATGAATTTCGACACGATGCATCTCTTTACCCTGACCCGTGCGCAGCGGACGCGATGCCTGGAAGTCATCATCCAATATTACCGCGTCCATTTGCCGGACTTCCCGGAGATAAAGTCATTGGCCGTGTTGAAGGAGCTGTTCGACTGATTGGACGGCTTGCTGAAAATCCGTGCGATGAGATGCTTGAATACGGGGAATCCGTAAGCGAAGACTTTAAGGTGCTTCTGGGAGGGTGGCCCGGAAAACTTTTAGGTGGTCCTATCCCGACCTGGGGCGCGACTCTCTCTGTCACCGCCCGTCAAGCAAAAACGATTGTAGTCTCTTTACCCGATGAGGTCGTGCCTCTCTGGCCAACGGGGAACCCATAGTGGGTCAATACGGGAGGATTGATTTGAGAGAACCCACGGGAAAAGAAACGCCAAAACCATGCGAATCTTGACATATTTAACACTTCAACCTATGCGGATTTTGACATTTTATACCGAAAAGCCTTTTGGGATTCCGATTTCACGAGTAATATTCTATATCAGAAACTTCTGACGGATAAACTCTCCGCTGACCTTGGGTATGTTTATGAAAACATTGTCTCGCAGATGTTAGTGGCGACGGGTAAGAAGCTTTACTATCATACCTGGCCGACAGCGGACGGAAAGAGAAAGTATGAGGTTGACTTTCTGATACCGGATGGCGGCAAGGTGAGCGTCATTGAGGTCAAGTCATCTCAGTCCAAACAGCATGTATCCATTGACAACTTCGTGCGGAAATACTCGTCGCGCATCCAACAGGCGTATCTCATCCATGGAAAGGACCTTCGCAAGGATGGTTCTCTCAAGTGTCTTCCTTTCTATATGACCCCTTTCCTGTAGACGGATGGGCAAAGCCAAGGGAATTGCCAGCTTCCGCAACGAAAACCCGCCAACTTCCGCAACGAAAACCCGCCAACTTCCACAACGGAAACCCGCCAACTTCCCCAACGGAAACCCGCCAACTTCCCCAACGAAATTAGTCGTATGACGACGTTTAACCATTATGAAGGCTTGATATTCAATCAAATGTTGTATCTTTGCAGTTGTAAAAGAACATGAACCAAAATGAAGGAATATAGGGCAAGAATTGCTGATAAGATATTAGAGGAGAAACTGGATGCAATGGGGGCTGTTTTGATAGAAGGTCCTAAATATTGCGGCAAGACGACCTTGGCTTCTCAACAGGCCAAGAGCATCTTGTCAATGTCTGATCCTGACACAATGGAGCAGAATATCGCCATGGCTAATGTCAACATCAAACTATTGCTTCGGGGTGACACTCCGCGTCTGATTGACGAATGGCAAATTGCACCCAGGTTTTGGGATGCCGTGAGAAACGAGGTCGACAAGCGCGATGAAGACGGGCAGTTTATTTTGACAGGTTCTTCCGTCCCTCCAAGTTATGATGAAATCTTTCATACGGGAACGGGTAGGTTCGCTTGGCTCAAACTCCGAACTATGAGTTTGTGGGAGTCAGGAGATTCCACGGGAGAAGTCAGCCTTTCCAAGTTGTTTGCCACCGACAAGGAGGATTGCTTTGTGGAGGGTGTCAACCCGATAAGTCTGGAGCGGTTGGCGTACCTGACATGTCGGGGTGGTTGGCCAAAAGCATTGAATAAGAAGACGGAAAAAGCCGCCCTTCAACAAGCTATTGAGTATTTTGAGGCGGTGACGAATTTTGATATTTCCCGCGTAGATAACACCAGGCGCGACACCGAGCTGGTGCGAAGGCTGATGCGCTCTTATGCCAGAAATCAGGGCAGTCAGGCTACTGTGGGCACAATATTGGCTGATGTCGCCAACAATGAAAATGTCGAAGTGAGTGAGAATACCGTGTATTCGTACCTAAAGGCGTTAAAGAAAATCTTTGTAATAGAAGACGCTGTTGCATGGAATCCCAATCTGCGTAGCAAAGCGACCATTCGCACATCGGACACGAGATACTTCACAGACCCTTCGATAGCCACTGCGGCCTTAGGGCTTGGCCCGGATGATTTGGTAAATGACTTGAATACATTCGGTCTGTTCTTTGAAACTTTGTGTGTAAGGGATTTGCGCGTTTATGCCGACGCGCTTGGCGGCACGGTCTATCATTATCGTGACAAGAACGGCTTGGAGTGTGACGCTGTAGTCCATCTTCGCAATGGCAAATACGGACTGATAGAAGTAAAGTTAGGTGGCGACAAACTGATAGAAGAAGGAGCCGAGACGCTCTCTTCCTTAGCGAACAAGCTTGATACGACAAAGATGAAGGAGCCTTCATTCAAAATGGTGCTGACCGGAGTGGGACGATATGCCTATCAGCGTCCTTCTGACGGAATCTTTGTTGTACCTATTAGCTGCTTGAAAGATTAATACCTTCTATCGCTTCAAGGATGTGTTCCAATCGTCCTCTGTCTCTAACCTTCTCTCTCATAAATCAGAAATTTATCACGGTCAGCGGATTCTTTCGCAAAGGGAAGCAAGCAATTTTCCTCCACCATGTCTACCTTGCGATGAAGGATATCTTCCAAACTTAGCATGATTCCCGCCATCTTCATCAGGGAGATTTTGTTGTTTTGACGGTCGTACTCTACAAGTATGTCAACGTCGCTGTCCTTCGTTTCTTCTCCTTTGGAGCACGACCCGAAGAGCCAAGCCTTCTTGATGGGTTGGCCGACAAAGAATTGTTGTATCTTTGGAATCATATTCTGTACATCCGTGCTTACCATAGCGAACACCTAATTTTACCAACTGCAAATATAGTTGTTAATCCAAACATTGCCAAGCGTTTCGACGCTTTTTACGGATAAACGGAGTTCAGGGAGCTAAGCCATAATATGTCGCTCAGAATGTCATAATATACTTGATGCCATAAAGCCACGGAGCTGATATTTCTTTTGATTTTTGCGGAAACGCATGGATTATTTCCTTGGATTTTTACCTTTTTCGGCGAATTATTTGTTTGGATAATTTCGATTCTCTACCTTAGCATGCTGAAACAAAGAGCTTTTTAACATGTATTGCAGGAGGCTTATGTCATCGAAAAACATTGAATCGCCATCGAAAAATCACATGCGTTTTCACGCAATCCAACGATGCGCTTTTATGCACCCTCATGATGCGCTTCGTTAGGTGTTAAGGAAGCGCATCGTTAGCACCTATAGATGCGCTTCCTTGGAGTTCGTTAAAACGGGTACGGAAACGGGGCGAAAACGACTCCCCTATACCTTATATTAAAATGCAGATTATAAGCGGTTTGTATTTGAAGGCTACGAAAGTCGTTTATTCTTTGTCCGAATCGTCCAATGGCAATTCACCATTGAACTTGTCGAAGTCAGACTGGAACAAGCTGTCCTGTATCACACGGTACTTCTCAAACTCAGACTCTGCAAACTCCTTGGCATATTCGGCTGACACTTTTCCTGCATCGGGCAAGAAATCAACTCGTTAATGGTTGCGTAGTCACGAATGTTTCCTTTCTTGTCCGCATTCGCGTCACGCCATTGCTTGGCGGTCATGCCAAACATTGCAACGTTCAGTACGTCAGCCTCGTTCGCGTAGATGACGCTCGCCTGTTTGGGTGTTACCTCTTCCGGAATGATGTTGCGCTTGATGGCATCTGTATGTATGCGATAATTGATTTTTGACAATTCACGCTTTGCAGTCCACCCCAGTTGTCGTTGCTCTTCTTCCTTTAATCGTTGGAACTCCTTGACAATATAAAGCTCAAATTCTACAGAAATCCAACTTGCAAACTTAAATGCTATATCCTTATGGGCAAAGGTTCCACCATATCTCCCTGCTTTCGAGACGATGCCAATAGCATTGGTGGCATTAATCCATTTCTGTGGCGACATGGTAAATGCGTTTAGACCGGCTTCCTTTCTAAACCCCTCGAATTCGATGGGGTTAAATCTTGGATTGTATAAGCTTTCCCATATTCCAAGGTATTCCACCGTATTGCGGTTGCGCATCCAGTTGCCTATAACTGCAGTCGGGTCATCACTTTTGTATTTAGCGATGTCCGTTAACGATATGTAATCATTGTCATTGTGACTTATTATCATCACTTGTGTGTCGTGAACAGTTATCTTGTCCATTGTTCTTCTTTTTTAGCTCCAAAAACTGGTATATCCCGACTGGAGGCGGTTCTTCATTTCGTCCAACTTGGCTACGC
>CAVFNZ010000034.1:2669-20636 GCA_963624095.1 Clostridium sp. CAG:217 | reverse complement strand
AGGTTAACCTCACAAGCCGATGAGGTTAACCTCTCGGGCGTATGAGGTTAACCTCTCGGGGCTGTGAGGTTAACCTCATTTTTTCACCTGTCTATCGGAGGCGAACCTCCTACAGAAGGACACAGCCGATGGCCGGCATAAATACCCCTTACTAAAAAATCCCAAAGGCTTGCCGGTCCTTTGGGATTTCATCTTTGTTGGTCGTATAATTCAAGAATCAGAGACAAGCTTTCATGGCCTTGATGATGGCGGACGAGAAGCCATTGTGCTCCAATTCATTAATGCCTTTGATGGTGAGACCACCCGGGGTTGTCACCTTGTCAATCTCCGCGGACGGGTGGGCCGTCTCGTCGGCGAGCAGCAGCTCCGCCGCACCCTTCACGGACTGCGCCACCATCCGACGGGCGGCGGCGGGATAGATGCCCATCTCCACGCCGGCCTGCATGGCGGCCTGGATGTATTTGAGCACGAAAGCGATGCCGCACGAGGTAAGGGCCGTGGTGGCGGCAATCTGCGACTCGGGTATCAGCATGGCTACACCCATCTCATTGAACAGGTCGACAAGAAAACGCTCCTGCCGGGGTGCCGCATGACAAGAGGCTATCAGCGTCATGCTCTGCAGATGCGTGATGGCGGTGTTGGGGACAATACGGAACATGGGCATCTCCACGCCGGCATAAGCCTGCAGTCTCGTGAAGTCCACTCCGGCGGCTACGGACACCAACACTTGGTCGGGCTTGAGGGAGAGAGAGCCAAGCACCTGCTCCATCAGCCAGGGTTTCACGGCCACGATGACATAGTTAGCTCCCTTGGCCGCTTCCACATTGTCGTCAGTGACCTCAATCCCCGGGCAGTCCGCCTGCAGAGCCTTCAGTTTGCCTTCGCTGGGGTTAGAGACCCGGATATCCTTCGCCTGCACCAACGTGCCTTGCGCCATGCCGCGGGCGATGGCGCCTCCCATGTTGCCCGCTCCGATAATCGCTATCTTCATTGCTTACAATAATTTCCTTAACCGGTTGATAAACTCGTCCGCCTCCCCGACAGTCAGGCACAGGGGCGGCAACAGGCGCAACACGTTCGTTCCGCTGGCTCCGGTGAACACATGCTCGTCGTAGATGAGCCGGGAACGGAGTTCCTTGACGGGTTCGTCAAACTCCAACCCAATCATCAAGCCCCGTCCGCGCACCTCCTTGATTTGCGGAATCTTCTTCAGCTCTTCCATCAGGTGAGCTCCCACTTGGGCGGCATTGTCGACAAGACGTTCCTGCTCGATGACATCGAGCACGGCCAACGCCGCCGCGCATCCCAGGTGATTGCCGCCGAAAGTGGTTCCCAACTGGCCATACACGGGCGTAAATTGGGGACTGATGAGCACGCCGCTCATAGGGAATCCATTGCCGATGCCCTTTGCCACGGTTATCAAATCGGGACGGATGCCCGCATATTGGTGCGCGAAGAACTTACCGCTCCGGCCATAACCGGACTGCACCTCATCGAGTATCAGCACCGTGTCCGCCGCCGTACAGGCTTCGCGCAACTGGCGCATGAAGTCGTCATCGGGAATGCGGATGCCACCGACACCCTGGATGCCTTCGATGATGACAGCGCACACGTCTCCCTTCCGGAGTTCCGCCTTCACGGCATCGATGTCGTTCAGGGGCAGGTAGGTGACATGACCGTTTTTATTGATGGGGGCGGTCATTTTGGGATTGTCCGTCACCTCAACCGCCAGGGAGGTTCGTCCGTGAAAGGCTTTGTTGAAGGAGATTACCCGTGTGCGGCCGTTGTAGAAAGAGGCCAGCTTCAGGGCGTTCTCGTTCGCCTCGGCACCGGAGTTGACCAGGAAGAGGAAGTAGTCCTCGTAACCGCTGGCCTTCCCCAACCGTTCGGCCAATTCACGCTGCAACTTGTTCACCACGGAATTGGAGTAGAAGCCCAGGTTGGCGAGCTGTTCACCCACCCGCTTCACATAGTGGGGATGGGCGTGACCGATGGAGATAACGGCGTGACCGCCATACAGGTCGAGGTACTCAACGCCCTTGTCGTCCCACACCCGACATCCTTTGCCCTTCACGATGTTGATGTCGTAGAGGGGATATACGTCAAATAGATTCATTTGTCTTCGTTTTTAATCAGTTAAGCGGTACCGCGTCACCTCCGGCATCAGAACGCGGAGGGTTTGAGGCGCAGTCCTACGGTTTCTTCCAGGTTGAACATCAGATTCATGTTGTGTACGGCCTGTCCGCTCGCGCCCTTCAGCAAGTTGTCGATGCAGGAAACGATGAGCAGCTTGTTGCCGTGCTTCTCCAGGTGAAGGAGGCACTTGTTGGTGTTGACAACCTGTTTGAGGTCAATATTCTTGTCCACAACATGCACAAAGGAGTCCTCGGCATAGTAGTCCTCGTACATCTTCACCAGCTCGGGCAGTTCCACCTTGCTCTTCACCACGATGGTGGCAAAGATACCCCGGGGAAAGTCGCCGCGGTAAGGGATGAAGTCGATGTCGGCATCGAAGCTGTTCTGCAGCTGCTTGAGCGACTGCCGTATCTCGGGGATATGCTGATGTTCGAAAGGTTTGTAGATGCTCAGGTTGTTGTTGCGCCAGCTAAAGTGAGAGGTAGCACCCGGTTTCACGCCGGCCCCCGTGCTGCCCGTGATGGCGTTCACCATGATGTCGTCATTGAGCATCAAGTGTTTGGCCAGAGGCAACAAGCCCAGCTGGATGCAGGTGGCGAAGCAACCCGGGTTGGCCACATACTTGCTGTGACAGATGGCACGGCGGTTCAGCTCGGGCAATCCGTAGATAAAGTTGTGCTCGTCGCTCTTGATGCGGTAGTCCATGGAGAGGTCGATGAGTTTCAGCTCAGCGGGCACGTTGTGGCTCTCCAGGAACTTGCGCGTGTCACCATGGGCGGTACAGAAGAAGAGCACGTCTATCTCGTCCAAAGGCAAGGTGTCGGTAAACTCCATGTCCGTCTCACCGTACAAGCCTTCGTGCACGTCCGTCAACTTGTTGCCGGCATTGCTGCCGCTGTTGACGAACACCAGTTCCACATCGGGATGATTAATCAGGATGCGTATCAGCTCACCGGCCGTATAGCCTGCACCACCTATGATTCCAACTTTTATCATAACCTTGAATATCTTTTGTCGTTTCAGTCATTAAATTTCTTCGTCCTTGTGATTGGCGTAGTAGACGCGCAGAGGCGTGGAGGTCACTTTGATGAATCCCTTGGCGTCCTCGGCTGTCCACCCTTTCTGCATCTCGCCGTACTCCCCGAACTTGGTCTTCACGAGGTCGTCTTTCGAGTCGACACCCACGGTGGAGAATGAGAGGGGACGGAGTTCCAGGATGGCCGTGCCGTTGACGTTACGCTGCGACTCCTGCAACATGGCCTCGATGTCGCGCATCACCGGCTCCAGGTACTGGCTCTCGTGGAGGAACATGCCGTACCAGTTGGCTACCTGGTCTTTCCAATACTGTTGCCACTTGCTCAGGGTATATTTCTCAAGGAAACGGTGCGCGCCGATAATCAGCATCGGAGCGGCGGCCTCGAAGCCCACGCGTCCCTTGATGCCGATGATGGTGTCGCCCACGTGCATATCGCGTCCGATGCCGTAGGCGGCACCAATCTCTTCCACCTTCTGAATGGCTTTGATGGGGTCGTCGAACCGCTCCCCGTTGACAGCCTTCAGCTCACCCTTTTCGAAGGTGAGGCTCAACTGCTCCGACCCTTCCTTGGTGACGTGCTTCAGGTAGGCACTCTCGGGCAGTCCCTGTTTGGAGTCGAGTATCTCGCCACCGCAGATGGAAGTGCCCCACAAGCCCACGTTATAGGAGTACTTCAGCTTGGCGAAGTCCGCCTCGAAGCCGTGGTCGTTGAGGTACTTGATCTCCTGCTCGCGCGAGAGGGCCATGTCACGGGTCAAGGTGATGATTTCCACTCCGGGGGCCATTACCAGAAAGGTCATGTCGAAACGAATCTGGTCGTTGCCCGCACCCGTAGAACCATGGGCGATGGCATGCGCGCCAATCTCGTTGGCATAGCGGGCGATGGCAAGTGCCTGGAAGATACGCTCCGAGCTGACGGAGATAGGATAGGTGCCGTTGCGCAAGACATTGCCGAACACCATGTACTTCAAGCTCTTCGCATAGTACTCCTGCGTCACGTCGAGCGTCACGTACTTGGTCGCGCCCAACTTGTAGGCGTTCTCCTCGTTCTTGCGCAACTGCTCGGCACTGAAACCACCCGTGTTGGCACATGCCGCATACACTTCATAACCCTTCTCCTTAGCCAGATACATCACGGTAAAGGAGGTATCCAATCCGCCGCTGAAGGCGACAACCACTTTCTTTTTCTCTTCCATATCTATATGTCTCTTTTTCTGATTCCGTCTCTTATATACTGTATATACTTATTCCCTGTCTGTCTACATCCGGTTGATGTCGTCCACCAGATTCGGTGTCACGTCGTCCTTATGCTTTTCCGGGTCGTAGAGCATGGCGGTGCAGATGCAATAGCGTCGCTCCGTACGCTCCAGCACATCGTGGTTGCAGCATCCCTCACAGCCCTTCCAGAACGAGTCGTCGTTGGTAAGCTCGGCAAAGGGAACGGGCACATAGCCCAACTCGGTATTGATTTTCATGACGGCCCCGCCGCTTGTCAAGCCAAACAGCTTGGCATGCGGCCAGCGCAGGCGCGAAAGGGTGAACGCCGCCTTCTTGATGCGCTTGGCGAGTCCCTGTCCACGGAACTTCTCCACCACGATAAGTCCGGAATTGGCCACATACTGTTTGTTGCCCCAGCTCTCGATGTAGCAAAAGCCGGCAAACTCGGTGCCGCACAGCGCGATGATGGCCTTCCCCTCCTTCATCTTCTGCGCCACATACTCATGCGTACGCTTGGCGATGCCCGTGCCGCGCACCTTGGCGGCTGCGGTAATGGTTTCCAAAATCGTGTCAACATAAGCCTCGTGTGAGGCGTCGGCAACCATAACATCTATTTGTTGTTGATCCATTGTTTTAATTGATAATCTATATCTTTATTGTGTACTTTACTTGATATTCGGGATGACTTCGGACAGCGCGCGAAGCAGGTTCTGACGCTCAACGCCCTCACGCATCACCAACAGGATGGTGTCGTCACCGGCTATCGTACCGATGATTTCATAGAACTCCTTCGTGTCGATGTCGTAGGCCAAGGAACTTGCGTAACCCGGGCGCGTACGAATCACCGCCATGTTGCCCGAGAAGTTGATGGAGACGAATCCGCCCAGCACCACTTGCGCGTTCATGGTATGCACCTCGTCGGCATGACGATAGAGCGAATTGTTGGGCAACACGTATACATACTGTCCATTGGGACCCGAGGCTTTCGCCACCTTCAGGCATTTCAGGTCACGCGACAGGGTAGCCTGCGTGAGCTTGTAACCGTTCGCCTCCAACTCATGCAACAGCTCGTCCTGATTTCCCACCCGCTTGTTGGCGATAATCAGCTTTATCGCCTGTAGACGTTCATTTCTATCTTGCTTCATCGAATATTTATTCTAAAACGGCTGCAAATTTATCGCTTTATTTGATATGTTATGCATGAACGGGACATTATTTTTGCATAATTCCGCATTTTATCGGGATACGATGCACAAATACATGAATATTCATTCAACAGAAGGGAGGGTTAGAGGGAAGATGAAGAGGAGAAGGAAAGAGGAAGGAGGGAAATGGTTTAGGGGAAGAGGAAAGGGAAGGAAAGAGTGGAGGAAAAGGAAAGGGAATGGGAAAAGAAAGGAAGGAAGGGTTAGGGGAAGAAAGGAGAAAGAAAAGGGGGAAAGAAGAGGGAAAGGAAAGAAGGGTTATGGAAAGATGAAGGAGATGAGGGGTTAAGGGAAGAGGAAGGAAGGAGAAATGGTTAGGGTTAGAGAAAGATGAAGGTTAGGTTAAGAGGAAAAAGAAAAACGACATTATAGGCGTGAGCCCGAGACATTATAGGCATGGGCCAATGACATTATAGGTATCGTATAGAAGGATGCGCCACTTGTCATATCCTGATTTCACTTGTCAGTTTTCCGGTTATACTACTGAATTTCTTGTCAACCTTTGTGGGGTGAAGGTGAACGGAATGCTTGCCGCTTGCCATCGGGTTATCGGACTGGCCCGGAAAGAAGAGAGAGAAAAGGAGAAGGAAAGGAAAGAGAGAAAGGAAGGGTTAGACGAAGAGGAAGAAAGGGTTAGGGTTAGAGAGAGGAAGAAGAGTGGAGGAAAAGAAGAGGAAGAGTGGGGAAAGGGACGAAATAATCCCCTCTTTCCCTAAAGAAAAGCAAAAAGACGATATTTTAGTCAGAAAAACCTGTTCCGTTCGCTTTTCTTTTACTACTTTTGACCAATCAAAAGGTTGAAGAACCTGAATACTTACATATATAAACGTTTTTGAATATCATGAAAGACATGCAGTTTTTTGCCGTCGACTTAGGAGCGACAAGCGGCAGAACGATTATCGGTACTTTGTCCCAAGGCAAACTTGACCTACGGGAGTTGACCCGTTTCGCCAACCCCATCATCGAGACGGGCGGCCATTTCTATTGGGACATCTACGCGCTGTACAACGAAATCATCACGGGTCTGAAGAAGGTGGCCCAGGAAAATATACCCATCCAGTCCATCGGTATCGACACGTGGGGAGTAGACTTCGTGTTCGTGGGCAAGGACGGTGCCCTGCTCCGCAATCCCTATTGCTACCGCGACCCGCACACGGTGGGCGCGCCCGAGGAGTACTTCAAGCGGATTCCCCGCGAGAGGGTGTACGACATCACGGGCATACAAATCATGAATTTCAATTCGCTGTTCCAGCTCTACACGCTGCACCGCAACAAATGTTCCGCCTTGGAGGCCGCCGACAAGATTCTCTTCATGCCGGACGCACTCTCCTATATGCTGACGGGACACATGGTGACAGAGTACACCATCGCCTCTACTTCGCAGATTCTGAACCCGCGCACGAAACGCTTCGAGCAGGAGCTACTGGATGTAGTGGGCGTGAGAGAGGATCAGTTCGGCAAGTTCGTCTTCCCGGGAGAGCAAGTGGGCGTGCTCAGCGAGGAGGTGCAACGGATGACCGGACTGGGAGCCATCCCGGTGATTGCCGTTGCCGGTCACGACACGGCCTCGGCGGTGGCTGCCGTACCCGCGCAAAACGAACGCTTCGCCTACCTGAGCTCCGGCACCTGGTCGCTGATGGGTATCGAAGTGAAGGACGCTATCATCAACAAGGAGAGTTTCGACCGCAACTTCACCAACGAGGGAGGCATCGAGGGAACGACACGTTTCCTGAAGAACATCTGCGGCATGTGGCTGTTGGAGCGTTGCCGCAAGGAGTGGGAGGCCACGAACAACTATTCGTACTCTGAGCTGATTGACGCGGCCTTAGCCGTAAAGGCTTTCCGCAGCGTCATCAACCCCGACGCGCCCTGCTTCGCCAACCCGGCCTCGATGATAGAGGCCATCAAGCACTATTGCAGCGAAACGGGACAGCCCGTGCCGGAGAGCTACGGAGAGATTACCCGCTGCATCTTCGACAGCCTGGCCCTGCGCTACCGCCAGGTGTTCGGTTACATGCAGAGCATGGCCCCGTTCAAGATAGAGCGTCTCCACGTCATCGGCGGAGGTTCGCGCAACAACCTGCTCAACCAGTTTACCAGCAACGCGGTGGGTGTGCCCGTGACAGCGGGACCGTCAGAGGGTACGGCCATCGGCAACATCATGTTGCAGGCCAAGGCGGCAGGACTGGTAAAGGACATCCAGGAGATGCGACAGCTCATCGGTTCGTCCATCGAACTGACAAACTTCGTGCCCGAGCACGCCGAGGAGTGGGACAAGGCATATGAGCATTACCTCCACTTCTACCGCGAAGACATTTGAATACCTATATAATAAGGTAAGACGAAAAAGAATACCAAATACTAACTTCTAAATTTATAATCATGAAAGAGGAATTGATAAGAAAAGCGTATGATATCGCGGCTGAGCGTTACGCGGCCATGGGTATCGATGCAAACAAGGTGCTGGACCAACTGCAGAAGGTTTCCATCTCACTCCACTGCTGGCAGGCTGACGACGTGGCAGGTTTTGAATCAAACGGTTCACTGACCGGCGGTATCCAGGCCACGGGAAACTATCCGGGCAAGGCACGCAATATGGAGGAGTTGCGGGCGGACATCCTGAAGGCCGCTTCGTACATCCCGGGCAAACACCGCCTGAACCTGCACGAAATCTACGGTGACTTCGGAGGCAAGTTCGTTGACCGCGACCAAGTGGAGCCGAAACACTTCGAGAGCTGGATGCAGTGGAGTGCCGAGACAGGCATGAAGCTGGACTTCAACTCCACCTCGTTCTCACACCCCAAATCGGGCGACCTCTCTCTGGCCAACCCCGACAAGGGCATCCGCGACTTCTGGATTGAGCATACCAAACGTTGCCGTGCCATCGCCGAAGAGATGGGTAAGCGTCAGGGCGACCCGTGTATCATGAACCTGTGGGTACACGACGGCAGCAAGGACATCACCGTGAACCGCATGAAATACCGCGCGCTGTTGAAGGACTCTCTGGACCAAATCTTCGAGAAAGAGTACAAGAACATGCGCGACTGCATCGAGTCCAAGGTGTTCGGTATCGGACTGGAGAGCTACACCGTAGGTTCCAACGACTTCTACATCGGCTACGGTGTGCAGCACCAGAAACTGATTACGTTGGATACGGGTCACTTCCACCCGACAGAGAGCGTTGCCGACAAGGTTTCTTCCCTGTTGCTCTTCGTGCCTGAACTGATGCTGCACGTCAGCCGTCCGGTACGTTGGGATTCCGACCACGTAACCATCATGGACGATCCTACGGTTGAGCTGTTCCAGGAAATCGTTCGTTGCGACGCTTTGAACCGCGTACACATCGGTCTCGACTACTTCGACGCTTCCATCAACCGTATCGGTGCCTACGTCATCGGTACGCGCGCCGCACAGAAGTGCATGCTGCGCGCCCTGTTGGAGCCGCTGGCCAAGTTGCGCGAGTACGAAGCCAACGGACAAGGATTCCAGCGTCTGGCTCTGCTCGAAGAGGAGAAAGCCATGCCTTGGAACGCCGTATGGGATATGTTCTGCTTGAAGAACAACGTACCCGTGGGCGACGAGTTCATCGGCGAGATAGAGAAGTACGAAGCTGACGTAACCTCCAAGAGATAAGATTCTTTTATACCAACATTGAGTAAGGGGGCTGCGCCAAGGGCTGAATCGTCTTTGTCCTTGTGCGCAGCCTTCTCAATAAGAAACAAAGTATGGAAATCGTTTTAGGATTACTGATTATCGCCATCGGCGCGTTCTGCCAGTCGAGCAGCTACGTCCCCATCAACCGCATCAAGAACTGGAGTTGGGAGTCCTTTTGGATAGTACAGGGCGTGTTCGCCTGGTTGGTATTCCCGTTCCTGGGTGCCCTGTTGGCCGTGCCTGCCGGCAGCTCGTTGTTCGAGGTGTATGCCGAGCACCCTACCGACACCCTGTGGACCGTCTTCTTCGGTGCGCTGTGGGGCGTGGGAGGTCTCACCTTCGGTCTCTCCATGCGCTACCTGGGCGTGGCGCTGGGACAGTCCATCGCCCTGGGTACCTGCGCCGGATTGGGTACGATACTGACACCCGTCTTCACGGGCAAGACCGGTGACTTGACGGCTCCCGTCATTGTGGGAGTGGTCGTCACCCTGATTGGCATCGGCATCATCGGACTGGCCGGCAGCATGAAGTCCGCGGCCCTGAGCCAGGAAGCGAAGGAGAAGGCGGTGAAGGACTTCAACTTTACCAAAGGCATCATCGTGGCCCTGTTGGCCGGATTCATGAGTGCCTGCTTCAGCATCGGCCTCGGCTTTGGCGAGCCTCTCTGTTTTGCCGAGAGCGCGGATATCTACCGCACACTGCCCGCCACCTTCATGGTGACATTGGGCGGATTCATCACCAACGCGGTCTACTGCTTCTACCAGAACTCGAAGAACAAGAGTTGGGGCGACTACGGGAAGACCTCGCTCTATGCGAACAACATCCTCTTCTGCGCCTTGGCGGGTGTGCTGTGGTACAGCCAGTTCTTCGGACTGAGCTTGGGCAAGGGATTCCTTACCTCTTCGGACGTACTGCTCACCTTCTCATGGTGCATCCTGATGTCGCTCAACGTCACGTTCTCCAACGTGTGGGGCATCATCCTGAAGGAGTGGAAAGGTTGTTCACAGAAGACCATCGCCGTGTTGATCGTAGGTTTGGTGGTACTGATAGTCTCCTCCTTCCTACCGCAGTTACTTAAATAATGTACGAACAGAAATAAAGATACAAAACAATGAAATCGATTTTGGAAAACCGTCCCGACTTGGCTCGGGAAGTAAACAAAGTGGCCGAAGTGGCCGGATACCTTTGGCAAAAGGGCTGGGCAGAGCGTAATGGCGGCAACATCACCGTCAACATCACGGAATATGTGGACGATGAGATTCGCCAACTGCCGGCTATCAGTGAGCCGAAAGAGATTGGCGCGACACTGCCTAACCTGAAAGGCTGCTACTTCTATTGCAAAGGTACCAACATGCGCATGCGCGACCTGGCACGCTGGCCGATGGACAACGGCAGCATCATCCGCATCCTCGACGACTGCGCGCACTATGTGATTATCGCCGACAAACCCGTGCGTCCCACCTCAGAGCTGCCGTCACACCTGAGCGTACACAACTACCTCATCGGCAAGGGATCGCCCTACAAGGCATCGGTACACACCCACCCCATCGAGTTGGTAGCGTTGACGCACTGCAAGAAGTACCTGGAGAAGGACGTAGCCACACGCATGTTGTGGAGCATGATTCCGGAGACGAAGGCGTTCTGTCCGCGCGGTCTGGGCATCATCCCCTACAAGCTGCCCAGCTCGGTGGAGTTGGCCGAGGCCACCATCAAAGAGTTGGCCGAGTATGACGTAGTGATGTGGGAGAAACATGGTGTCTTCGCCGTGGACTGCGACGTGATGCAGGCATTCGACCAAATCGACGTGCTCAACAAGTCCGCCCTCATCTACATAGCCGCCAAGAGCATGGGTTTTGAGCCCGAAGGCATGAGCGATGAGCAGATGAAGGAGATGAGCGTAGCGTTCAACTTACCGAAGTAGCAGGTATACCTCGTTGGGCATCGAGACTATACCTCGTTTCCCGACAGAGGAAATCGTGAAGTAATCCGGTAAAGGGCATACCTATAGAGAGGGCGGGAAGATGTTTGATTCATCTTCCCGCCCTTCATTTATGCAAACGTTTCGGTTAGTCTTTCGTCACGCGGTCTATCGCCTTGATGGTGTAGTCTACCTTGTACTTGTCCGTCTGCGACGGGAGCAACGACTTGGCTTTCACCAACAGCGGACGTATCTTCCGTAGCTTCTCCAGCAGAATCGGGGTCAAGTCCGTTCTCGGGAAATGGCTGAGTTCCGTTACGGCTCCCATAACCCCGGGTTCGTACGGATTAGCCGCCACACTGTGGTCGGACTCTCCTACCCTTGCGGACAATTGCGCCTCACCATGGTTCAGTTTCGCCTTGTTGATGGAAGAGAGCATCTCACTTCCGTTGATGATGTAACTAACCAAGGCATGCATCTCCTGCAACTCCAAGGTAGAGGGCTTGCGACCCACCTTCACTGAGTGGTAACAACAATCGATGATGTCATCAATCAAATCGCCTTGGGTGTAAGGTTTATCCGCATGCAGGATGCTCATGTCCATATAAGGCAACTTATAGCCCATGGTGAGCTGGATAGCGAAGAACTTGCGTTGTACCCAACCACCCACGTCAGCGGACGGGCCGGCAGACCCGAAGAACTCGGGATTGCTGTCGAGCCACGAGGCACCGCTCAGCTCGTTGAACAACACACGCACGGCCTCCCGCTGTTTCTTGCCAGGAACGGGGCGTGTAAGCGGAGTTTGCTGACAGTCCTGACCGACGTACTCGTCGAAGTAAACACCTCCTATGAACGCCGTAATGGTCTGCAACAGGCTGAAATAGTCGTTGATAACGTACTCGGGGAAGAGTTGGCGATAGGTATCGGGTAGTTCGCTATAGGTAGTCCACTCGGGAGCGTGTTTCGCCAAGTATCGGTAGTGCTGCATCATGTTACGCGCCGCCTGTATCGGGTCACTGCTCATGTCAAAGGCTTGACTGCGCGGATCGGTGGCATAGCGTAAGCTCCTCCTGCCATAGAAATAGCGGGCATCGCCTGCATGACTTTTCACCCATTGTTTCAACGTGTCGTCAGAGACATCAGGCGTATAGAGGTATTTCACCACAAAGTCGTCACACACGCCGGGACGGTTGAACGTAAGCACCACTCCCCTCTCTTTGTCACCCGGCATCGCTACGTAATTGTATATCTGGCCGTCCATCACGGAAGCGGTAATGCCGTTCTTCCGCGTGAACTCCGGCGAACGGAGCTGCTCGGGGGTATAGGCCGCCGAACCGGCGAGGTTGGCGGAAAGGCCGAGGGCATAGCCGAAAGCCGTCAACATCTTCGCCTGAAGGATTTCGGCCAAGAGGTCGTCGGGCAGGTCGTGGCAGCGGTAACGTTCATCGGTCTCCGCCATCTTGCAGATGCCGTAGCGACGGACATCTTCGACCAAGTTGCGAGGCACATAGATGTGTGTACTCAATATCTCACCCGTACGAACATCGAGAGGAGAAGAAAAGCTCACCGACTGACTGCTGCTGTTGGCAAAGTGTATCACGTTCTCCAGAGGGTCTGCCGCACTGAAGGTAGTGTCTTTCGGGAACGGCACAAGCTGAATCGGCCGCCCAAGTCCCGCCTTCTCGAAGGAGTCGTTCCACCCCTCCGCGGCACGGCGTACAGCCTCCGTCCATGAGGCGGAGAGCAAACTGTCCACATAGAAGGTCATCACGTCTCCCGGGGTAAACTTGCGACGGGTAGCGTAATAGCCGGTCTTGGTTCGTTCCAGGTCGCGGTAGTCGTCATAGGTCACAAAGCGTGTCCCTACCGCGGCGTGCGCTTCGCGCGGGGTCATGCGTTCGTCCTCAGCGGGCAACAACGTAATCAGAGTCTGTAGCGTACCTTGGAAAGAGGGCTTCTCCGAGAGTTCACCCACGAAAGAAGCGGCAAGCGACAAGGCTCCGGTGACCGACTGTTCCAAGCATACGCAACGGCGGAACGACTTCACGCCAAGCAGGTAAGAGAGTTGGCTCTTGACCGTACACTCCTTGATGGACGTACCGACATCATAGGAGATGCCTTTCGGGTCGAACACCTCTTTGTTGGAGGAACTAAGGAAACTCGTCAATTCCACCAACACGGCAGTGGAATCGTTGTTCCAGGCCTGAATGGCCGCCGTGCGGAAGATGGCGTTCGCCCCAGAGAGTTCAAAGGCCTTGGCGGTGGTCATGTCCCCTTCTGACACGCGGTAGTTTGCCTTCGGGTGGGAGAACGTAAGGAGCGTATCGGCCCGATTGACGGTGAAAATCATCTGCTCGTTCGCCTGACAACCTACCATGAGAGGTATATTGGCCTCCAACAGGCTCGAAGACAAGAGGTATTCACGGCCAAAGTTGCGCACGGGAAACTCCACATAGACTTTGTTGTCGTAGAGGAAGAGCGAAATCTCTTTCTGCCGCACTTGCGTCAGTTTTTCCTTCTTCTTGAAGACTTTGGCGTAGGGGCGTTTCGAGGCATTCGCCGAGTCCTTGGCCACGGCGGCGGCCTTCGCTTTGTCCGCCTTCTTCTGTCGGCGCGCCTCTGCGGGTTGAGCGAACACGAACGCCAATCCGATGACTGCCGCCAAGCAGGTTATTATCGTTTTGTTCTGTTTCATATCCACTCCACTATTTGGTACTACTCTCAATGATACGCAACAGGTAGGCGTAGTGGGCGCGGTCTTGCGCCGTTCCGCTCTGTTGTCTACTCTTCACCAATGTCTTCGCCTTCTGCAGACAAGCGTACATGTCGGCCACGGTCAGCGAGGGCGTATTGGAGAACATCTCACGCGGTACTTGCTCAAAGCCGCCTACCGGTTTCACGGCATCCGCGTCCGCCAATGTAGGCCAAACGATGCGTGTCTGTTGGTGACACGAGCAGAGCGAGTGGAAATGAATGCCGTGATTCGGTTCTTCGTTATCGGCAAGAGCCAAGCCGCTTAATCCCTTGGGCAACTTGAAACCACTATTCTGTATCAGGAACGCCAAATATGATTTCTGCAATTTCTTCTCGCTTTCGGTAAGCGTACGTCCTTGCACGGTGGGTTTCCACACAAAGTCGTAGACCATCTTCAGAGCCTCATCCGGTTGCAAGCTCTTGCTGTCAATCTTGTTGTAGCAAGAGACAATCAGTGGAGCGGAGAGGATAAACTGCGAGACGAAACTCTGCAAAGTACTCTTGGGAGAACCGGCGAGCGTAATCTTGCCAAGCAGTTCCTTGTTATCCAACCAATCGAGGTCGGAATAGAGGGTAAAGAGGTAATCCAACGCCTCTTTCTGCCGTTTCCTGTCCAAGCCGCGCAAACGGGTCTGGCCGTCACCGTCTTTTACGTCATTGAGGTAATAGCCGCTCACGTTGCTGGCCACATGAATGGTGTAGAGTGCGTATTGGTTGACCATGTTCTCCAGCACGTCCGCCCGGTAGCTCATATCCTCATCCTTCTCGTCGAGCCACTGGTTGATGTGGGCCATGATGTACTTGAGGTTCTTCACGCCGTACTTGGTAGCCTTCACGGCATCGTCGCCCAAGTCTTCGTTCATGTTGCGCGGGTCGGCGAACGGGGTCGTAAACTGTTGCTTGCCATATCGGTAGACAGGGCTCTTCTGAATGGAGTCGGTAATCCATTGGGTCATGTATTTCTCCTCTTCCTGCGGTGTCATGTCGAGGCAAGGGGTGTATCCCCATTTGATGGCATAACGGTCGTACACACCGAAACGGGGAGGCGTCAGCTTCACGCCCTTCTCCTTGTCGCCCGGCTGCGCCACATAGTTGAAGCGGGCATAGTCCATGATACTGTAGGTTGTGCCGTACTTCTGCGTGAACTCCGGCGAACGAAGGTCTTCCACCGGAATATTGTTGGAGGCACCCATGTTGTGCATCAGTCCGAGACAGTGTCCCACCTCGTGACCGATGACGTAACGGATGGCATCGCCCAGTATGGCTTCGGGCAACTGGATGGAACGGACATCTTTGTCAGCGGCGGCTGTCTGCACGAAGAGCCAGTTGTTGATGAGCTTGATGAAGTCGTGATAGACGTAGACCGACGCCATCAGTATCTCACCGCTGCGGGGGTCAACCCACGACGGTCCCATGGCGTTCTTGATGCTGATGGGGGCGTAACGGATGCAACTGTACTTGATGTTGTCGGGGTCGAACGAGGGGTCATCGGTAGGATAGTCCTTCGCTACCACTGCGCCGCGCAGGCGGCACTCCTCCTCGAACACTTGCGACCACATGTTGACAGCCTCCATGATGTAGGGTCTCCACTTGGCGGGGAAGGTATTGTCCACATAGAAGACAACGGGCTTCACCACGTCCACCACCTCGCCGCGTTTCCAGGCGGCGGAGTCTTTGGGCTGCAAATCCCATCGGTTGGTAAAGTATACCGGCTTGGAGGCGTACGGAGAGGGACTGAACTGTTCGCGCCCCGTGACGAAGTAGCCAATGCGGTAGTCCGCCAGACGCGGACGGTAAGGCTGTGGTTTCAGGAGCATGATGCTGCGGGTCATCTCCGCCGTGAAGGGTTGGTCCTTCAACAGCTGCTTGCCCGAGCGGTTTGTCAGCGAGAAGGTGTAACTCAAGGAGCTTTTCACGGAAACATTGTCCGCAAAAGCCTTCACATCCACCAGGAAAGAGTTCTCAGACTTGTAGCTCTCCGTGCGGGTGTAGCTCGAACCGTAGACGGAGTTGGCATCGAAGGGTGTCATCCGTTTGTTGTCACTCACAAAGAACGAGGTCATGTCAAACACCACAGCGGTGGAGTCCTTGTTCCAGGCATCAATCTTCTGGTTGGAGAGTATCACATCGGCATGACTCTTCCGCAGGGCTGCGTCAATAGCCGCATCCGACGTGATGTAGCTTGTGGTCACCTCACGCAACTGCACCTTGTCTTTGGTTCGCGTGAACTTCACCAACAGCGGTTCCGTCGGTTTGGAACCGACAATGCCATTGCCGTTGTCGGAGACGTTGGTCACCGTGGAGCCGATGAGCATCTCCTTGCCGAAGAGTGACACCGGCAATTCGAAATAGACCTTCCCATCAATCTGATGGAGGGTGATGAAGCCGTTCTCCACCTTGTGCTTCTTCTCAAAGAGCTTTTCATAATCTGTTTTCTTGGCCACTGTGTCAGTAACCGCTGCCTTCTTTTTCTTCTTGAAGAAGAAACGGTGAGGACGCCCCGCCTCAGCTATCGAGCTGAAGCAAAGCGCCATCACGGACAGAAAAATAAGACGTTCAATTTTCATGTAGGAGTTAAAGTTTATGTTAGTAACTGTTGTGCAGATTAATAACCTGTCGTACAGAAGTCGAGTATCTTGCCGAATCCCGTATAAGAGAGAGCATTGGTGGCATCGAGCTTACCTGTTCCTATCTGCGTCATGGGAACGACGGAGATTGTGCCGTCGTATGTTCCATTTTGCAGGGCTATCACCACCGCCTTCTTATTCAGTTCCAGTTCTTCTACCGAAGCTCCTTCGGACACCTTGCCCACAGAACCGTAATCGGCCATGTAAGTTCCCTGGCAGTAGAGTTTCGCTTTGGTGATGGTCTGACCGGAAGCGGCACTATAGACCGGCGTGGTGTTTACGATTGCCGTGGAGCCCGCGAAGTTAATCGCATAGATGGCCTTGGCGGTCGCCACATAGAGGATGGACTGGTCGATAGCGAAGAATACGCTCACCGCCTCATCCAAGAGGGTCTTTCCCTCCGCAGGAATCTCATAACGCATACGGGCGCCTTGAGGAACTTCGGGCGTGATGGTACCGATTATGTTCCAATCATCGTCATACTCATATTCACCGTCCTGGTAACGATTGAACGTGTAGATGGCATAGTCACCGGTAGCCTTGTCCTTCATCACGAAAGCGGGAGTGTTTTCGTCAGTCGTCTGTCCGGCGGCAATGGCCGTCAAGCCCGGCACGTTGGCTGGGTCGAAAGAGGTGTTGGCCTCCCAGTCTGTACCATACGAGGTTCGATAAGAGCCGCTACCATAAACGAACGCCTCCTTATCCGCATCGTACCACATCACCATCTGACTGTATGCACCGAACGAAGTGGCGGACATCACCACCCCATTGTCAATCTTGTACTGACTTGCCGACGCGTCGTACCATCCAAAGTTGCTGGCGGTGATACCACTGACGGAATAGATGTATTGATTGGTATTCATGTAGAGCAGCTGACCGGCAGAGAAGACGTTGATGGCCTTCAACCCGTCGGGAACGTAGGTAACAAGTCCACCCGTCGTCAAGCGAGCCGATTGCGCGTACTTCTCCGTATTGAACACAACGGCATCGCCTTCGGAAGTCACCGCAAAGAGGTTGTTGACATGCGTCATGGATATGTAACCAACTGGTTTATAGGTAAGTCCCGTCATCAGTTGGTCGAAGGGCTCACCGTTGGCTTTATTCAGAATGCCGTAAGAGACCTTGTCGGCTTTGTTGCCATAGTTCACGGTCAGCTCTTTGCTCATGATGAGGTTGAGGTCCGAAGTCTTGTCGTCCTTGGTGTCGGACACCACGATGCCGTCAAGGAACGCGCTCTGCACAACCACTTTCCACAACTTGGTGTACTGCAAGCCACCGTTCTTCGTGTCCGTGACCGTGTAGCGCAGGTAATAGGGTTGTGTGGAGATGTCGTTGGTAATCGTCGCGTTCAGGTCACGTTCATCACCCAAGGTAATCCATTCGGGATTACTGTCACTGGGCAGCTCGGTTATTTCCCAC
>CAVFNZ010000034.1:0-2659 GCA_963624095.1 Clostridium sp. CAG:217 | reverse complement strand
GTAAGAGAGACCTTCCTCATTGTCACCGTCACTGCGGGTGACGGTAGGAGCGATTTCCAGTGCATCGAGGTAGCCCACATAGTAGGTAGTCGCCTCATCACCGGTTGTGATGGAGACATCGGGCAACGGATGCGTGGCGAGCGAACTGTCATCGTTGTAGCATGAAGTCAACGACAGGAGTGCGGTCGCCATAAAGAATGAAAGTATGTTGTTCTTTTTCATTGTTCTTTGATTTTATGAATTAGTACTCACGAGCCTCAACCGGCTGACCTTTCAAACTCCCGGCATCGTGGAGCAAGGGCGATCCGTTCTCCGCCTCATACTGCTTCAGCCAACTCTTCAGCAAAGCCGCATAGGCTTTGTAGGAGTTGTCGGAATAAATCCAAGAGTAGCGCGGCAGGTATTTGTAGCCATTGCTATTGTACTTGGTGCCGTGTACGATATAGTCATCCCAATCGTTCCAACCTGTAGCAGCGACGATGGCACGCAGAGCATTAGGGCTGTAGCAACTGATACTCGTAGCAACAAAGCTGGCCATGCCTTTGACAAGCATGTTGTACGTACGAATCTGGTTAGAGTTGGTCGGCTGTGGAATTTGGTTGTTCCACGAGAGATACGCCTGGATGTAATCCGCAGGCCCTGCCGCCAACTGCTCATTGCCCGTAAGGGAGATCCAAAGTTCATACGTCTCAGTGTCCAGTTCCTCCACGTTCTTGAGGTTCACCTTGAGGTATCCGTACTTCTCGCCGGCAGGGATGACGGCCTCCGTCACTTCGTAACTGTCTTCGGGGGCAGTGGAGGATTCCGCAATCGTGTAGCTCACCGTGCGGTCATAGTCTACCGTCTTGCCAATCAGTGCAACGGGAATGGTGTATTCGTAAGCCGTTGCCCAGCTATTGTCGATGAACGAGTAGCTCTCGTGGACGGCCCTGTCAAGTTCCACATAGGAGTTGCCACCTATCCCACTCTCACTTGGAGTGAGCGAAGAGGCGAGGAAGCGTACGGCGGCCTGGTCTTCAGCATACGTGTCGATGTCGTCCTTGTCGCACGCGGCGAGCGCAAAGAGGGCACCAAATGCAAATAAGCCTATTATCTTTTTCATAATCAACTTCAATTTAAAGATTTGTCTACTGTTTAGTCTGCTTTATATTGACGACGGCCAGCCGCTGTCTCATCATCCGGATAGGGCAGCAGGTAGTCAGCCTCCGCCATCTCATCGTAGTTGGGGATGGAAGTGGCACCCGTACGTTTGTAATAGTAGAAGATTTCGCCTTCGCCCAAGAATTCCTTGCGGTACTCCCTGCCAATCGCAGTGATTACCTGGTCGGCCGTCAGCGAAGTGAGCGGTTCGTAGAGCGCGCGTTTCTCACGGATGACATTAACCAGCTCCATAGCCTTCTCGGCATTGCCTTGCTTGGCGTAGCATTCCGCCGCCATGTAGTAGACTTCCGGCAAGCGGAGCACCGGCACCTTGTTGGCGTAGTAGCTGTTAGTCAGGTTGCGCTGATAGAGTTTCACAGGGACAAAGCCTTGCTCCGATGCACTGAGGTTCTGCGAGAGCAGTATAGTGGAGCGCACGTCGGTAACGGATTCGTCCTCGCCTTCCGTCGACGGGTCGTCATAGATATCCATCTTCTGCGACTCGGAGAGGTAGATGGCGTTGTAGTCGGTGTCGGCATACGACGGATTGACGTAGCCCTGCATCTTGTTGTCGAGGTTGTTCACGCTGATGGCGAAGAGGGCCTCGTTGATCAGGCTGGCGTTGGAACGATTGAGCGTAGCCGGCGTGGAGAGGTTCACGATGAAGGTATTGCTGTTGTCGAAACGGATGCTCACACCGTCACCCACGGCATTGATGATGTCGTTGCAAAGGGTGAGTGCCGAAGAGAGGCTCGACGAGCTGCCTTCCCACATGTATACCTGAGCAAGAATGGCCTCCACGGCGTAGTAGTTGAGGCGGTTGTTGCGGGTAGCGTAGAAGCCGTCCTCGTTCACGTTCTCGTAGTAAGCCGCATCATGTTCGCCGCATACGGGGTCATAGCCCTTGAGCAGTTCCAGCGAGGCTTTCAGGTCATTCACCAAGTTAGTGAAGAACTCCGTGTAAGTGGCCTGGGCGGTAGTGTTCTTGTTGACCGTGGTCACATAGGGAATCGTTGGATACGAGTCCATCTGGGCAGCGTACTGCGACTGCGGACCGAATCCGTAGAGGCGCAGTAGCTGGAAGTGCATAAAGGCACGCACGGCAAGCAGTTCGCCCTTTATCATGTGATAGTTGATGTCGTCCATTTCCGCCTGTTTCCCGTCAATGATTGCCAACGCCTCGTTGGCGTTGACGATGACATTGTAGCCAGAGGCCCAGATGTTCGCCACGATGGTCTTGCTGCGGCTGGTATTGTAGTTGTGGGCCTGGAAGTCGCCGGCCAGCGCACTGGTGGAAGAGCCGCTGTAGAGGCGGGTCTGGTTGGCAATCAGGTCGGGCACAAACCACGAGAGGTTCATGCCATAGAGATTCTCTTCACTCATGGTCAGGTAGCATCCTATCAGAGTCTGCTTGAAACCCGAGTCCTTGCTGTAGTGGTCGTCCTCGCGAATCTCGTTGCTGGAGGTCACGTCAAACCAGCCGTTGCAGCCGGTGAGAAGCAGGACACCTGCCAGCGCG
>CAVFNZ010000033.1:6122-20721 GCA_963624095.1 Clostridium sp. CAG:217 | reverse complement strand
GTTGTAGCGCACGTCCTTCGGGCCTTGCAGGCCGCGAACGACAGCCATACCCAGTTGGCCGGTCAGATAAGGGTCTTCGCCATAAGTCTCCTGTCCGCGTCCCCAGCGCGGGTCGCGGAAGATATTGACATTGGGAGTCCAGAACGTCAGGCACTGGTAACGTCCGTACTTGTCGTGTTTGCGGAAATCGGTATTCTTGGCCCGCGCTTCATCGGAAACGGCGGTGAACACATCCTCCAGGAGTGCGTCATTGAACGATGCGGCCATACCGATACATTGTGGGAAGACGGTGGCCAATCCGGCGCGTCCTACACCATGGAGAGCCTCGTTCCACCATTCATAGGGCTTGATTCCCAGACGAGGCACCGCCTTGGAGTTGTTTTGCATCAGCTGCGCTTTCTCTTCCAGCGTAAGTCGCTTCAGCAGGTCGTCGGCACGCTGGTCAGGGGTCAGGGTCACGTCTTGGTAAGGCAACACTTTCGTGTTTTGTGCTATCGCTCCGCACGAAAGGCAGACCAACAGGCACACAGATAATAACTTCTTCATGGTTTAATTGGTTAATATTATACATCGTTGTCCGGTTTCATTTCGCAATGACAACGTCACAGGTTGCGAAGATACCAAAAAAATGATTAGCTTTGCACGCCTTTTTGTAGAAAAGATGATAAGAGAACTGAAAACGATACTTCTGTCCGTGCTGTTGTGCTTGGGTTGCTTGCCGCAAGCGTCGGCAGCGGATACCAAGGAGGATGCTGAGCCTCAACCGGATTCCATTCGGTTCAGCCTGCTCACCTGCTCTCCCGGACCGGAAGTTTACGCCCTGTTTGGCCACTCGGCTATCCGTTACCACAACATAAGCCGTGGGATAGACTGCGCCTTCAACTACGGGATGTTCAGTTTCAGCGAACCCAACTTCGTGATGCGGTTCATCAAGGGAGAGACCGATTACCAACTGGGCATCACCTCCTTTGAGCACTTCAAGGAGTCATACGCCGCACGCGGGTCGTATGTGGTGGAGCAGGAACTAAACCTCACTTCCGCCGAAAAGCTGCACTTGTTAGCGTTGTTGGAAGAGAACTTTCGCCCCGAAAACCGGGTGTACAGATACAACTATTTCTACGACAACTGCACCACACGGGCACGCGACAAGATAGAAGAGAGCATCGAGGGGACAGTGATTTATCCCGAGAAGCACCGGAACACCTCTTACCGGAAGATTATCCACCACTACACGCAGGGTCACGAGTGGGCGGAGTTGGGAATAGACTTCTGCCTCGGCAAGACGGCAGACGACAGCATCAGCTATCGGGCACAGATGTTCGCCCCGTTCGTTTTGGTGGAGGCAATGGACAATGCACAAATCGTGAACGCGGACGGCAGTAAACGCCCCTTGGTAAAAAGCCGCCAGCTGGCGGTGAATCCCATCAAAACGGAAACGGCATCAGATCTCCTCCCCTCCCCCATGACACTTGCCGTCATACTGCTCGTCGCAGTGACGTTGTGCTGCGCATGGGAGTTGAAGCGGAAACGTTACCTGTGGGGGGTCAGTGCCCTGTTGTTTGGCGGGCAGGGAATAGCCGGCTGCATCGTGGCGTTTCTGTTCTTCTGTTCCATCCACCCTACGGTAGACTCCAACTATCTGGTAATCATATTCAACCCGATACCTCTGTTGTATCTCCCATGGCTGATTTACAAGGCTTGCAAGCGGAAGATGGACTACTACCATTGGGCGAATGCATTGGTTTTAACACTTTTTATCGTGTTTTGGTGGGCGATTCCCCAAAAGTTTAATCCAGTAGTATTACCTTTGACCGCGATTTTACTAATCAGGTCTCTTACCTATATAATAGTATGCAGAAAGCCACATCCATGAAAGGACGAATACTGACCTCGCTACTCACGGCGTTAGCCATCGCCAACCTACAGGCGCAGGAGGTTTCGGTGTCGCCCAAACTGGTGATAGGCATCACGATAGACCAGTTGCGCTCCGACTACATGGAAGCCTTCTCGGCCCTTTATGGCGAGAAAGGATTCAAGCGTCTGCTGAAAGAGGGACGGGTCTATTGCAACGCCGCTTTCGACTATGCCGTGGCCGACCGCGCCTCGGCCATCGCCTCGCTCTACAGCGGAACCAATCCGTACAACCACGGCATCATCGCCGACGGGTGGATGGACCGCAACACGCTGCAAATCGTACAGAGCGTGGACGACAAGGATTATATGGGAATCTACACGTCCGAAAACACGTCGCCCAACAAACTTCTGACCTCCACCATCTGCGATGAACTGAAGATCAGTACTTCGGGCAAGGCGTTGGTCTACGCCATCGCGCCCTTCCGCGACGCGGCCGTCTTCTCGGCAGGACACGCTGCGGACGGAGCGTTCTGGATTAACGACGAGACCGGAAAGTGGGCCGGGTCGACCTTCTACCCGTCTTTCCCCGACTGGGCCACCCGATACAACGACCATCAGGGATTGGACACGCGCATCGGAAGCACCACCTGGGAGACGCTGCAACCGCCATTGGTCTACACCAGCTATTCACCGCTGACCTCGCAAGGCTTTAAGCACTCGTTCTCCGACCAGGCACGCCGATATCGGCAATTCAAGACGAGCGGTTTGGTCAACGAGGAGGTGAACCGTCTGGCGAAGGCATGCCTGCGCGGCAGTGACATCGGGTTAGACAACGTGACGGATTTTCTTGCCGTAACCTACTATGCCGGCAACTTCGAGCATAAATCAGACTCAGAATATCCGATTGAGATACAAGACACTTACACACGACTGGACCACGACATCGAGGAGTTGCTCTCCGAGGCGGAGAAGCGTGTAGGTGTCGGCAACCTGTTGGTCTTTGTCACCTCCACAGGCTACGCCGACGCGGCACATTCCGATTACATGAAGGAATATCGCATCCCTACTGGCGAGTTCCATCTGAACCGTTGCGCCGCACTGCTTAACATGTTTCTGATGGCAACCTACGGACAGGGACAGTATGTGGAGGCTCACCATGACTTGCAGCTCTATTTCGACCACAAACTGATAGAGAAGAAGCAACTCAACCTGGCGGAGGTTATCGCAAAGTCGGCGGAGTTCCTGGCACAGTTCAGCGGCGTGAAGTCAGTCTACACCGCCCAAAGTCTGCAGTTGAACGCCTACACCAAGGAAGCGCAACGCATGCGCAACGCATTCAACGCGAAGAATTCGGGCGACATCATCCTCACCATCACTCCGGGATGGAAACTGATGAACGACGAGACGATGAAGGAGTATCCTTTCAACGTAGTACGCGACTCCTACACGGAGTTTCCGCTCATCTTTTGGGGATTCAATACCAAACCGGAGATTATACACACGGCAACGACCGTTGACCGCGTCGCTCCCACGCTGGCGCACTTCATGCGCATACGGGCTCCCAACGCCTGCTCCGCAGCTCCCCTCACCGACCTGAGACGGTGAATAATCAAAAAAGAGGGTGGCAAAGTATGGATTAAACCAGGCTTTTATGTAACTTTGCCACTTTAATGACGCATTCATTCAAACAGCTAATAAAAAACAAAACATATATGGGATTTAATGAATTTTTGAGCAAGATATTCGGCAATAAGTCCACCCGTGACATGAAGGAGATCCAGCCATGGGTAGAGAAAATCAAGGCGGCTTATCCGGATGTTGAGAAGTTGAGCAACGATGAACTGCGCGCCAAGACGCAGGAGTTGAAACAGTACATCAAAGACGCGGCCAAAGAGGACAACGCCAAGATTGAGGAGTTGAAGGCATCGGTGGAAGCCACGGAGATAGAAGACCGTGAGGATCTGTTCGCCAAAATAGACAAGTTGGAGAAAGAGGTGCTCGAAATCTATGAGAAAGCTTTGGACGAAGTATTGCCCGTGGCTTTCTCCATCGTGAAGGAGACGGCCCGGCGCTTCTCGGAGAACGACGAGATTGTGGTGACGGCAACGGACTTCGACCGCCAGTTGGCCGCCACGAAGGATTTCGTACGCATCGAGGACGACAAAGCCATCTACGTCAACCACTGGATGGCCGGCGGCAACGACATGAAGTGGAACATGGTACACTACGACGTTCAGCTCTTTGGTGGCGTGGTGCTGCACAAAGGCAAGATTGCGGAGATGGCGACCGGTGAAGGTAAGACCCTGGTGGCCACCTTGCCGGTATTCCTGAACGCCTTGACGGGCAACGGCGTGCATGTAGTCACCGTGAACGACTACCTGTCCAAGCGTGACTCCGAATGGATGGGTCCGCTTTATGAGTTCCACGGACTGAGCGTGGACTGCATCGACAAGCACCAGCCCAACTCCGACGCACGACGCAGAGCCTACTTGGCGGACATCACCTTCGGTACGAACAACGAATTCGGTTTCGACTATCTGCGTGACAACATGGCGGGAAGCCCGAAAGACCTCGTACAGCGTCAGCACAACTACGCCATCGTGGACGAGGTGGACTCCGTGTTAATCGACGATGCCCGTACGCCGTTGATTATTTCCGGTCCGGTGCCCAAAGGCGACGACCAGCTGTTCGAGGAGTTGCGTCCGTTGGTAGAGCGTCTGGTGGAGGCTCAGAAGAAACTGGCGACCCAGCTGCTCTCCGACGCCCGCAAGATGATTGCCTCGGACGACAAGGAGACGCAGGAAGAAGGTTTCCTGGCATTGTTCCGTAGCCACAAGGCCCTGCCTAAGAACAAACCGCTTATCAAGTTCCTCAGCGAACCGGGCATCAAGGCCGGCATGCTCAAGACCGAGGAAATCTATATGGAGCAGAACAACAAGCGCATGCCCGAAGCCGTGGAGCCCCTCTACTTCGTTATCGATGAGAAGCTCAACAGCGTGGACATGACCGACAAGGGCGTTGACCTGATTTCAGGAAACTCCAGCGACCCCACCTTCTTCGTGTTGCCCGACATTACCGCACAGCTCTCTGAATTGGAGAACGAGAAGGATTTGAGCGACGAAGAGAAGCTCGCCAAGAAAGACGAACTGCTTACCAACTATGCCATCAAATCGGAGCGCGTTCACACCATCAACCAGCTGCTGAAGGCCTACACGATGTTCGAGAAGGACGACGAGTATGTGGTTATCGACGGACAGGTGAAGATTGTGGACGAGCAGACCGGACGTATCATGGAAGGTCGTCGCTATTCCGACGGACTTCATCAGGCCATCGAAGCCAAGGAGCGCGTGAAAGTGGAGGCCGCCACACAGACTTTCGCCACCATTACCCTGCAGAACTACTTCCGTATGTACCACAAGCTGGCCGGTATGACCGGTACGGCGGAGACGGAGGCGGGCGAGTTTTGGGACATCTACAAATTGGACGTAGTGGTCATCCCCACCAACCGTCCGATAGCCCGTATCGACATGAACGACCGCGTGTACAAGACCAAGCGCGAGAAGTATAAAGCGGTCATCGAGGAGATAGAAAGCCTTGTACAGCAAGGCCGACCGGTGTTGGTAGGTACCACCTCGGTAGAAATCTCCGAGATGCTGAGCAAGATGCTTACCATGCGCAAGATAGAACATAATGTGTTGAACGCGAAGCTGCACCAACAGGAGGCCGCTATCGTCGCCAAGGCAGGTCTGACGGGCACAGTGACCATCGCCACCAACATGGCTGGTCGCGGTACCGATATCAAGCTAAGTCCCGAAGTGAAGGCAGCGGGCGGTTTGGCCATCATCGGCACCGAGCGTCACGAGTCTCGCCGTGTAGACCGTCAGTTGCGCGGACGTTCCGGTCGTCAAGGAGACCCGGGTTCTTCCGTGTTCTTCGTGTCGCTGGAAGACGACCTGATGCGTCTCTTCTCGTCCGACCGTATCGCGGGCGTCATGGACAAGTTGGGCTTCAAGGAGGGCGAAATGATTGAGCACTCCATGATTTCCAAGTCCATCGAACGGGCCCAAAAGAAGGTCGAGGAGAACAACTTCGGCATCCGTAAGCGTCTGCTTGAGTACGACGACGTGATGAACAAGCAGCGTACGGTCATCTACACCAAACGCCGTCACGCCTTGATGGGCGAACGCATCGGCATGGATATCGTCAACATGATTTGGGAACGTTGCAACAACGCCATCGTGAACAACGACTATGAGGGTGCCAAGATGGACATCCTGAAGACACTGGCCATGGAAGCTCCGTTTACCGAAGAGGAGTTCCGTCAGGTGAAACAGGAGACGTTGGTCGACCGCACCTTCGACGAGGCCATGGCCAACTTCAAACGCAAGATGGACCGTATGGCACAGATCGCAATGCCTGTCATCAAACAGGTGTACGAGACCCGCGGACAGATGTACGAAAACATCCTCGTCCCCATCACCGACGGCAAACGCATGTACAACATACCGTGCAACCTGAAAGCCGCTTATGAGAGCGAAGGCAAAGAGATTGTCAAGTCGTTCGAGAAAGCCATTCTGCTGCACACCATCGACGAGGCTTGGAAAGAGAACCTGCGCGAACTGGACGAGCTGAAACACTCCGTGCAGAATGCCAGCTACGAGCAGAAAGACCCGCTGTTGATTTTCAAGTTAGAGTCCGTGAACCTGTTCGACAATATGGTGGACAAGATAAACAGCGAGACCGTGGCGGTGCTGACGCGCGGACAGATTCCCGTACAGGAGCCCGAACAGGTGCGCGAGGCAGCTCCCGAAGCTCCCGCCCCTCGCCAACAATACCGCGAGAGCAAGCAAGACTTGAGCGACCCTAACCAACAGGCTGCGGCAGCGAGGGACACGCGCGAAACAAGGCGCGAGCCAATCCGCTCCGAGAGAACCGTTGGCCGTAACGACCCTTGTCCCTGCGGCAGCGGCAAGAAGTATAAGAACTGCCACGGACGCGGACTGTAAAACCGGGTAATCACCGAGCTCCCAAGCGGTGGGCTCGAACACCTATAGCATCGGACCATTTTAGTTCCTCCGGGACTAAAACGGTCCGATTCGTTTGTCCGTCCTGTGAGCTCCGACATCGAGACGATGTCGGAGCGGGTATTCCATCGGGCGACAAAGGCAATGCGGATGGAAGAACAAGCACATTGGGTTAAACGTAGTTAATAACATACCTATTATATATAGGGTAATCAAAATCAGACTAATTTTGTATGAAACTACAATCACCATTGGAATTATGAAACAGAGCATCATCATACTATTCGCCTGTCTGGGGTTTGCCTCCTGCACCACCATAGGGCATGTGTCCATGGAGTCGCTCTACCCTTCCGAGTTGAGCTTTCCTCCCGAAATCAAATCGGTGGGCATTGTTGACAATACGGTGTTTCATGACACGCTGCTGAAAGAGCACGTCACTGCCGGACTCATTGAGGGGAACGGAAAGCTGCTGGCCAATGACCTGGCAGGACTTTTGGCGGACGGCGATTACTTCGATGACATCATCCTGTGCGACTCTTCCTTACGGAACGGCGACAAACAGATGAATGAAGTCCGGCTGGCACCGGAGAAGGTGTCGCAACTCCTGTCAGACCTGCAGGTGGACATGCTGATTACGGTGGACGGGCTCTGCGTGAAGACCTGGGAGGATATACAACTGTTTGAAGGGGTCGGAGTGTTGTCAGCCGTAGCCGGCGAAGTCTCATCGGTACTGAGTGTCTACCTGCCGAGTCGTAAGGAGCCGCTCAGTATCGGCGTACAAGACACCCTCTATTGGCCCCTCGTTGGCGGATTGACCGAGGAGGGTATCGTTGCGGACATGGCATCGGAGGTTGCCGCACGGGCCGTGAAGTACTTCATCCCCCAATGGAAGCCTGAGAACCGGGTCTTCTATGCCGGCGGGAATGTGGACTTACGCGATGCCGCCGTATATGTGAATGAGCAAAATTGGGAAATGGCCCACACGCTGTGGCAAAGGCAATACAAGTCGGCGAAACCCGATTCGCGAAAGAAGATTTGGGCGGCCTTTAACCTGGCGCTCTACTATGAGATGAACGGAAACATCGATGAGGCCGTGAAGTACGCCAAGGAAGCCAACGAACTGGCGAAGAGCCGGAACAATGAGGAGGACAAGACCTTGACCACCTATTATCTCTCCGGACAACTGGAGAACAAGGTTATGCGGCTGCGCAAACTCGACTTACAGATGAACCGGTTCAAGGAGAGCGGACAGGGAAACGGGCAAGGGAACGACTGATACGGCTCGTGGACAAGCCAGTGGAAGGAGAACGGCCACGAGAGGATATTCGACCGTCTTGGTTGAACTTTCTTTCATATTGTGCAGAAATTGTCGCCTGTATATGTTGGCCGTTCCGTTTTTTTTGTACTTTTGAAGAGCGTTAACAAGCAAAACATTTTATACCAGTTATACCAGATAGTTTATGGAACTCAGTTCACAATCACTCTCGCTCATTGAGCGTACCTTACAGACCGCATTGAAGACCTTTCCCGTGGGGAACGAACAGTCTGTCGTCACCGATATTCACATTCAGCCCAGATGCGACTCCGGCGAATTGACCATCTATAACGATGACGACGAAGAGTTGGCGCGTGCGGTGATAGAAGAGTGGGCGGAGAACCAATATACGGAGGATGACTTCTACACGGAAGTGCAACCGCTGCTGCGCGACAAGCTGTTGGCTCTGCGCGACAAGGGAGCGTTGGACAAGGTGGCAATCATGAAGCCCTACTCGTTCGTGCTGGTTGATGACGAGAAAGAGACGATAGCCGAACTGCTGTTGATGGACGACAACACCTTGATGCTTGACGACGAGTTACTGAAGGGGTTGGACGAAGAGTTGGACGACTTCCTGAAGAACTTGCTCGAAGAGTAACCCTTCATGACGATGGACGGGTTCCGACAGGAATCCTATCGTAAAGACATCCTCCATAAAGAAGGCCTCCTCCATAGGGAGTCCATAGGATAAAAGAGCGAAAATAACGTTATGCCGTGATGGCCGCGAATCAACGCAAGCCGTCACGGCATAACTGTTTCCCTTTAGAAGCGGTAGTTCAGACCCACACCAAACACTTTGTTGGTACGGGTAAAGACATCCGTGCCGGGCAACGTTGTGTTGTTGTAGTTTTCCGTATTTTTCGTGAACTTCGTGTAGGTAGTCCAAAAGTAGGCTATATTCAGCTTCATGTCCTCCGAGAGGTTGATGCCTGCACCGAAACCTACTGAATAGGAGTTGGTCACGAAGTTGAGGTCGTTCATGTACTTCGACGTGATGCCATAGTTGGTCTTCTGTATACCGGCACTAACCTGTACGTTCTTGTCGATGTCGTACTCCACGCCACCGAGCAGCTCCACCGTTCCGTGACTGAGGAACTTCTGACGACCTACGCGCTCGCCCGTATCCGGGTCTTTCACCTTGGCCATGTCCGCCTCTTTGTCGAAATAGTAGTGCGCACCCACAGAGACACGCAGGTTCGACAGGACCTCGTACTGCGCGCCAATGGTAAACAGCGCAGGAACATCATGCGGCGTGTTCACCCCGTCGCCGTAAGAGTCCTTCAACAGCTCAGAGCATTTCTTCGTGTTATTCTCTACGTTCAAGTTGGTATTGAACTCCATCTTTGCACCGATGTTCAGGCGGTTGCAATGGTAGTCCACACCGATAATCGGAGTCACGCCCCAACCGGTCTGGTCGCAGTCGAGCTCCAACGTGGCAAGATTCGTTGTCGTATTCGGCCCTGTCGGCATATCGGCATAGAGATAACCGGAGTAGGAATCGAACACATAGTTCATGCGAAATCCCGCATAGGCGGCCCAATGTTCGTTGATGCGGTACGTTGCGCCCAACTGCGCGCCGTAGATGTAGGACTTGCCCACCATGGCCGTGTTGATGGTATATTTGTCCGGAGTCACCGCATTGGCAGTTCCGTAAGCCTGTGCGGTCTGCTGGTAGATAAGAGCCATCACCTGCGAGTCGAACGAGCCCAAGCCATTGTCGAAGCTTGCCTTACCACCGCCGCCCACAAAGGCGAGTTCGCCCGAGATAGTCCAGTTGTCTTTTTTGTAGGCTGCCTGTATGGAGGGGAGGATAGGTGCGGAAGCCTTTCCCACGTATTCCTTACTGCCATCCGTATACCCCTGGTATTTGAATAGACCGAAAGTGGACTGAATGGTACGGGTCTGATAGGCACTCTGGATATTGAGCGACAAGTGGAAACCATCTTTCATGAAAGCCAGACCGGCCGGGTTGTAATAGACCGCGTCTATCTCTAAGGAAGCGTCACGGGCCGGGTTGCGAAGAAACGCGATGTGTTGGTTGGTGTTTGTGAGAATGCCTCCCGCAAATGCCGGAGACACAGAAATGGAGGCCAGCAAAGCACTGACCAGAACGTTTGTTAATCTCATAATATGTTACCTTTAAAAAACGGGCGCAAAGGTACAACAATTATTCAACCCACCTCATATTGCACACATTTTATTTAAGTGTGCATACATGATTTTACAAAATAGAGGCGTTGATGGAAGGATATAAGGAGATTTTTTGTACTTTTGCGACCTATTCTATAATGTATAGCAACTACGAATCATAAAAAAGATCAGATATAACTATGTTCGATAACTTGAGTGAAAGGCTGGAGAAGTCTTTCAAGATTCTTAAAGGTGAAGGGAAAATCACGGAGATCAACGTGGCGGAGACCTTGAAAGATGTTCGCAAAGCTTTGTTGGATGCCGACGTAAACTACAAGGTCGCGAAGACCTTCACGGATACCGTCAAGGAAAAGGCTTTGGGACAGAACGTGCTCACTGCCGTGAAACCCAGCCAGTTGATGGTGAAGATTGTACACGATGAACTGGCGACCCTCATGGGAGGCGAGACGGCTGAACTGGAGTTGAAGGGCAAGCCAGCCGTCATCCTGATGTCGGGTCTGCAAGGTTCCGGTAAGACCACCTTCTCGGGCAAACTGGCCTATATGTTGAAGAACAAGAAACATCGCAGTCCGCTGTTGGTAGCCTGCGACGTGTATCGTCCCGCCGCCATCGAACAGTTGAAGGTATTGGGCGAACAGATTCAGGTGCCGGTATACTGTGAGCCGGGCAACAACAAGCCCGTGGAGATTGCCCTGAACGCCATCAAGGAAGCGAAAGCCAAAGGATATGACCTGGTCATCGTCGACACGGCGGGTCGTTTGGCTGTCGACGAGGCGATGATGAACGAGATAGCGGCCATCAAAGAGGCCATCAACCCCGACGAGACATTGTTTGTGGTAGATGCCATGACCGGTCAGGATGCCGTAAACACCGCCAAGGAGTTCAACGACCGCTTGGATTTCAATGGCGTGGTGCTGACCAAACTCGACGGTGATACCCGTGGCGGTGCCGCCCTCTCCATCCGTACGGTAGTCAACAAACCTATCAAGTTTGTCGGAACGGGCGAGAAGTTGGACGCGCTGGACCTCTTCCACCCCGCGCGTATGGCAGACCGCATCCTGGGCATGGGAGACATCGTGTCGTTGGTAGAGCGCGCCCAGGCACAGTACGATGAGGAGGAAGCCAAGAAGCTGCAAAGGAAAATCCAGAAGAACCAGTTTGACTTCAACGACTTCCTTACCCAAATCAACCAGATTAAGAAGATGGGTAACATCAAGGAGTTGGCTTCCATGATTCCCGGCATGGGCAAGGCTCTGAAGAACGTGGACATCGACGACAACGCCTTCAAGAGCATCGAAGCCATCATCTACTCTATGACGCCGAAAGAGCGCACCAACCCGGAGATTCTGAACAGTTCTCGCCGCAGCCGCATCGCCAAGGGAAGCGGTACCAACATACAGGAGGTGAACCGCTTGCTGAAGCAGTTCGACGAGACACGCAAAATGATGAAAATGGTTACGGGCAGCAAGATGAAGAACCTGATGCCCAAAATGAAAAACATGAGATAATATGCAATTGATAGACGGAAAAGCCATATCGGAACAGGTGAAGCAAGAGATTGCCGCCGAGGTTGCCGACATTGTGGCAAAAGGCGGCAAACGCCCACATCTGGCCGCCATCCTTGTGGGACATGACGGTGGTAGCGAGACTTATGTAGCGGCGAAGGTGAAGGCCTGCGAAGTATGCGGTTTCAAGTCGTCGCTGATTCGTTACGAAGCGGATGTCACCGAAGAGGAGCTGTTGGCGAAGGTACGCGAGTTGAACGAAGACGCTGACGTGGACGGATTCATCGTGCAGCTGCCGTTGCCCAAGCACATCTCGGAGCAGAAAGTGATTGAGACCATCGACTACCGGAAAGACGTTGACGGATTCCATCCCATCAACGTGGGGCGTATGTCCATCGGATTGCCCTGCTACGTTTCCGCCACCCCCAACGGAATCCTGGAGTTGCTGAAACGCTACCAGATAGAGACTTCGGGCAAGAAGTGCGTGGTGTTGGGACGAAGCAACATCGTAGGCAAGCCTATGGCGATGCTGATGATGCAGAAAGCCTACCCCGGCGACGCCACCGTAACGGTGTGCCACAGCCGCTCCGCCAACTTAGTGAAGGAGTGTCAGGAGGCGGACATCATTATCGCCGCATTGGGACAACCCAACTTCGTGAAGGCGGAGATGGTGAAAGAGGGTGCCGTTGTCATCGACGTAGGCACGACCCGCGTACCCGATGCCACAAAGAAATCGGGCTTCAAGCTCACCGGTGACGTCAAGTTCGACGAGGTAGCCCCAAAATGTTCGTTCATCACCCCCGTACCGGGCGGCGTAGGTCCGATGACTATCGTGTCGTTGATGAAGAACACCCTGTTGGCCGGCAAGAAAGCCATCTATAAATAAACGGTTGCGCTTTGCTTCTTCAAGGGATATTCGATGAATGTCCGGATAGATTCAAGACAGAAGTGCAATCATAGTGGCCATCCCTTACCTTCTCCGCTACGCTCTGAAGGTAAGGGATGGATTGCAAAAAACCATCCACCAGTACAATCTTTTCGTATAACCCGATAAATCAGGGGGGCGAGCGGTGGGCGTTCCGTTCACCTTCACCACACAAAGGTTGACAAGAAATTCAGTAGTATAACAGGAAAAGTGACAAGTGAAATCAGGATATGACATATTAGAGTATCCGTTTTCACATATACATAAATTCTCTTCACATATTTGTTTTTCTCAAACTGATTTCCTATCTTGCAACCGATTTCAATAACAGGTAGTTAACCTTTGGTTTGAAACCATAAACGGAGGAGACGGTTGTATGAAAAGAACGACTATATCCCGCACGCTGTCCTGCCTGCTCTGCATAGCCGCATGCTTGAGCGTCTGTCGCTCGCAGACACTCCCCTATGACGTGGAGTTTCCCCAACACCTCCCCAAGTCACCTTCAGCCTATTCCTTCTCCAAATACATTGATTACCCCGTGTCGCTCTATACCGGAGTACCCGACATTTCCGTACCACTGTACGAGATACGGGCCGCAGGGCTCAGCATCCCTGTCACACTGAGCTACCACGCTTCGGGCATTACGGTCTCCCAAGAAGCCACGGCCGTAGGGCTCGGATGGAGTCTCAACGCCGGCGGCATGATTTCCCGTACCATGAAGAGTGGTGACGACTTCCAGGAACACGCCTCACCCAACGGACTATCCAAGGGATACCTCGAACTTCCCGAAGGGAAACAACCCCTATCCAACACCGACTACTTCTGGACAACGCAGGAGTACTGTCTGAAAGGCGACTCAGAACCGGACATCTTCTTCTACTCCTGCGCAGACGGCAGCGGCAAGTTCATCCTCGGCAAGGACAGTGTGCCCGTCCCCTTCAGCAGAGACGACCACGCGCGTATCCGCATGCTTCAGGCGAACGGAAGGGTGAAACCTTTCGAGATGCACGATGCGGACGGCAACAGCTACCTCTTCGACAAGATGGAGCGGACGCTGTCCTACGACGCGGCACGTCCCTTCCACCAAAACGCTTCCGGCAACCACGACATGACCGACATCACGGAAATCCATGGTTACTTCGGTGACCCGACGGAATACGTCTACGCCGGAGGCGACAAAACCCCGAACGGGAACCAGATGAGCATAGGTACGCTGAACAGCGTGACACAGCCCACGGGTGGAACGACGCGCTTCGCATACGAAGCCAACCGCTATACCACCGCACCCTATTGGACCACCAAGACCCTGTATGGTAGTCTGGATATCTACCGCAACGGGGACGATGAAAACTACACCGACTACTCCGCCACACAGACCGATACGGTGACACTTTCGGCGACAACCATCGTCAACATACAGCAGTACTTCGAGTACACCGGCAATAGCCTTCCGCCGAGCGGAAGCAACAGGTTCGGCAACACCAACTACCGTGTGTTCACCATCAAGAAACGGAATGCCAACGGGACGCTCACGAACGTACGCTACTGGCCTGTACCCGAACAGATGGTTACACAACGCTCCTACAACGCCCTGCCCGAGAACCTGCAACTACAGGCCGGCACCTACCTCTTCACCGCCGAATCCCTCACCGATGAACTCTACTGCGAACTGCGCTACTCCTATCAGGGCAAAGTCCTGCAACCCGGAACGGAAGTGCTCGGGAGCGGACTGAGGGTGAAACGCATACAAGGGGAAACGACGGTGGACTACAACGAAATAAGAACGCTCTCCTACTCGACCTACTCGGACAGCTGCGCCTACGGC
>CAVFNZ010000033.1:0-5606 GCA_963624095.1 Clostridium sp. CAG:217 | reverse complement strand
GACGGCAACCAACGTGCGCAAACCTCGCCAAAGTGGAGCTACCGGACATACGATGCCTTCAACCGGGTGACGGAATCGGGAGAGTGCGCCGACACCCTTCTGACAGGCAGAACTGCCTACATAAAGAACTTCTACGACAACTACGGCTTCCTTTCCGCCAACGGATTCGACCAAGCAAACGGAAATATGGGTTTGTTCACCACGGACAACTCCGGATACGGAGAAGACCGCCTGACTGGAAGCGTCACGTCGGTACTCGACAGCGACGGTGCGATATACAAAACCTACTATTACGACCCGAAAGGCCGTGCCGTCCGGACGGTCAGCACCAACCTGTTGGGCGGCCATGAGGTGACGGAGTGCGGCTATACCTTCACGGACAAGCCGAGCATGACCATACACACGCACACGGCATCGGGCAAGCCAAGCCTCAGCGAGACTTACCTCTATGGGTATGACGACCTGGACAGGATATCCTCCCTGCACCATGCTCTGGGCACGGACACGGTGGCGTTGGCGACCTATGCCTACGACGTGTTGGGGAGAACCGCCTCGCGGACTTTCCACGGCAACTCGGCCAACCGATTGTCCTACACCTATAACGTGAGAGGGTGGCTGACCGCCATCAACGGGACGAGATTCTCCATGAACCTCCACTATGACACGGGAGTGGGTGCTCCGCTTTACAACGGTGACATCAGCAGCTACACATGGAGGACGGGAGACTCCATGTCGGAACTCCGCGGATATGTGATGGCATACGATGAGTTGGGGCGTATGACATCCGCGATGTACGGGGAAGGAACCCAGTTGGACCAGTACATCAATCTCTATACCGAGGAAGTCAATTCGTATGACCGGAACGGCAATATCCTTTCCCTGACCCGTTTCGGCGGAAGCCACTACTGGCCGACCGTTATCGATGAGCTCACCTTCACGCTCAACGGCAACCAGCTCAGCAGGGTGGATGACGACTGTGACACGGAGGCGGATATCTATGGCGGTTTTCTCGACGGCGCAAGCCAAAACGGTGAGTACGCCTACGATGCGAACGGGAACCTGACTAAGGATCTGAACAAGGGAATCACCTCCATTACCTACAATGCTCTCAACCTGCCGGAACGGATTGACTTCGCCGACATGAGCCGCATAGACTACACCTACTCGGCGGACGGGACGAAGCTGCGGACGGAACATTACCTGAACGGCCAAGACACCATCTGCACGGATTACTGCGAGGGTCTTGTTTACGAAGACGGAATTCGGAAATGTTTGCTGACGGGCGTGGGTTACGTGACGGGACTCAACACAACTCCTTCGTATCACTACTACCTGAAAGACCATCAGGGCAACAACCGTGTGGTGGTTAACCAAAGCGGAAACGTAGACGAGGAAAACGACTACTATCCCTTCGGCGGACTGTTCACCAATACGCAGGATGAGTCTCGAAGGAACGTCCAGCCGTACAAGTACAACGGCAAGGAGTACGACAGTCGGAAGAATCTCAATCTGTATGATTACGGGGCACGATTCTATGACCCGGCAATCGGACGGTTCACCTCCGTGGATACCTATGCGGAAAAATACTATCCTATGACTCCGTATCAGTATGCTGCAAACAATCCCGTTAGGAATGTTGATGTAGATGGGGATAGTATTGTAGTGTCAATTCCTGAATACACTAATGATCAACTCCAAAATGTTGATTATTACTACAGCATAAACAAAAATGGAGATTCTTCTTTTATAAGCAAGAGTGGAAAGACCTCATCGTACAATTATATATTAGGTTTGACTCAAGCACTGAATGAATTAATGAAAGGTCCAACCGGAAATCAATTAGTTCATTATTTGGCATCGTCTCACAAAGTTGTGTACATCAGAAAAGGCAATAATGGAGCAGACTCAGAGGGTAGATATGTAAATTGGAATATGACAGAAACAGAGGGTGGCATTAATCAAGAAGGAAAAACAGAAAGACCAACATATGTTTCTTTAGGTCATGAATTGGCACATATTCAGGATGCTTGGAACGGGACTTTTGATTCTAGCGAATGGTTTGAGAACATACCAAACTCTGAAAAGTATGCATCGCATGTTGAAAATTTAATACGGGCGGAACATGGGCTCTCCTTGAGGACTCACTACTGTTTGACAACTGATGGCCGAGGAGACCCTAGAAGTGCTCTCCTAATAAAAGGTACTCGAGCAAGTCTTTATTTCAAGAAGTCGGTGCGTTTGGGAAACACTGCTATTGCTACGACACCATACGTTTATTAGCATTAATGGCAACAACATAAAACAAATATTATGAAAGTTCTAATTATTATTGCGCTGCTCTTAAGTATAGAACCGTCTTACTGTCGCAATTGGCATCGGATTTCCCGAAAAGTAATGAGGGAGCAAATGAAAATACGAAAATATGATGATGAGAAATTTTTCTTGAGACAATGTGCGCAATGCAGAAAGGAAATCGATGTTTTAAACCGATTGAACGTCCATAAAAAAGACACGTTGTTCATTTATGAGATTCTAGACGCTAAATCCCCCGCCCCTGTGAAATCGATTATGTGGACTCATAGGGAGCGACTATGTTATAAGAGAAAAAGTCCGAAGGCTCCAATAGTTTTTTGCTCTTACGAAGAATTCAGTGGAAAAGACCTATACCTATTGCCGGACTTTAATTTTCAGTATCAGATGGAACTTGCGGAAAAATGGGATATTGAGACATTACAAAAAGAAAGTCGGGAGAATCGTTATATTGAATGTTTTGTTGTCTATTTGACACGGATAATATTTGGCAAAAACTCCTACAAAATTGACGTAACCTGGTTTGTGGACTTTTGTAACTTTGAAAGAGAAAAGAAAGCGATTGATGATTATATCAAAAATTACAAACCAAGGGGGCAAGGTGCTCAAAAAAGTGAATAGAGCAGAGTTCCTTAATGGGACAATTGGGAAAATGGATTCTGAGCTTGTTGAACTTGGAGTAAATAACTCAGGAGAAATGTTTAAATCCAAATACGATGAAGATAAAAAAACAAAAAAACATGCTCGAAAACGAGTAAATCAGAAAAGGTTAGAAACTATTGTTCCTATACCATTTTGATAGTCTGTTGGATACTCATTATTAAAGCATATTACAAGAGTGATAAAATGTATGAAACGACGGAGATTACTATTTGTAAAATAGCAAGTGTTTGGCATATACATAAGAGATGGTTTGGAAGAGAAGTAACCTACTACTACAATATGAACGGAGTTTTATTAACCGGCAAAAGTTATGAGGGATGGGACGATTGTAAGCCAGGAGAATACTATCTGCTTGAATATAGTTTAAAAGACAATAAATATGGCAGGATTTTATGGAATCGAGGGAAACAGCCAAGGTCAGAAAGTTTGGATTCATTAATTAACCGATAGGATGGAAAAGAAACCATATATTCTTATATTCAGCCTGTTTATTGCAATAACGACTTTCGGAAAGACGAAGCCGCTTGGCAAGATTTTATATGAAGGCAGTTGGGGCAACGTTATTGTTATCGAGAATGATAAATTCTACTTCATTTCTCCAGTTGATGGTCATTACTGGATTCCTATTACAGACACGTTGGCGGTCTGTGACATAACTTGGATTAACGACAGTATCATAGAGCTAAACTCATCTCCGGAATATCAACTGGCGAACCAAAAGGTTGACTTGTCCGAGGAATACGACAAATCGATACGCAATGTCACTAAAGTGGAATTTGACATTCCTGGACTAATCATAAAACCATCAATTACCATATATGCGGACAACGGACAGAGATATACAATAAAATACGAGAATTCCAGAAATATAACTCTGCCCGATAGCATCCGTTCATTCTACTATGTTGTCAGAAGAAAAGCTGCGGAAGGGGGATATCTATATTACCAATCGACAAATATTAGCGTAACGGAAGGCCATAATCACCTGCGAATAAGCATGCCGACCATTTCCGATGCTTACTTTGATCGGTACAATGTGAAAGGAGAATATGCTATCATCACTAAAAGATATTTCAAATGGAGAGGTTACTCAGGCAAAAAGATGTCCAGGAAGGACGCGGAATATTGGTTGGAACGAATAGGGAGATAGGCAGTCTCATCATATCCATCCTTACCATAGTGTTTTTCTTTTCACCAGTTCAATCAGTTATAGGGCAAAACCTGTCCGGAAAGTATTTCCATGAATCCGGTGAGATGCTTTCCATCGACAAGGATACTTTGTTCTATATCAATACAATCGGGGAAAGAAACGACACAATGGCTAAATGCCTTATCAACAAGATAAACGATGAGTTTATCGAGCTACAGTCTTATCCGAATATGTACAATATAGTTCCATTGATAGAAGTAAAACAATGGATGGACTCCACAATCCATAAGGGTACTTTATTGGAATTTGATTTGCATTTGGACAACCGAAAGGTTACAATAATAATAAAAAACGACCGCGGGATGTTGTCAAGACACATCCTTCTATATTCAGGAGATAAGAGATCTATTCTTTTGCCTTCCGCAAAGACAGATTTTGTGCTTAGTTCATCCATCCACCCTCTAAAATTACATTCCGCCCGCAAACGGGATGGTTCTTTCACGGAAGGATACAGTTACTTTCCACCTCATTTCAAAATCAACAAAGAGTGTAACCGAGTAAAGATAAGCATACCCCTTAACTCCTATTTCGACAGGTTTGAAATCATAGGAGATTACGCCCGCATTGGCAAAGGTCAAATTACATGGAGAGGGAACTCTTTCAAGAAAGTTACAACCACATTCAATGAATAGAAACCTAAACATTCAAGATGGAAGTAAACAGTTCTTCATATAGAGAGAATCAATCGGTAGGCACGACAAGCAGTAATACAAACAAGGACAATGATTCTTTCAATTCGTCCGCAAGGAACGGGATGATCTTTCCATAGTGCAGAGCGAACTGACTGACACCAAAGTACATAATAAATAAAATGAAAAAGATAAAGAAAATTCGGATTCTGATAGGGGGTGATAGCTTTTTATTTATGCTTTTGCCTAGGTCGTGGAATTTATTACAATCGTCTTTTCGACGACAATAATGTCCAGATTATATTGTCTACGCAGTTTTCAATATACCCGTCTGAAATAGAGATTTATATAGATGACGATCTTTTTTATAAAAACGATTCTTTACAGGTTCTGTATGAATTTACGGAGGGGAAAAAGCGTGTCGGCTTCCGCAGGCTAAAGGTGGTTGTGGATGGTAACGTGGAATATGAAGATTACTTCCTGCTATTTCCGGTACGCTTTATTTATGTAGAAATCCAAAAGTATGAACCCGATTACAAGCTGGATGAAAATTGGTTTTATGTTGACTTCTCATGCACCCCTGTCGGATTGATGTAAGCAAGAGTGACAAGAATCTTTAGAGTGCAAGAATCTTTAAGAATCTCTAAACACGAATATTTTGAGAAATAATTGCATCAAACGTTTGCAGTTTGCGAAAAAGTATCTACCTTTGCATCGCTTTTGAAAAAGCTTAGCCAATATGGTGACTATAGTTCAGTTGGTTAGAGCGTCAGATTGTGGTTCTGAATGTCGTG
>CAVFNZ010000032.1:9778-20733 GCA_963624095.1 Clostridium sp. CAG:217 | reverse complement strand
TTACTCTGACATCCTCCGGCGGAGATTTCCAGAGTGCCTCCAACTATGCCGTAAGGATGGCGGTCATGAAGAACAAATTCCACAGGTCGGCTGACGGGACACCCGAGATTGAGGAGAGCGACATCAAGTGGTACTTGCCCGCAAAAGACGAACAGAGCGGCCTGACGGATGGGGCTTATCCCTTGTCTGGTACTTACTGGAGCTCCACGACAACTAACAACAACAGTGCCTATTCGTACAACGGAAGCTCCGTCAGCGCAACAACCCGCATGACGAACTGCAAGATACGAGCGGCACGCAAGAGGCCATAAAATAGCAAATCCTTTCTCTAAAGGCCTTGTGGAAAATCTATATAGGAAAGCCCAAGTCTCTGATAATCTCTTTTACAACGCTAAGCTTTATGGTCTCGGCATCGGCTTTGTCATAGAGTAACAAGAGTTCAATCTCACCATTCTGTTCTTGTGTAAGCACGTTGTAGGTAATCACTCTTGCTCCCCCCGGACTGTCCTCTATGCTTTGATCCAATAGCCATCCGTATCTTGCGGATACCTGGTGACAGTTCTGTTCCTTGGAGAGGGTTCTCTTGCAGACTTTTCTTGAATTTCTCCAAATCTTGTTTGAAGCTGGGATATTTCTTACTGAGGCGTTTGGCTTCTTTGGCAAAGTAAGAAGAAACTTTTCGATTAGGGTCGTCACACCTGACTTCATCACTTTTTTGCGCCATCATATGGCGCACATTGAAAATAAGCGAGTTAGGTATTAGAATTGGGTGACTTAGGGTGACGCAAGCATAAAAAGCCTACCTTTGTACCACGTTTGAACGCAAGAAAATCAACCGCTGGGTACCAGGGGCTTTATATAAAGGCCGTCATGTAGACGGGTATGCAAAGCGTGTCACCGTCTTTCTTCAAATCCTTAGTGTAAATCAGATACTTGCCGAAAGCCGCAAAATGTTTTTAGTGTAAAATGCCGAAAGCCGCAAAATGTTGCCTGCTTGTTGTGGGTGTTCACACTCGTTTTTGCACGATACAGCCACTTGTCATGCAATGATATAAAACCAAAGGAGAAGAGCACCTTGACGATGTCCTTCTCCTTCAGTGATCCGCTTGGGGCTCGAACCCAAGACCCCAACATTAAAAGTGTTGTGCTCTACCAGCTGAGCTAGCGAATCAGTCCTTCTTCTGCTTTAAGCGGGTGCAAAGATACGGACAATTTCTGAAACGCCAAACATTTTGAGGAGATTTTCTTTTGAATCTTCCTGCGCCCCGTTCAGCCAGTTCAGCCGGTTCAGTCCCGTTCAGCCAGAAGGTGAAACGCAAACCCCTCTTCGTTCCGCCCTCCAAGGTGTTGACGGAAAGGAGAGGGGTCGGTACCCAAAAACTGTTCAGGCTATTTCGTGAAAACTACACCCTCGACGTGCTCACCCACAAAGATGCGCGCCATGTCGCCTGTCTTGTACCAGGCAGGCTTGTCGGGCATATCGTCCGTAAACGGTTTCCCATTGATGCGCAGGTTCTCGAAGCGGATATTCCGAACCATACGCTCGGCATTGTAGCCCACGATGTGCGACATTTCCGCGTGAGTGCCATTGTAGGTAATATCCTTGAAGAGGACATTCTCGATGCCACGGCCGGGAGCCTTGCAGTATTTCTTGTTAAAGCTGACGCGCAGGTTCACCAACTGTCCTTGGCGGAAATCCTCGACACGGATATTCTCGAAACGGACGTTACGAACCAGGTTGTTGTCCCCCGCGTTTATGGCCATGCAACCCTGGTAATCAATCTGTCGCTCACGATGGTCGAGGATGTCGATGTTCTCGTAGGTCAGGTTTTCAAGTATCTCGGGACGCTCCACGTCGCCATGGAGGCCGATGAAGATGGCGTGAGCCACGTCCGCCCACAGGGTGGAGTTGCGCATCGTGATGTTGCTGCAACCGCCGGTGAAACCCTTGCGGGTGCCGTAGACGGTGGTGCAGTCGTCGGAGTTGCGGCAGAAGACCCCGTCGAACAGGACGTTGTTGCTGGCAAATATGTTCAAGCCGTCACCCCAGCCGTAGTAGCTGATGGCTTTCACGTTGCGGATGGTGACGCTGTCCGACCCTCCCGTGGGACATTGGGTGGTGATGAGTCCCTCCACCAACACGTTGCGTGAGTTGGCGACGAGAAGGCCGTTGCTGCGAGCCCGCTTCACAATGCCGCGTCCAAGGACTTTCACGTCATGCGCGTTCGACACTTGGATGCAGCCGTTGACGACGGCACCGCCTGCCACATAGACGGTCTTTCCCGAAGGAACGTTGAGCGTATCGCCCGGCAGTTGATGCAAGCCCGGGCCGAAATAGATCAAGTTCTTGTCCTTGAGCTTTTTCGGCTTGTTGTTGTCTATAGGGTTGGCAAAGAGGTGGAGGTTGTGGAAGATGTCTCCGTTCACCTCCACCGACAGGTTGCAGGGACGGTTCAAATTGAACGTTAGCGCGTTACCCTCTATCTTCGCAGGGATTCCGTAGGATAGAGGTCGCACCCGACCGGACTTGATTTCACCTTGGTTGAGCGTGACGGAGACTTCCACCTCACCGCTGAAGTCGAAGTAGGCCACGGAGGCGTTCTCGGCATTGTGCTTTACGCCCCGCACCTCGTCCACCTTGAAGAGATAGGTGTCTACCGGTTGCCACTCCTTGCCGGCTTGGCGAACCTTCACCGTGAAGTCGTGAATCAGCTCCGCGCCTTCCGGAGCGGGATAGGTCTCCAACTGGTTCTGCGCATGACCGGCAGAGGCCACTCCCGTCAACAGATACGCGCAAAACAGGAGTTTAAGGACGCTTCTCAAGCGTAGCGGTATTATTGACCGCTCATTCTTCTTTTCGTTTGTCATAATCGGTCCTTGGATTAGTTTGTTAGGTTTGTTTATGATTGTTCGTGCATCGCAAAGCCGGTAGGAAGAATAGCCGGCCGTAAACAAGACAGGAGGCAATGTTTCCGAGATTCTGATGACCGGAAGCATTGTCTCCTGCTAAATACTTTTATGGAGGGATGCCCGTAAGCTGTTTCCTTCCTTTCGGGCTCGCCCTGTTATTTCACCTGGATGACCAAGTAGCGGGATACGCTCCAGAACTCGTTGGGCTTGGTGATGTTGAGCACATATTGTCCCTTTGCGTCTTTCACCAACTCGTAAGAGCCTTCCGGATGGGTGGTCAGCAGCTTGGCTCCCTTGGAGAAGAGTTCGATGGTCTTGTCCTTACGGATGTCAATCTGCGTGAAGTAACCCTTGTTGAATTCGCTGTCCTTCAGCACGTCGCCACTCTTCAGAATCTTCTGCTGCTTGAGTTCCGCCTTCGTGCCGAATACGAACCAGGCGGCGTTGAGAGCCTTGTCCTGAGCCGCTACGGTCTTCGACTGAGCCTCGTTCTCCGCCGAGAGGTTTTCCACGTCGGTAGTCAAGCCTTCAACGGCATTGTCCAGCTCAGCGATGCGGATGTTCTTGGCGGCCAGCTCTTCCTGCAGTGACTTTATCTGCAAGGTCTTCTCTTCCAGCTGTGCCTGCAGGTTCGCGATGGCCTTCTTCAGCTGAACGGAGTTGTAGGTGCTGTTCTTCAACTGCTTCTGCAACTTGGCAATCTGCGTCTTGTTGTCGGCCATCGTCTTGGCGATGAATTCCAGGTCGTCCTTTATCTTCTGCGTAGGAGAAACGCCCTCGCCGGACTGTGCCTGCAGGTCAACACGATTCTCGGCCTCGTTTATCGCCTGGAATCCCTCCTGTATCTCATTGAAGGTTCCCATAATCTGGTCAAGTTCGATATTGCGTTCTGACAAGGCCAGCATCAACGAGTCGTTTTCGGCTTTCAGTGCAGACTTTCCGCCGCCCATGTCGCAAGAGGCGAACGACGCGGCAACACACAATGTCAATAAAGCTAACTTTTTCATATTCGTAACTTTTTAGTGAAAAATGTTTGTTCTTATTGTTCTCTATATATAATGTTGTTTTTACTCTTCTTCCTCTTCTTCCCTGTCCGCTTCGCTTCGGTCCCTTTCTTTCCCTTTGCGGGAGAGGGCGGGCGCGGAAGCTCCCGCCAACACGATGACGATTTCGCCCCGGGGCTCCACTTCGGTGAAGTGGTTCACTACCTCTTGCAGGGTTCCCCGTACGCTCTCTTCGTGCACCTTGGAGATTTCACGGCAAACCGAGGCCTGACGGTCCGCCCCGAAATACTCGATAAACTGCGTCAGGGTCTTGACCAGGCGGTAAGGGGATTCATAGAAGACCATGGTACGCGTCTCGCCCTGCAGCTGCGTCAAGTGGGTGGCGCGTCCTTTCTTTTGGGGGAGGAAACCCTCGAAGCAGAAACGTTCGTTGGGCAGGCCGGAAGAGACTAAGGCCGGCACAAAGGCCGTCGCGCCGGGCAGGCACTGCACCTCGATGCCGTTGCGCACGCATTCGCGCACTACCAGGAAACCCGGGTCCGAGATGGCCGGCGTGCCGGCATCGGACACCAATGCCACCGTGTCGCCACCCTTGATGCGGTTGACCACGCTCTCCACCGTTTGGTGCTCGTTGAACTTGTGGTGCGACTGCATGGCGTTCTTTATGTCAAAATGTTTCAACAGTATCCCCGAAGTCCGCGTATCTTCGGCAAGAATCAGATCCGCTTCCTTCAGCACCCGGATGGCGCGGAGAGTCATGTCCTCCAGATTGCCTACCGGTGTCGGCACTACATACAACATTCCCATAATCAGCCTTTCTGCTATAGATTCAGAGCAAAAGTAACGCAAAAATGAGTTCAGTCACCCAATCGCCATCATTTTTAACAGCTCTTATACATTATTTATACCAAACGTCACATAGGGAGCGGCACGAACTGCTTAAAGAACTGCTTACAGAGTGTGGTCAATTGTTATTTTTCGGGAAAACTTTTTGAGAGAGAGAGGCTTTTGAGTAAATTTGCCCCGATTTTGTACGATTGGCTCTGTGTCCTTGCATCTGTTAGCGGCTCTGCGACAGCGGGATGCGCCGACGGACACAGCTGAAACACGCTATTACTAATATCTATAATAAACAAGAAGATGAGTTTAAAAATTGTTGTATTGGCTAAACAAGTACCCGATACCAGAAATGTGGGAAAGGATGCCATGACTGCGGAGGGAACGGTGAACCGTGCCGCTCTGCCGGCGATATTCAATCCCGAGGATTTGAACGCATTGGAACAGGCCCTGCGCCTGAAAGACCAATATCCGGGCTCTACCGTCACGTTGCTGACCATGGGACCGGGAAGAGCGGCCGAGATAATCAGGGAAGGTCTCTTCCGCGGAGCCGACGGTGGCTACCTGCTGACAAGCCGCAACTTCGCAGGTGCCGACACGCTGGCGACCTCGTACGCCCTGGCGACAGCCATCCGTAAGATTAAGGACTATGACATCATCCTCGGAGGCCGTCAGGCCATCGACGGAGATACGGCCCAGGTGGGACCGCAGGTGGCCGAGAAGCTGGGACTGGCTCAGATTACCTATGCCGAAGAGATACTGAAAGTGGCCGACGGCCGTGTCACCGTGAAGCGGCACATCGACGGAGGCGTGGAGACTGTTGAAGGTCCGCTGCCTATCGTCATCACCGTCAACGGCTCGGCAGCACCCTGCCGTCCGCGCAACGCCAAGCTGGTGCAGAAATACAAACGCGCCCTCGGCGTGCAGGAGAAGGCCGCCATCACCAAGGACGGTGACGCGCTGCCCTATGCCGACCTCTATGAGAAATATCCTTACCTCAACATCGTGGAGTGGGGAACAGACGAAGTGGAGGCGGACCTCGCGCAGTGCGGTCTGTCAGGCTCGCCCACCAAGGTGAAAGCCGTGCAGAACATCGTGTTCCAGGCCAAGGAGAGCCGCACGATGACCGGTTCGGACAAGGACGTGGAAGATTTGATTGTAGAACTGTTAGCTAACCACACTATCGGATAAAAGAATTATGAACAACGTATTTGTATATTGTGAGATTGAAGGCACTACGGTTGCCGACGTAAGTCTCGAACTGTTAACCAAGGGCCGTAAGTTAGCGAATCAGTTAGGTTGCCAACTGGAAGCCATTGCCGCCGGAAACGGTCTGGAGGGAGTAGAGAAGCAGGTGATGCCCTACGGAGTGGACGTGCTTCACGTGTTCGACGCTCCGGGCTTGTTCCCCTACACATCGTTGCCCCACGCTTCGATACTGATTAACCTCTTCAAGGAGGAGAAACCGCAAATCTGCCTCATGGGCGCTACCGTTATCGGTCGTGACCTCGGCCCGCGTGTCTCTTCGGCCCTGACGAGTGGACTGACAGCCGACTGTACCTCACTCGAAATAGGTTCGCACGAGGACAAGAAGGCCGGCAAGACCTATGAGAACCTGCTCTACCAGATTCGTCCCGCGTTCGGTGGCAACATCGTGGCTACCATCGTCAACCCCGAACACCGCCCGCAGATGGCTACCGTGCGCGAGGGAGTGATGAAAAAGGAAATACTCGACGCCAACTACAAAGGCCAGGTGGTGAAACACGACGTGGCCAAGTACGTGCCCGAGACGGACTATGTGGTGAAGGTCATCGACCGCCATGTGGAAAAGGCCAAACACAACCTCAAGGGTGCGCCCATCGTGGTTGCCGGAGGCTACGGCGTGGGTTCCAAGGAGGGTTTCGACATGCTGTTCGAACTGGCCAAGGAACTCCATGCGGAGGTAGGTGCCAGTCGTGCCGCTGTGGACGCTGGCTTCGTTGACCACGACCGCCAAATCGGCCAGACCGGTGTCACCGTTCGTCCGAAACTCTACATCGCCTGCGGCATCAGTGGGCAAATCCAACACATTGCCGGCATGCAGGAGAGCGGAATCATCATCTCCATCAACAACGACCCCAACGCCCCGATCAACACCATCGCCGACTACGTCATCAATGGCAACGTGGAGGAGGTCGTTCCCAAGATGATCAAGTATTATAAGTCTCACAGCAAGTAATTTGGTTTAAAGAAAATGGCAAACTTTTATAAAGACATACCGGAACTCAAGTATCACTTGAACAATCCGATGATGAAGCGCATCTGCGAACTGAAAGAGCGCGAATACAGAGATAAGGACGAGTTCGACTACGCCCCCGTGGACTTCGAGGACGCGATGGACTCCTACGATAAGGTACTGGAGATTACCGGTGAGATAAGCGGCGAAATCATCGCCCCCAACGCCGAGGGTGTCGATGCCGAAGGCCCTCACTGCGCCAACGGACGCGTGCAGTACGCTTCCGGTACGGTGCAGAACCTCGATGCCATGGTGAAGGCCGGACTCAACGGCATGACCATGCCGCGCCGCTTTGGCGGACTCAACTTCCCCATCACGCCGTACACCATGTGCGCCGAGGTGGTGGCTGCCGCCGATGCCGGATTCGGTAACATCTGGTCGTTGCAGGACTGCATCGAGACACTCTATGAATTCGGTAACGAGGACCAGCACAGCCGTTTCATCCCGCGCGTTTGCGCCGGTGAGACCATGTCCATGGACTTGACCGAGCCGGATGCCGGTTCCGACCTGCAGAGCGTGATGCTGAAGGCTACCTTCGACGAGAAGGAGAATTGCTGGCGACTGAACGGTGTGAAGCGATTCATCACCAACGGTGACGCGGACATCCACCTCGTGCTCGCCCGTTCCGAAGAGGGTACACACGACGGACGCGGACTCTCCATGTTCATCTACGACAAGAATCAGGGCGGTGTCAACGTGCGCCGTATCGAGAACAAACTCGGTATCCACGGTTCTCCTACCTGCGAGTTGGTCTACAAGAACGCCAAGGCCGAGCTTTGCGGCGACCGCAAGCTGGGACTTATCAAATACGTGATGGCGTTGATGAACGGTGCCCGTTTGGGAATCGCCGCCCAGTCCGTAGGTCTGTCACAGGCGGCCTACAACGAAGGTCTGGCTTACGCCAAGGACCGTAAGCAGTTTGGCAAGGCCATCATCGAGTTCCCCGCTGTCTACGACATGCTCTCGCTGATGAAGGCCAAGCTTGATGCCGGTCGTGCGCTGCTCTATCAAACCTCACGTTACGTGGACATCTACAAAGCCCTGGACGACATCGCCCGCGAGCGCAAGCTCACGCCCGAGGAGCGTCAGGAGCAGAAGACCTACGCCAAGTTGGCCGATGCCTTCACTCCGTTGGCAAAGGGTATGAACTCCGAGTACGCTAACCAAAACGCTTACGACTGCATCCAGATTCACGGCGGTTCCGGCTTTATGTTGGAGTACGCTTGCCAGCGCATCTACCGCGATGCCCGCATCACCTCCATCTACGAAGGAACGACGCAGTTGCAGACCGTAGCAGCCATCCGTTACGTGACCAACGGCTCTTACGCCGCCACGTTGCACAACTTCGAGCAGGTTCCCTGCAGCGAGGAAATGCAACCGCTGATGGACCGCGTGAAGGAGATGACCGCCAAGTTCGAGGCTTGCACCAACCAGGTGAAGGAAGCCCAGAACCAGGAGCTGCTCGACTTTGTAGCCCGCAAGCTCTATGAGATGGCTGCCGTCTGCGTCATGTCGCACCTGATTATCCAGGATGCCACCAACGCACCCGAGATGTTCAGCAAGTCCGCCCGCATCTACGTCAACTACGCTGAGGCCGAGGTGGAGAAGCACTTCAACTTCATCCGCAAGATGAACGCCGAGAGCTTGAGCGACTATCGCCGATAAGGTATCGATTGCTTTTCGAGTATATAACAGAAGGGCTGCTTCCCTACGGAAGCAGCCCTTCTAAGTATCTGAACGAATCGGTCGCTTACTTCATCAAGTGCTCCTTGAAGTAGTTGGTGAGGAGCGTGTAGAGGTGCAGCCGCGTGTTGCCACCGTAGATGCTATGGTTGCGGTTGGTGTAAATCTGCGTGCGGAACTGCACGCCGGCCTGTACGAGAGCCTCGCTATACTCCGCCGTGTTGCGGAAGTGGACGTTGTCGTCCGCCATGCCGTGAACCAGCAACAGGTCGCCGTGGAGCTTGTCGATGCGGTTCATGGGCGACGAAGCCGCGTAGCCTTCAGCGTTCTCCTTGGGCGTGCGCATGAAACGCTCCGTGTACACGGTGTCGTAGAACCGCCAGTCGGTAGGCGGTGCAACGGCAATGCCGCAAGCGAACACGGGCGTGCCCTCGCTCATGGACATCAGCGTGTTGTAGCCTCCGTAGCTCCATCCCCAAATGCCGATGGCGGACGGGTTGACGTAGGGGAGCGTGCCCAAATACTTCGTTGCCTCCACCTGGTCCTGTGCCTCCTTGACACCGATGCGCATGTAGGTACACTTCTCGAAAGCCGCGCCACGGCCGCCCGTTCCGCGTCCGTCCACACAGACCACGATGAAACCTTCCTGTGCCAGGTACGACTCCCAAATAGCTCCCTCGCCACACAGGCCGAGACTCCAATTGTCGAGCACCTGTTGCGAACCCGGTCCGCTATATTGGTACATCACGACCGGATACTTCCGGTTGGCGTTGAAGTCCGCAGGCTTCACCATCCATCCGTTCAGCCGCGTGCCGTCCGACGTGGTGAACTGGAACAACTCTTTCCGTGCAAGGGACAGTTGGCTTCGCTTCTGAAGCACTTCGTGGTTGTCCACCAGCGTGGTGAGCGGCTTGCCCGTGTTGTCGTTCAGCGTGTAGACGGGCGGTGTGTCGAGGTTGGTGAAGGTGTTCATGAAGTAGCGGAAGTTCTTGCTGAAAGTCGTATGGTTGGAACCCTCCTGTCGCGTCAGTTTGGTCTTCCGTCCCTTGGCGTCCACCTTGTAGGCGGCGTTGCGTAGCGGACTGCCCTCATTGCTCTCGTAGTAGAAGGTGTTCGTGGCCTCGTCCCATCCGATGAAGGTCGTCACCTCGTAGTCGCCCTTGGTAATCTGTTTCACCAGGGTGCCGGTGAGCGTGTAGAGGTAGAGGTGGTTGAATCCGTCGCGCTCGCTCTGTAGCACGAAGTGGTTGGTGAAGAACCGGATGCCGTCGTAGGCTTGTTCCTTGACGTACTGCGGAGCCTCGTCGCGCACGATGAGCTTGCAGAGGGTGGAGCGTGGATTGGCCATGTAGATGTCGAAGCGGTTCTGATGGCGGTTGAGCGTCAGGATGGCCAGCTTCTCGGGGTCGGACGTGAACTTGATGCGCGGGATGTAGCCATCGGCATCCAACGGCAGGTCCATCTTGCGCGTCACCTTGCTCTTGATGTCGAACGTGTGCACCGTGACGGAGGCGTTGCGTTGTCCGGCGATGGGGTATTTGTAGCTGTAGGCACCCGGATAGTCGTCGAACTGCGTTAGTGCCGGAGCCATACCTTTATATAAGGGGAAGGAGAACATCGGCACCTGTGTCTCGTCGAAGCGGATGAAGGCGATCATCTTGCTGTCCGCACTGAAGTCGAACGCCCGGTTGTAGCCGAACTCCTCCTCGTTGACCCAGTCGGGGATGCCGTTGAGCACCTCGTTGAACTTCCCGTCCGTGGTCACTTGCGACTCGCTGTTGTTGAAGAGCAGCTTCACCAGGAAGAGGTTGTTGTCGCGCACGAAGGCGATGTTGTTGCCGTCCGGCGAGAAGAGCGGCACCTGTTGCGGTCCGTTGGCGGAGAGCGGCTCCAGCGTGTTGTTCTTCACCGTGTAGATGTAGTACTGGGCGGTGAACGAACGGCGGTAAATCGCCTTTGTCTCCGTCTGTATGAGGATGCGGCTCTCGTCCGGTGACAGGATGTATCCGTCGATGCGCTCCAACTTGTGGTTGCGTGCTTTGTCCGCGTCGAACAGCACGCCTTCCTCTTTGCCCGTGCGGAACGAATAGGTGACGATGCGTTTGCCGTCGGCACTGATTTGCGCATAGTGTTCGCCGTCGTTGAGCGGGTTCACGCCATAGATGCGTTGCGAGCGGTAAGTTCCGTTGGCGATGTCTCTCAGTTGCAGCTTGTCCGCCGCGAGGCTCGTCAGCGAGGCCGCGAGC
>CAVFNZ010000032.1:0-9728 GCA_963624095.1 Clostridium sp. CAG:217 | reverse complement strand
CAGGCACACGGCCAACAGAAGAATTGATTTTTTCATATCCTAATGGTCTTTTTGTTACTGATGCAAAAGTAATATTTTTTGCGCTATCTTTGGATAAGATAGACTGCGTCTCAACATAATATTTCAAGCGAGCTTGACATTCTGCACTCGATTTGCGCTATCTTTGCCTAAGATTAAGAAAAACGAATGAATGAGATGAAGCAACTGATTGTATTCCTAAAGGTGTTTGTGGCGTGGACGTTGTTGGGTACGCTGAGCAAGCTCTTCTTTCTCGGAGTGTACAGCGACTTGATTCCCGACTTGGGTGTGGGTGACTACTTCGCCGTGATGAGGCATGGACTGCGGCTCGACTTGGCCATCGCCGGCTATTTCAGTGCATTGCCCGCCTTGATACTCATCGTTGCCGTTTGGTGCAAGCACCAAGTCGTGCGAATCGTTTGGCGCATGTGGTTTGCTGTCACCGCCCTCCTGGTGTCCATCGTCTTCATCGCCAACATCGTTCTCTATGGCTATTGGGGCTTTCCGCTGGACGACACACCGTTGCTTTATCTGAAGACATCACCTGCCGATGCTGTGGCTAGTGTGAACGCTTGGCAACTGACGGGTTTCTCCTTGCTCATCCTTGCGTTGACGAGCTGTGTTTACTTGTTATTCGACAGGATAGGAAAGTGTGCCTTTCAATCGAGGCAGGACGTTGGTAAACAAACTTCCGCTAACCGGACTTCCGTCAAACGGAAGAGTCTTGCGACGGTGTCGCTACTCTTGCTTACTTCTGCGCTGATAATCCCTATCCGGGGCGGGTTCGCTACGGGTGTAAACCATACGGGGACAGTATACTATTCACCCAATCCGCGGTTGAACCATGCTGCCGTGAACCCGATGTTCAGTCTCTTTGAGTCAGCTCTTCATCACGAGGAGATTGGGTCGCGCTATCGGTTCATGACCGATGCTGAGGCTCAGCGACTGTTCCGTGAGATGACTCGCGTCGCCTTGCGTCCCGATGCGGAACGTCACGACTACAACGTGGTACTGATTTGTCTGGAGAGCTTCTCCAAATATATAATGGAAGAGAGCGGTCACGTCCATGGCGTTGTCCCTCATCTGGAGGAATACACTCGCGAGGGACTCTACTTCACCAATTTCTATGCCAACAGCTTCCGAACCGACCGTGCGTTGGTCTCCGTGTTGGGCGGCTTGCCGGCGCAACCCACCATGAGCGTGATGGACCGACCGCGAGTCAGCAACTCCCTCCCCTCGTTGGCCGGTGCGCTGCGTAAGCAGGGTTACGATACCCATTTCTATTATGGGGGTGACGCTGACTTCAGCAATATGCGATCTTTTCTCATAGGCACGGGCTTCGCTCGGGTGACGGACCAGCGCGACTTTGCCGGTAAATACGTCACCGGCAAGTGGGGCGTGGCGGACGGTCCGCTCTACGAACGTGTGCTGGAAGAGCTGAAAGCCGAGTCCGCGACGATGAAGGAACCTTTCTTCAAGGCCATTCTTTCCGGCAGTAGTCACGAGCCTTTTGATGTCCCTGACTACGAGAAACTGGACGACCCCATCCTGAACGCTTTCTCGTATGCTGACCATTGTCTGTGGACTTTCGTTGAACAACTGCGTAAGCTCCCTTGTTGGGAGAACACCCTCGTGGTGCTTGTTCCCGACCATCTTGGAGCCTATCCGCGCCAATTGGACAACATGCAAGAGTGGCGCTACCAAATTCCGCTCGTCATGACAGGTGGTGCCGTGAAGGAGGCTCGGCGGATTCCGGTCTACGGTTCGCAGATAGACATCTGTGCCACTGTGCTCGGTCTGTTGGGCATTGACCATCAAGAGTTCCGCTATTCCAAAGACCTGCTCGACGTTGAAGCACCTCATTTCGCCTTCTTCTCCACACCCGATGCCATGGGTATGGCGACGGATGGCAACTTTGTCTACTACGACAACATCGCCAGGTCTACAGCCGTCTCACAAGGTTCTGATGCCGACAGCTTGGTTGTCAAGGCGAAGGCCTTCCTCCAAGAACTATATACTGATTTGGACAAGCGGAACAACGACCAAACGGGTCAGTCTCACCGAATCAGTCCTGTCCCGGAAGAGAGCAGGTGAACCGTTTGGGGAAGAGTGAAGAGGTCCCGAAGAGAAAAACACAGAACGCTTGAAGATAAAGACAAATAAAATAGAATGAGATGAGTGAAGAGACGCGACCGCTGTACAATGAATTCAATGCGTTCCTGAAGCAACGCTTCGACTGTAAGGTTCAGAAGATTTCGCTGAACGCCGGTTTCTCGTGCCCCAACCGCGACGGTACGGTGGGGTGGGGCGGCTGCACCTACTGCAACAACCAAACCTTCAACCCCGCCTATTGCGACACGGGGAAGAGCGTCACTCGCCAACTGGAGGAAGGGAAAGCGTTCTTTGCCCACAAATATCCGCAGATGAAGTACTTGGCTTACTTCCAAGCATATAGTAACACTTACGCCGGTATGGACGAACTGAAACGCAAGTACGAGGAGGCGTTGGCCGTGGATGGGGTGGTGGGACTGGTCATCGGCACCCGTCCCGATTGCGTCCCCGACGCGTTGCTCGACTATTTCGAGTCGCTCAACCGCCAAGTCTTCCTTCTGATAGAATACGGCATAGAGAGCACGGACAACCGGACGCTGGAGCGCATCAACCGGGGACACACCTTCGAGGTGGCTGCGGATGCCGTTCGTCGCACCGCGGAGCGAAATATCCTTACCGGCGGACACATCATCTTGGGACTGCCCGGTGAAGAAGAGGATGACCTGACGCTACAGGCCGCACGACTCTCCCGCTTGCCTTTGACCACGCTCAAGCTCCATCAGTTGCAGCTCATCCGCGGCACACGCATGGCTCGCGAATTCGCCGAGCATCCCGAGCGGTTTCATCTCTACACCGCCGAGGCCTACGTCGACTTGGTCATCCGTTACCTCGAATATCTTCGTCCCGACCTGGTGATTGACCGTTGCATCTCGCAGTCCCCCAAGGAACTTCTCATCGCTCCCGACTGGGGCTTGAAGAACTACGAGTTCACCAACCTCCTGAAGAACCGCATGAGGTCACAGGGCGCATACCAGGGGAAATACTACCAAGGAGAAACCTCCACCCGCAACAGCTGACGGGTCGTCCCCCGCGCCTTGAAGCGGTCATCGGGGCGTGCGGCCTCTCTTTACTTCGCCAAGTCCGCGATGAATTGGTCGATGGCCTCCCGTGTGACGTGCTGCATGACTACGATGTGCGACACTTTCTGGCCAAACGCCTCACCGCACGCAAGGTTGTATTTGCTCACAATCTTGTCGGAAGGTCGCTTGAAGAGCACGGTGTTGCTGTATTTGTTTTGCCAGCACGGCCAATGCATGCTCTCCAACCGTGACTTCAGGTAACGGGTGTTCTCCTTGATTTGCGCGGCCTGTCTCGTCCAGCCTTCATCGCCAATCGTCTGTATGAGCCACCAGAACTTTATTGGTTCCACCCCTGAGCGCGAGCAGTTTATCATGCGCATGTTGGCGTTGAGGTAGGGAACGTCGAATGTCGCCTGGTTGTCGTACACCTCGCGCGAAGTGATGAACAGGCCGCACGGACTGTCTATGCCGAAAAACTTGTGGCCGCTGATGCTGATGGATTCAAACGCGGATGCCTTGCGGCTTACCATCTCCCTGTCAGCGGTGAAAGGGAGATAGCCACCGAAAAGGGCTGCGTCTACATGACGGTATATGGCCATGTCGCTGTGCCTTGCAAGCACCTTGTTCAGTGCCTGTTGGTCGTCGATGGCTCCCTTGAGGGTCGACCCCATGGCGTAGATAATCAGACAGGGACGTGTCGTGTCGAGCGCATTCTCTAACGAATCGGGTATCATGCGCCCCATCTCGTCGCTTTTCACGAGCTTCACGTCCAGGTGTTGCAGGTCGCAGAGGCGGTAGTTGCTGTAGTGGGCTTCGTCGGACACGTACACGACGGGCATCTTGCCTGTGAGTTTTTTCAGGTAGTTCACGCCGAAATAGATTCCATGGCTGTTGCCGTCGGTACCGCTCATGGTGACCAGTCCCCACAGGTCGCTCTTGTCGAAGCCGTATTTCGGACCGAAGTATTCAATCACCTCGCGCTCAAAGTCGAGCGACGAAAGCGTATGGTCGCCCGTGGAGAACGGGTCGCCGGCGTTGTTGATAATCATCTCTTCGAGGTGGTTGCCGGTGTACCACTTGTAGAACTCTTGCAGTTTGATGTCGTTGTTGCCAGGATAGCCGAGCGACATTTTGTTCCGGCTGATGCAGTCGGCCGCCCACTTGTCGAGCTTTTCAAAACCCGATGTCACCGTTGTCTGGGCGTAGGATGTCACGTGACTTGCCAACGCCAGCGTGAGTGCTGTCAATAATACTTTTGTCTTCATTCCTGTTGCTTTTAGTGGATATTAGTGATACAACTTAACTATTGCTCTTTTACGCTTGGTAGTAGATGGCGTTTTCGGCTTCTTCTCTGTCACAGTATCCGGCATCCGCGAAGAGGCCTTCGAAACTGAGGTCTTCATCTATTTCCGGCCAATGTATGCCGTAGCGGCTAAGGACGAAACTACTGCGCTGCTGACTGGTGGCTTGTGCCAGTCTCTTCCATTGGCTGAAGGGATAGTTAGCCTTCCATTCATTGGCGGTTTCTGCCCATACGTTGGCGTTGTCCACCCAAACACGTTTAACCCTGTATCGTTCCATGGCGCTTTTTTAGTTAACATTCTCGAATGTTATAGATATCTGCGAAGGTATTCAATTCTTTCTGTCCAAGCAAATGTTTACGGAACAAAAGTGGAAAGGTGCGCAAGAAATGGCCTTTTGTAAACAGCCTTTGTCAATCACGTCTCGGGGGGAGTGATGAGCTCCGCCCGCAGCAACCGAAGGGTCGCCTCCTGCACCTTGAAGCGGTCGTCGGGGCGTTCGCCCACCAACCAGACGATGCGGTCGGCACTACAAAGAACCCATTGACGCTCTTTCCGCAACAACGAGAACTTGCGGTCGGTCAGGTAGTCGCTGACTTTCTTCGTGCCCTTCATGCCGAGGGGGACGAACTTGTCGCCCAGTCGCCAGCGGCGGAGGGTGAGCGGAAACCGCAGCTTGTCCGCATCGAGGCAAACGCATTGCTTGCTTCGGGGGATGACAAAGTCTTCCGTGCGCTGCATGATGCTGACGCACAGACGCTTGTTCCCGTCGAAAGAGACAATCCCTGCCTCTTCACCCGTGATTGCTTCTTTCCCGTCATAGAGGACTGTCCCGTCCTCTTCAATGGTAATCTCTTCGGCGGACGGGGCGTTGAGGCCACTCGTTGCGGAGAGCGGCGTAACCAACAGGCGGCTCCTGTCTTTCACCACTCGCCATGTGGACGAGGTGAACGTGCGGCCGGAAGTCTCCGTTCGCACGATAGCGTGGATGGAACTCACTTGGGCGGAGTTGAAACCGAGGGGGCGCAACAGCTCGAACAGCAGGCTCTGGGGCATAGGTTCCCGCTGCAATGACGCGGTCTCTATGGCGAACGCTCCTTCTCCGGCTTCGGGCAGGGGAGCGGTGACGCGCGATTTTCCCTCCCCAATCAGCTTGTCATAGACGTTCGCCAACTCGGAGAGCCGGTCAGCGGTGGCGACAATGCTTTGCTGCACGGAGGGGTTGATGGTCTGCATCAGGGGGAGCAACTTCAGGCGGATTTTGTTTCGGGTGAAGTCGTCCTGCAGGTTGGTGCTGTCGGTGACGTACGGCTGCTCCATCCCGTGGAGGAACGAGAGAATCTCCTGACGGGTGACGCACAGGAGCGGACGCACAATCAGTCCGTTCTTCGGGCGGATGCCGCGCAATCCGTTGATGCCCGTTCCTCGCATCAGGTTCAGCAGGAACGTCTCGGCACTGTCGTTCAGGTGGTGAGCCACTGCGACGGCGGTGATTCCCGACTCGTTGGCCGCTTTGCGGAAATAGTCGTAACGCAGGTCGCGGGCGGCCATCTCAATGGAGATGTGGTGCGCGGCGGCATACGCTGTCGTGTGGAACTCCACCACTTGCAAGGGGACGGAAAGCCGTTGGCACAACGAACGGACAAACCGTTCATCCCGACAGGACTCGTCACCCCGTAGGTGGAAGTTGCAATGAACCGCCTCGCAAGCGTAGCCCAATCGCTGCAACACGAGCAGCAGAGCCACCGAATCGGCTCCTCCGCTCAAGGCTACAATCACCCGCTGGCCATCGGTCAGCAGACCATGCGCATCGATATACGCTTTGATTCTCCGTAAAAACATGCCTATAATAATAAGGTATAGGGAGCGCAAGTCTTCGTGCTCCCAATTCGAGGCAAACTTACACAAAATCGCCGAATAAACCAGCTTGCTCCCGGTGAATATTAGGGGCGGAAAGAATGACACTATACCTCATCGGCCATTGAGGTAGTACTCGTTTGCCATCGTATCCGGACATACAGAGCCAGGGCTCGCTAAAATAGAAAGAGCTATGGATGGCTGTTTAGGATGGTTGTTTAGATGGTCGTTTATTTTAATTGAATCTAAATAATTTGCAAGCGAGCGTTCTATAGCTTATCTTTGCCAACAAAATAGAAGATACTATGCGTCTGTCAGAATTGAAAACCGGCGAGAAGGGAGTCATTACCAAAGTGTTGGGACATGGTGGTTTCCGTAAGCGTATTGTGGAAATGGGCTTTATCAAGGGCAAGACAGTGGAGGTGGTGCTTAACGCTCCGCTCAAAGACCCTATCAAATATCGGATTTTGGGCTACGAGGTCTCTCTCCGTCAACAGGAGGCGGCACTGATAGAAGTGGTCAGTGAAGAGGAGGCGAAAGAGAACCTGCAGCAGCAAACCCGTGTCGAAGGCATTGCGGAAGAAGTTCCCGTCAGCGACCTGACGGCCATTGCGCAGGGTCGCTCCAACACCATCAACGTGGCGTTGGTGGGCAATCCCAACTGCGGAAAGACTTCCCTCTTCAACATCGCGTCGGGGGCGCACGAGAGGGTGGGCAACTACAGCGGCGTGACGGTGGACGCCAAAGAGGGGACTTTCAAATACAAGGACTACACCATCCGGCTCATCGACTTGCCGGGAACGTACTCGCTCTCAGCCTATTCGCCCGAAGAGATTTATGTGCGTCAGTACATCATCGACAAGACCCCGGATGTCATCATCAACGTGGTGGACTCGTCCAACCTGGAGCGCAACCTCTACCTTACCACGCAGCTGATAGACATGGATATACGCATGGTGGTGGCACTGAACATGTACGACGAACTGGAGGAGAGCGGCAGCAAGCTCGATTACTTGAGCCTGAGCAAACTGCTCGGTGTGCCCATGGTGCCGACCGTCTGCCGCAAACAGATGGGTATTGGCCAACTCTTCGACCAGGTCATCAACGTCTACGAAAACGCCGATGCCATCAACTCCTACCTCGCCCTGCAGATGCAACCTCTCAAACAGCAGATTATCGAACATGTGCACCGACACGAGAAACTCTTCAGTCCCTTCCGGATGGAGAAGCAGGAACGCGTGGACCGACACATCGAGAAGGACGAGACGGCCAAGAAGGAAGAACTGAAGGCGAAACTGCAGGAACGGATGAACACGCCGACCATTCGCCACATCCACATCAATCACGGGCAAGAACTGGAGACGGCCATCAAGCAGGTGCAGACGGAAATCTGTAAGAACGAGTCCATCCGCGCGCGCTATTCCACCCGTTTCCTCGCCATCAAACTCCTGGAGAACGACAAGGAGTTCGAGAAGACCATACTCCGGCTGCCCAATGGCAAAGAGATACTCGACGTGCGCAACCGCGAGTCTGAACGCATCCGTAAACTGGTGAACGAGGACACGGAATCGGCCATCACCGACGCGAAATACGGTTTCGTGGAGGGCGCACTGAAGGAAACCCTCCGGAACGGTCCGCTCAAGACGGGCCGGGTGACCCGCGCCATCGATTCGATGGTGACGCACAAAGTGTGGGGATTCCCCATCTTCTTCCTGTTGCTCTATCTCATCTTCGACACCACCTTCGTGTGGGGAGCCTATCCGCAAGATTGGTTGCAGGCGTTGGTGGACCTGCTGGGCGGTTTTCTCAACGCCCACATGGCGGACGGGTCGCTGAAGGATTTGCTGGTCGACGGCATCGTTGGCGGCATGGGCAGCGTCATTGTCTTCTTGCCCAACATCCTCATCCTCTACTTTTTTATCTCCATCCTCGAAGACACGGGCTACATGGCCCGCGCAGCCTTCATCATGGACAAGATTATGCACAAGATGGGGCTTCACGGCAAGTCGTTCATTCCGCTGATTATGGGATTCGGTTGCAATGTGCCTGCCGTCATGGCTTCGCGCACCATCGAAAGCCACAAAAGCCGACTCATCACGATGCTCATCAATCCGCTGATGTCGTGCAGTGCGCGTCTGCCTATCTATTTGGTAATCACGGCGGCCCTCTTCCCCCATCATGCCGGTGTCGTGCTGTTCGGGCTCTATGCGACCGGCATCGCCCTGGCGGTGGTCATGGCGCGTATATTCAATAAGGTATTGGTGCGTGGCGACGACACGCCGTTCGTGATGGAACTCCCGCCGTACCGTATGCCGACGGCCAAAGCCATCTTCCGCCATACGTGGGAGAAGGGCAAGCAATACCTCAAGAAGATGGGCGGCATCATCATGATTGCCTCCATCATCATCTGGTTCCTGGGTTATTACCCGAACCACGACAGCTATGACAACGTCGCTGAGCAGCAGGAAAATTCCTACATCGGCAAGATTGGCAAGGCCATCGAACCCGTGCTCGAACCTTTGGGATTCGACTGGAAGATGAGTGTGGGACTTCTTTCGGGTGCGGGAGCCAAGGAACTGGTCGTCAGTACGCTGGGCGTGCTCTATGCCGGTGAAGGCTCGGACGATGAGTCGTTCAACCTCTCCGACCATCTGCCCATCGCTCCTTTGGCTGGCATGAGCTACATGCTCTTTGTTCTCATCTATTTCCCTTGCATCGCCACGTTGGCGGCCATCAAGCAGGAGTCCGGCAAATGGAAATGGGCACTCTTCGCGGCCTGCTACACCACCGCTCTGGCGTGGGTCGTCTCCTTTGTCGTCTATCAAGTGGGTCGGCTGTTGGGGCTGTAGATACATCAATGGTTGTTCTGATAACGAAAGGAGGATACAATGCAGGATTTCATCGTTTACGTGATTGTCGCGCTCTGCCTCGTGTGGGTTGGCCTGCGTGTCTATCGCAGTGTCCGGCAGGTGAAGGAGGGCGACAATCCCTGCGCGCATTGTGATTCAGCGTGCGATTTGAAGCGGATGTTCGAGGAGAAACAGCGGCAATGTGGCAAGGGGATGAAGAAAAATGGAAAAAGTTGCTGTGAATAGTTGCAGGATTCAAACATTTGTTCTACCTTTGCATCCGCAATCAGCAAACAGGGTACCTTGACCGAGTGGCTAGGTAGCGGTCTGCAAAACCGTTTACGGCAGTTCGAATCTGCCAGGTACCTCCAATCTAATGGGGTTTGGAAGTTTGGGTGAGTGGCTGAAACCAGCAGTTTGCTAAACTGCCGTACGGGTTACCGTACCGGGGGTTCGAATCCCCCAGCTTCCGCATTGTAAAGTTGCACGTCCGTGTTTTGTCGAGTTTATGTCCGCAAGGGTGTAAACTTTTTTCGTTTTATATACCCTTCCAAACGACATTATAGGCATCG
>CAVFNZ010000031.1:0-21011 GCA_963624095.1 Clostridium sp. CAG:217 | reverse complement strand
GTTGTCACCTTGTGGCTTGACACTCCTATAATGTCATAGGCCCATGCCTATAATGTCTCGGGGGCTTGCCTATAATGTCTCGGGCTCACGCCTATAATGTCGCGCCATATTCTGATTTTGCTTGTCGGTTTTCCGATTGTACTACTGAATCTCTTGTCAACTTCTTCGTAATCCTGAGCCAATAAAAATCAAGCCTATACCTCGGCGCCCAACGAGGTAGTACTCATCGGCCAATGAGGTTATGTTTGACTTTTCCACTAAAAATTCGCTAAACGCCCTACCCTACCGCATCACTACCACATCACGGAACGAACTTTCGCTATTTTTCGGGTTTCGCAAGGGTTATTTCAAATAAAAGAGATACTTTTGTGCCTCGATTACATCTATATAATATAGCAAATGAACAGATTGTCCCACATCAGACTGACAGGCTTCGCGCTGGTTGCCCTCTTCTGTGCCGCATGCGGAGAAGACCGCACCTACGAATATGAGGAAAAGACCCAAAAAGACCGCTGGATAGCACAGCAGATGAACCAATATTACCTGTGGTACGAAGATATGCCTACACTGACGGAGAGCAGTTACTTCAGCGACCCGGAGGATTTCTTCAAGTCACTGCTTTCCAAGAAATGCCGCAACGGCAAAGGCGACACCTTCTCTTATTATGAGGAGACGGAATCCTCTACCAACGGGACAAGCGGCAGCATCCAACTGGACAAAACCTCGACATACGGCTTCGACTTTCTGGTTTACTCAGACCCCACGGGAGGAACAAGCGGCTATATGGCGCGCGTGCTCTATGTACTGGTCGGCTCGCCCGCCGCGGACGCCGGACTGCAACGGGGCGACTGGATTGTGGCGTTCAACGGCAACGCCATCACGCAGAGCAACTACAAGGGGTTGATGAAGGGCGACGCCCTCACGCTGAGCGTATGCGACCTGGAGACCGTGGAGTCGGACGGGAGCACGAAATACACCTGGAGCACGGCCCGCGAGCTGAGCCTGTCGGCATCCGTACAGATGGAGACCAGTCCGTTCTACCTCACCGGCACCATCGACGACACAAGCTACTCGGGGAAGAAGGTGGGCTACCTGATGTACGACCATTTCGCGACGGGCACGGACACCGAAAGCACGAAATACAGGGAGCAGATGAAACAGCTGTTTGCCACGTTCAAAAGCGAGGGAGTGACGGACTTTATCCTCGACCTGCGGTACAATCCGGGAGGATACATCACCTGCGTGACCGACCTCTGCAGCTATCTGGCACCCTCCGCCTGCTTAGGGAAACCGCTGTTCACCCTCAAGTACAACGACCTGAACACCAGTGCAAACACGACGCAGGCACTGGACACGGAGGCCGCGGCGGAGAACCTGAACCTAAGCACCGTGTACGTCATCACCAGCAAATACACGGCATCCGCCTCCGAGGCGGTGATAAACTGCCTGAAACCCTACATGGACGTGAAGGTACTGGGCAGTACCACGGTCGGCAAGAATTGCGCCTCCGCGGAGTTCAAGTCCGACTACGGGTTCACAATCTTCCCCATCATCGCGTACGTCTACAACTGCAACGATGAAACGGACTACGAGGACGGCATCAATCCGGACTACTATTACAGTGAACTTGACGAGGCGTACCACCTGGGCACCATCGGCGACCCCATGAGCGACCGGATGCTCTACTACACGTTACTATGGATTAGGGACGGTTCGCTGGACCTGCCCACAACGAGCAGCTCCTCTTCCTTGTCGACCAAAGCCGGGGCAGGGAAGCTGACGCACTTGGATTCGTCCATAGAGCAGAAACGCTGCAAGGGAATCATCCTCTCCGAGTAGACCACCGGAAACAAGACCCGTTCAAGCATTGCCCAGCTTACCGCTTGTAGTGTAACAGACGGAAAACTGACAAGTTAATTCAGAATATGACAGAGAGGAAGAGAGGGAGTAGAGAGACAGAGGGACGCTACAGCACCGGGGTGAAGAGGTGGGCGAACCAGCCGACGAAGCGTTTCCACAGGCCGCGTTCGCGCCAAAGTTCACGGGTGAGTTGGGTAGACTCGCTCTTGTCCGTCTCGAACAGGTTTATCATCTCCCCAGTAACTTCCTTGTCAAAGATGAACGCGTTGACCTCGTAGTCGTAACGCAGGCTGCGGCTGTTGAGGTTGGCGGAGCCCAACGTGCAGAAGGCGGAGTCGACCATCATAATCTTGCTGTGGTGAAAGCCCTCTTCGTAGAGATAGACCTTGGCACCCTTCTTCATCAGCTGATAGACGGAATAGAGCGTAGCATCCGGCGTAAAGGGGATGTCGGAGCGCGAAGAGATCATTATCTCCACATCCACTCCCCTCTTCAGGGCTTTCTTCAGCGATTTCCTGATGGAGTGCGTAGGCACGAAGTAGGGATTGATGAGCTGTATCTTCTCGTTGGCGACATTGATGGAGGCACTGTACGCCTGACGGATGAGTTTGGGTGTCACCCGGGGCTCACGGTCGACGATGGCCAGCTCGACGTTCGCGTGCAGCGGGCCGATGCCGGGATGGCAGGAGTCGAGCTGGTGTTGCACGGCATTGAGCAGGGCGAAAGTATCCGCGGGCTGGGCCAACGCATGGAGTTCCGTTCCCTCCCGGTCCGAGGAGGTCCCTGCATCCAAGCCGGGCCAGAAATACTCGGCTCCCTCGACACGTTGCCTGGAGACCTTGTTCCAAATCTTCAGGAAGATAGCCTGCAGCTGGTCCACCGCAGGACCTTCGATGCGCATGTGCATGTCGCGCCAGCTACCCACTTGCGGGGTGCCGTTGAGGTAATAGTCCGCCACGTTCATGCCGCCCGTGTAGGCCACATGGCCGTCTATGACGACAATCTTCCGGTGGTCGCGCTTGAAGACGTGGTTCACGAAAGGGAACCGGATGGGGTCGTACTTGTAAATCTCCACGCCCTTGGAACGAATCCGCCTCAGCGCGCTGTTCTTCAGCGGCCGGTTATTGGACATGTTGCCAAAGGCGTCGAACAACGCCCGCACCTTCACGCCCTCGGCGGCCTTCTGATAGAGGAGTTCGAACAGGGCACCGGCTATGGAGTCGTTGCGGAAGTTGAAATACTCCAAGTGAATGTGGTGCTTGGCCTGCCGAACGGATTCGAACAGGTCGGAGAACTTCGCCTTGCCGCTCTTCAATATCTTCACCTCGTTGCCTGCCACCACCGGGACGTTGTTGTCGTCCAGCCACTCCTTCATGAGCGAGTCGCTCCGCAACTCCTGAGCCCGTACGCCTGCGGAGAGGGCGAAAAGGAGGACTATTAGCTTAACATATCTGACCACTTATACCTTATTATATTGGAATCAATTACTGTAAAAACGGGTCAAAATTACGACATTTGCGCCACACAGGCAAATGAACTTTTTATTTTCACCGACAAACTATCGGCGTTCGTAGTCCTTTGGTTCGATTCCATCCAATACTTTTGAACAGAGTTTCAAATTTATATACCTTTGCGCCCTATAATACAAACTTATTTTTGATATGAAACGATTTAATTCTTTTTTAGCCGCAGCCATCACCCTGTTCTTGGTCTCAGGGACAGCCGTCCAGGCTCAGGATTGGAGTTCCGTGTTGTCCAACGTAGTAAGTGGAGTGGCGAAAGCCGTCACAGGCGACAACACATCCGCCACCAGTTTGGTGGGAACATGGAAGTACACCGCCCCGGACTGCAAGTTCGAGAGCGACAACCTGTTGGCCAAGGCCGGAGGCGAAATCGCCTCGAAGAAGGTGGAGGCGAGCATGACGAAGGCGTGCAACAAGATTGGCCTGAAGGGCTCCACCTGCTCGTTCACCTTCAACGAAGACGGAACGTATACGCAGACTATCAACAAACGTACCATCAACGGTACCTATACGTTCAATGAGACGGACAAAACCATCACCCTGACAACCACGATAGGTTTCAGCGCCACAGCCGAAGTGAGCGTCAGCGGCTCCACCATGAGCCTGCTGTTCAAAGCCGACAAGTTGCTCTCACTGCTGAAGACGACGGCGGGAGTCATCTCCCAGAAGTCCACCAACAGTGCCATCTCCACACTGGCAAGCCTGTCTGACCAATACAATGGGTTGCGCCTGGGCTTTGAGCTGACCAAGCAGTAAACCATTTATCGACGAACCTTCCGATAGCGGCTCGACAATCCGTTTTTCCGCCCCGCTAACACGGACAAGATAGAGGAAGCCGTCCGGTCTTACATAGGAGACCCGGACGGCTTCGCTGTTATCCCGTACTTTCCGGTTGACAATTATTTCGTTTCGGGGGTCGGCGTGCAATCGTTGAAGTAGATGTTCTCCGACAGCTTGCCGTCCACCTTCTTGTAGACCTTGCCGCCTACCTTGAAGTTTACATGGTCGAAGCGCAGGTTGCGTCCGTCCGAGATGTCCACGGTGTTGTCCGGCGACTCGATGACCGCATTGCGCAGCGTCAAGCCGTCCACGTCGTGCGCCTGAATCAGTTTCTTGCTCTTGGCGTCCACGTTCTCGATGGTCACGTTCCGGGCCGGCGACTCGGGGATGCCCGTCACCTTGAGGAAGTAGGAAGCGTCCTCCACGATGATGTCACGGATGTGCACATTGCGATAGGTCGGGGTAAACTCGTCGGGCTTCATCCAGGAACGGGCGGCTTGAGAACCCACATACATGCTGGAGCCGAGCATGTCGAAATGGATGGCCGACGAGGCGGTACGCATACGGATACGCTCGTAGTAGAGGTTCTCGCCTCCGCCGCCCCGCGGACGGCGCGTCTTGAAGCGGATGCCCACGTTGGTGCCGTCGAACACGCAGTCGTGTACATAGACATCGCGAATCATGCCCGCTGTCTCGCTGCCGCAGGTGACACCGCCATGACCGATGGTGGTCAGGTTGTAGCGCAGCACCAGGTTCTCCGTGGGCTTGTTCACCCGCATGCCGTCGATGCCCCTTCCGGCCTTGATGGTGAAGTTGTCGTCGCCCGTGGCCAGCGTGCAGTATTCTATCAGCACGTTGCGGCTGGACTCGATGTCCATGCCGTCGCCCATGGGCAAACCTACGGAGTTGACCGTGACACCCCGGATGATTACATCCTCGCAGTAGACGGGCACGATGTTCCAGAAGACGCAAGCCTCCAACGACACGCCCTCTATCAGCACATTCCTGCAATTAATGGGACCGATGAATGTAGGGAGGAAGACGGTGGTGCTGTCACGTCCGTCATAGATTCGCTCCGTCGCCGGTTTGTCATAGGCGATGTATTTGTCGAAGCTGCCGTAGCCCACGTTACGTTTCCACAGCTCGCAGTCGCGACCGGGACCAACGAGACGGCCCTTGCCCGTGACGGCGATGTTCTCCGCTCCGTTGGCGTAGATGCAGGCTCCCATCGACATGCCTTCCACTCCGGCACTGCGCGTGAACACCACGGGCAGATAATCCTTTATCTCGCCGCTAAAGTGAACCACAGCCCCTTCGTCCACCCGTAGGTTGACGTTGCTCTTGAGGGTGATGCGACCGGTGAGCCACTCCCCTTTCGGGATGACAACCGTTCCGCCGCCCTTTTGGTTTACCTCGTCGATGGCTGCCTGTATGGCCGCGGTCGCCATCTTTTTCCGTTTCGCTCCCTTTTGGGTGATGAGCAGTTGGTAATCGGGGAAGACCGGCTTGCTCAGCTGCGGCATGTCGAAAGGAGCGTGTATGGGTGCTATCTCTTCGGGCATCACCGCCGCACCCACTTGGTCGGCCGTGGGAATGACCGCTGAGGTCTGGGCGTTCAGCGCGCAGACACCACCGGCTACCAGCAGAGCCGTCATCATCAGTTTTTTCTTCATTTGTATCATGGTATGTTCATATTAAAGGTTTCATGATTACGGGATCGGTCACTCCAGGTCGAAGCGCACCACCTGTGCCACGTCCGACGGGAGGCGCGCCCCCCGTGGGATGGTGAGTATCAGTCCGCCATCCGTACAGACGGACTTGCAGTCGTAGTTCTTCTTCACGCTCAGCAGGGTGGCTTTCTTCACCGTGCCTTTCATGGCCGCCGGGGTGAGCTTGGTGAGCAGCAAGGGTTTGCCCGTCTCCGGCCAATCGAGGAAGATGGCGTAGAGCGTCTTGCCTTTGGTGGTGTAGTGCACGCGACAGCCGTCGGTAGTCGTCTCGCCGGAAACCACGTAGGGACGGGTTCCGTAAATGGACTCCCCGTAGGACCAAAGCCATACGCCTACATTGGCGACCACGTCCTTCTGGTCTTGCGGGAAGGAGCCGTCCGCCATGGGCGACAGGTTGAGCAGCAGCTGTCCGTTGTTGCTCACCACCTGTATCAGCTTGTGGATAATCTCCTTGTGCGAGGAGAGTTCCATGCCTTTCACATAGCCCCACGACTGGTGGTAGCCGGTGCTGATGGTGTAGTCGCACAGCCAGGGGATGGAGTCAATCTCCTCGGGGTTGCTGCGTTCATGGTCGAGCATGCCGATGGTGCGCGGGAACTCCTTATATTTATAGGTAAAGATGACCTCCTTCCCTTCTTTCTGGGCGTGGTTGAAGTAGTGAGCCAGGAAATCGAGCTTGTACTGTTCCGGAATCTGGTCCATCCAGGCATCGAAGTAGACGATGTCGGGACTGTAATTGTCCACCACCTCGTTGCTCTTGTCGAGCCACATCCGCAACCATTCGTCGTGCGGCATCAGGCATCCGTAGAGCTTGGCGTATTTGGGGTTGTTGGCCGCCCACTCCGGTTTCACCTTCACATAGGTGTAGTTGATTTCGTGGTGGAGCGAGGTGAAGAACTTCATGCCGCGCGCCTTGACGGCCTTGCCCAACAGTCCGATGATGTCCTTCTTCGGACCCATCTTCTTGGCGTTGAAGGGGGTGTACTTGCTGTCCCACATGGCAAACCCGTCGTGATGCTCGGCCACGGTGCCGGCAAAACGCGCGCCGCTCTCCTGAAAGAGCTGCGCCCACTCATCGGCGTTGAACTTCTCACCCTTGAACATAGGGATGAAGTCGTGGTAGCCAAACTTGGTAAGCGGCCCGTAGATGGCCTCATGCCGTTTGTGCCCACCCATGAGGAAGTCCGCCGACGTGGAGTCGCGGTGCATATAATAATAGTATTGTTCGTTGCCGTAGGCGGGTACGGAGTAGACTCCCCAGTGGCAATAGATGCCGAACTTGGCGTCGCGCATCCACTCGGGGACGGCCCGATGGCGCGAGAGTGACTGCCAATCGGATGTAAAGGGAACTGCGTCCTGCGCCTGCAACGTGCCTTGCACGGCAAGCATGGAAAGGAACAGTCCAAGAGTTTTCAGAGTTTTCTGTGTTTTCATAGGCTTTTCAATGATTCTTTTTGCTTATTAATACGAACCAACCCGGAGAAACCCGTAACTTGTTTGCCGGGAACAACGCTATCTTGGGATATTTTCACTACCTTTGCGACCGAACGCGGAACCGCTTTGTCCGGTAAGTGAAAACCGGTGAATCTGCGTATACATATATAGATAATGTACTATAACTATCATATCATGAAAAGAAGAACCGTATTATTGGCACTATTCAGTTTGGGTGTGATGATTCCGGCAAGCGTGTCCGCCGAGAAGGTCATCGAAGCCACACCGGCCACCTTCAACGACGCGCTCGCGGCCGTGAAGAAAGCCGTGAAGAAGCAAAAAGAGGACATCCTTGTCAACCTGCACGGCGGGACCTACAGTCTGCAACAACCATTGGTACTGAACGAAGCGTTCAGCGGACGGAACGGATTCCGTGTCACCTTCAAGGCGGCCGAGGGCGAGACCCCGGTTATCAGCGGAGGCGTGAAGGTCACCGGATGGCAGCGCGTGTCTGGCAACCTGTACAAAGCACCTTTCAAGAGTGACAAGAAACTGCGTACGCTCCTCGTGAACGGCGAACGTTGCCGCATGGCCGGTGCCAAGACGAAGGTGAACGGTTACGGCCAGGTAGGCGAGTTTACCGTCAACGGTACCGAGCCGTGGGCTTTCGGTAGCGGCAAAGGGGTAGACGGCATCAAGTTCCTGGCGGACAAAGAGGTGACGACCTTCCACAACCCCGAGGACGTGGAGTTGGTGCAGAACAAGGTATGGACCGAGAAGATTCTCTGCCTGCGCGACATAGAGAAGTGGGGCGACACCATCGTGGTACGTTTCCAACAGCCCTACGGAGCCATACTCAACTCGTTGGCATGGGCCGGCAAGATCAACTACTTCAAGGAGTTCTATTTCCGCAACGCCATGGAGCTGCTCGACGAGCCCGGTGAGTTCTACTTCGACCGCAAGGCACAGACGCTCTACTACATGAGCAACGGTGAGGACATGGACAAGGCGGAGGTCATCGCCCCCGTAAGCGAAGGACTGCTCCGCATCAAGGGCTCGTCGCTCGCCTCACGGGTAGCCAACATCTCGTTTGAGGGCATCACCTTCGCCAACGACACCTGGAACCTGATGGAGGTGGAGGGGTCACGCGGCTTCGGCGGCATACAGAGCCTCGGACTGGCGGTGAAGTATATCCCCGACGGCAACTGGCATCCGACCAAATACAACAGTTGTGACGTGCCGGAAGGTTGCGTGGAGGTGGAGAACGCCACGGGCATCCGCTTCATCCGCAACAAGTTCGTACACATCGGCTCGCCCGTCACGGTGAACTTGGTGAACGACGTGACGGCCACGGATGTCACCGGCAATTTCTTCAACGACATGCTGGGAAACGCGGTGAGCGTAGGCCACCCGCAACATTATGAGATTGGCGACGGAGCCGGCAAATATCCCGCCTCGGTGGAGGGTGTCTGCAAGAACATCCGCATCACCAACAACTATGTGCGCAATGTCAGCCTGGACTTCCGTCAGGTGGAAGCCATGCTCGGCTTCTTCGTGGAGGACGTACACTACGACCACAACGACATCGAGCGCACACCCTACGGTGCCATCGCCTTGGGCTGGTGGTGGGGAAACGCGGGTATCCCAGAATCGACCGTGGCGAAGAACAACTCCATCAACTACAACAAGATCGGTCAGACCCACTTGACACTGAACGACGGTGGAGCCATCTACCTGCTCGGCAAGCAACCGGGTTCGGTCATCAAGCGCAACTACATCTACAAAGGTGTACGCTGCATCTACCCCGACGACGGTTCGTCCGGTTGGTTGATTGAGGAGAACGTCATCAACAGCCTGTTCCAACTCTGGTATCACCTGGCATCGGATCGCAACTACGACATCACCGCACGCCGCAACTTCGTGAAGGACAACTACCTGGTGAACAACGGCAACGGCACACAGGTGCTGGACACCCAGATATTCCGCAACTGTGACTTCAACGACGAAGCCAAGAGTCTCATGAACGGGGCGGGCATCGAAGAGGAGTACAAGGACATCATACCCGCTGAAGCACCGAAAGACATCCATGTCTTCCCGCTCTTCCCGAAAGAGAAGTGGATATTGTAAGGAGATAGATGAGGCCGCCTATCGGTAGCCTCAGCGTATAAGTAAGAGAAGCCGCATCGGAACGAACCGATGCGGCTTCTCTTACTTAGTATCCTATCCTTGTAAGTATCAGTTGGAAGTTTCCGTCATACTCTTTACTTATCAAAGTGAAGTTATACAGTACTGCTCCGTTGTCTTACATAATCGTCCGCCCCCATTAGACGAAACGTGCCCCGTTGTCGGGTCTCACGAAGTATACCTTGAAGGTGGTTTCGTACTCGGGGAACTTCTCCAGGTAGCGACGGGTCATCTCACGCTCGATGTTCTCCTTCTCCTTAGGGTCAACCAAGGCGATACAAGCTCCCTTGAAGCCCGCCCCAGAGAACCGTCCGCCGTAGACACCCGGCAACGAGCGCATGATGTCGTAGATGGCGATAAGCTCCGCCGACCCGCACTCGTAGTTGTGGATGCTGCTCTCGCAGCTATCGAAGCTAAGCTTGCCGAAGAGCTTGAGGTTGCCCGTCTCCCATGCCGTCACGCCCTGACGCACACGCCGGTATTCGGAGTAGAAGTGCTCCGCTCGCCGTGCGAAACGTTGCGGCATGGCGATGCAGCACTTGTCGAAAGTCGCCTTGGGGATGTCGCGCAAGAACGTCTTGTCAAAAGTTTTGAGCGGTTGGTTGGTGTAGGCCAGCACGTTCCACGCCGCCGTCTTGCACTCGTACACACGCAGGTTGTAGTCGCTGTTGACAAGGCTGCGCGTCAGACCGGAGAAGAATATGCCTATCTCGAAATCCGGCATGTCGGGATTGCGCTTGATGACGCGGTATTCGTCGCTGTCGCAATCGAGGAAGAGCAGTCCATCCTCCTTGCCCAACACAATGCAGGACTGGTCGAGCAGTCCGTTGTTCAGCCCGATGTATTCGCGTTCCGCTTCCGAGGCAATCTTCACCACCTCGAAAGGAGCGAGCTCGATGTTGTTCGCCTTGGCGAAGGCCATGACGTAGGCCACCAACACCGCGGCACTCGATGAGAGACCGCCCACGGGGAGCGACCCTTGAATGACTCCGTCGATGCCGTACTTCAATACAAACCGCTTCTTCAGCGCGTACTTGGCACCACGGGCATAGTCGCCCCAGTTCTTCGCCCGCACCTGTGTCTGCTGAGAGATGTCGAAGTCGACAACTCCCTCAAAGGTACGCGACTCCAAGTGTACGCGTCCGTCCTTGTTGGGTGTGAACCACAAGTCCACCCCCTTATTGATGGAAAAGCCCGTCACCAAGCCGTGTTGGTGATCGACGTGCGCTCCTATCGGGCAGACCCGGTAAGGGGCGAAGATGTGATATTCAAATTCCTGTTCCATGGCAACGGGTCAGCATTTATAATACGTCTTGTACCATTCGGCAAAAGCCCGCAAGCCGTCGCGGAGCGGCGTGGAGGGTTTATAGCCGAAATCCTCCTCCAACGGCGTGGTATCCGCGTAGGTGACGGGCACGTCGCCCGGCTGCATGGGCACCAGTTGGGTATGCGCCTCGAAGTCATAGTCGGCGGGCAGCACGGCGGCACGAATCAACTCCTCCTTCAGGATACGGACAAAATCGAGCAGATTCTCCGGCTGGTTGTTCCCGATATTATAGACCTTGTAGGGAGGTACGGGCAGTCCGTCCTCGCCAGTCCTCTTCTCCGGTGCGTGTTGCATCACCCGGATAACGCCCTCCACGATGTCGTCCACGAACGTGAAGTCGCGCTTGCAGTTACCGTAGTTGAATATCTGGATAGTCTTGCCGGCCACCAGCTTGTCGGTAAATCCGAAATAGGCCATGTCGGGACGGCCGGCAGGTCCGTAGACGGTGAAGAAGCGAAGTCCCGTGCTGGGGATGTTGTACAACTTGGCGTAGGCGTGCGCCATCAGCTCGTTGCTCTTCTTCGTGGCGGCATAGAGGCTCACGGGATTGTCCACCTTGTCCTCCGTGTCGTAGGGAATCTTCTTGTTGGAACCGTACACGCTGCTGGAGCTTGCATAGACCAGGTGCTCGACACCCGTGCAGCCTCCGTCGTAGCTGTGGCGACAGGCTTCGAGGATGTTGAAGAACCCCACGAGGTTACTCTCGATGTAGGCTTCCGGATTGGTGATGCTGTAGCGCACACCGGCCTGTGCCGCCAGGTTGACGACCACTTGCGGCTTGTAGTCCGCGAACAGCTTGTCGATGGCGGCCTTGTCGGCGATGTTGCCCTTCACAAAGACAAAATTGCCGTAAGCCTCCAGCTGCCTCAGCCGCTCTTCCTTGATGCGCACATCGTAATAGTCGTTCATATTGTCGATGCCTATCACCTTTACATCCTTCACCTCATTCAAGAGTCTGCGCGACAGGTTGCTTCCAATGAAGCCCGCCGCACCGGTCACCAGGATGGTCTTACCCTCTAACTGAATATTTTTCTGTAACATCTTATAACACTATATTGTTTCTTACGAGTTGCAAACATAAGACTTTTTCGCTCAATCTCCTAAACTTACGGGAAGGAATTGGCGAAAGAGCGAGGGAAAACTTGTCCGTACGGATTCCGTGTACTAATTTTGCGGCCAAAAAGAGAACTCATGCAAGGGACTTTCATCCTCCTTACCATCATCGTTTACTTCGGATTGCTGCTTGCCGTCTCCCGCTGGACCAGCCGGAACCGGCAGAACAACGACGCGTTCTTCCGCGGCAACCGGCAGTCGCCTTGGTACATTGTCTCCTTCGGCATGATAGGGGCCTCGCTCTCCGGCGTGACCTTCGTCTCCGTGCCCGGCATGGTGAGTTCCATCGACATGACCTACATGCAGACGGTATTCGGCTTTTCGGTCGGCTATTTGGTGATAGCCCATATCCTGCTGCCGCTCTACTACAAGCTCAACCTCACTTCCATCTACACTTACTTGGGAAACCGCATCGGCAGCCGCGCTTACCACACGGGGGCCGCGTTCTTCCTGATATCGAAGATGACCGGTGCCGCCGCACGGCTCTATCTGGTGTGCGTCATCCTGCAGAACTTCGTGTTCGGACCGATGGAGATTCCCTTCGCCGTGACCGTCACGGCCACCGTGATACTGATATGGCTCTATACCCACAAGAGCGGCATACGCGCCATCGTGTGGACGGACACGCTGCAGACGTTCTGTCTCTTCGCGGCATTGGTACTCATTTTGTGCAACGTGTGCGCCAAGTTGAACCTCGACTTCGGAGGGTTCCTGGCAGCCGTACGGGACAGCGAGCACAGCCGCGTCTTCGTGTTCGACGACTGGCACTCGAAACAAAACTTCTTCAAGCAGTTCTTCAGCGGCATCTTCATCACCATTGTCATGACCGGGTTGGACCAGGACATGATGCAGAAGAACCTGACGTGCCGCAACCTGAAAGAGGCGAAGAAGAACATGTACTGCTACGGGTTCTCGTTCATCCCCGCGAACTTCCTGTTCCTCTCATTAGGCATCCTGTTGCTCATGCTGGCACCACGGATGGGACTGAGCGTCCCGGCGGCCGGTGACGACCTGTTGCCCATGTTCGCCGCGGAGGGACACTTGGGTTTTGCGGTATTGGCGTGCTTCACCATCGGCATCATCGCCGCGGCGTTTTCCAGCGCGGACTCCGCACTGACGGCCCTCACCACGAGTTTCTGCGTGGACATCCTGCACGTGGACAAGCGGTCGGCAGCCGTTGCGGAACAGACGCGCAAACGGGTACACATAGCCATCTGCGCCGTCTTCGTCCTCTTCATACTGGCATTCAAGGCTGCCAACAACCGAAGCGTGATTGACGCCATCTACGTCCTCGCCTCGTACACTTACGGGCCGCTGCTCGGCCTGTTCGCCTTCGGCCTGTTCACCAAGCGTCGGCCGACAGACCGCTTCGTCCCTTACGTGGCCATCGCCTCGCCCGTCATCTGTTACCTGACGGACTGGTTCACCTATCGGTACACAGGCTACAAGTTCGGCTACGAAATGCTGATGCTCAACGGGCTGCTTACCTTCATCGGATTACTGTTATTATCAATACATAAACACAAAGATCATGGAAATTACCAGTGCTGACTTCGTTATCAGTAACACCCAACCAAGCAAATGTCCGCAGGACGGACTGCCTGAATACGCGTTCATAGGAAGGTCCAACGTTGGCAAGTCGAGTTTGATAAACATGCTTACCAAACGTTCCAAATTGGCCATGACCTCCTCCACTCCGGGAAAGACGCTGTTGATAAACCACTTCATCATCAACAAGCAGTGGTACTTGGTGGACTTGCCCGGATACGGCTACGCCCAACGCAGCAAGAAGCAACAGGAAAAGATTACCAAGGTTATCGAGGATTATGTATTGGAGCGTGAACAGATGACTTGTCTGTTCGTGCTGATAGACATTCGCCTGGAGCCGCAAAAGATAGACCTTGAGTTCATCGAGTGGTTGGGCGAGAACGGCATTCCCTTCGCCATCGTCTTCACCAAGGCGGACAAACTGACGACACAGAAAATCAAGGTCAACGTAGACGGCTACCTGAACAAGCTGCACGAGAGCTGGGAGGAACTGCCGCCCCACTTCATCACCTCGTCCGAGAAAGCCACCGGCCGCAATGAGCTGCTGGACTATATCGACGAGATAAACAAGTCGCTGTAAAAAGGAGACTCCTGTTGTTTCATTCAAACAAATAGCCTACTTTTGTGACGGAAATCATCAACTAACGGATACCGTTCATGTTTTCGGATAAAAGGAACATACTTCAACTGGCCGCACTGCTCAAGGCGCACGGCATTCACAAGATGGTGCTCTGTCCCGGTGCGCGCAACGCGGCAATCGTGCAGACCCTGTCCAATGTAGAGGGATTCACCTGCTACGCCATGACGGACGTGCGCAGTGCGGGGTTCTTCGCCATCGGGCTCTCCATGCAAGGGGGAGAGACCGCTGCGGTGTGTTGCGACGCGGGTTCTTCGCTCGCCAACCTCTACCCTGCCGTGGCGGAGGCCGCCCGTCAACAGATACCGGTTATCGTCATCTCGGCGGACCAACCCACGGCCTGCGGCGGAATGACCGAGCCCTACTCCATACCCCAACAACAGCCGTTCGGACAACTCGTCAAGCTGTCCGTCACGCTGCCGGAGATAACTACGGACGAGGAGGCGGCACACTGCAACCGCATGATAAACGAAGCCATTCTGGAGACGCGACACCACGGCAACGGCCCGGTACACATCAATGTACCTGTGGCGGAACCCATGTACCGATTCACGGCCAAGGAGTTGCCCGACGTGCGCATCGTCACCCGCTACCAGGGGCTCAGCCTCTACGACCGCAACTATAACGATTTGATAGACAAGCTGAATAAACACAATCGCCGCATGGTGGTGGCCGGACAGATGAGCCTCATCTACCTCTACGACAAACAGTACGAGAAACCGCTAACCAAGCAGTTCGTGTGGCTGACGGAGCATTTGGGCAACAAGACGGTTCCGGGCACCCCTATCCGCAACTTCGACTCCGCCATCAGTTCCATGAACGAAGACCGGCTCATCACCATGAAACCGGAGCTCCTCATCACCTTCGGCGGACAGGTGGTGTCGAAACAGCTCAGGAAATACTTCAAGAACTATCCGCCCAAAGAGCATTGGCACGTGTCGCAGGACGGCAAACTGACAGACCCCTTCGGCATCCAGACTACTGTGATAGAGATGAACCCGTTCGAGTTCTTCGAGAAGGTAATCAGGCTCATGGACGGGAAACCGACCAACTTCCCCTTGATGTGGGAGAATTACTGCAGAATCATCGCCCCACCGACGTTTCCCTATACACAAATGGCCGTCATCGGCAAGCTGATGCAATCGTTGCCGGCCAACTGCGCCCTCCATCTGGCCAACGGGTCAGCGGTGCGCTACGCGCAGCTGTTCCCTTTGACACCGGACATTGAGGTCTGCGGCAACCAAGGGACAGGAGGCATCGAGGGATGTCTGTCAACGGCTATAGGTTACGCCACCGCCTCCACCAAGCTCAACTTCATTGTCATCGGTGATTTGAGTTTCTTCACGGACATGAACGCCTTGTGGTGCCGACACATTCGCCCCAACGTGCGCATCCTGTTGCTCAACAACGGCGGAGCGGAAGGATTCCATACCCTACCCGGCATGGACAAGGGAAGTCACTCGGCACCTTATCTCACGGCGGCGCACCAGACCTCGGCACGCGCTTGGGCGGAGGAGAGAGGGTTTACCTACCTCACGGTGAAGGACGGGGATGAGTTGGACGACATCATGCAGCTGTTTACCGCCCCCGAGGAGAAGGAGCACCCCTTACTATTGGAGGCTTTTACCGACCAGGAGAGAGACACGACGGAGCTTCGCTCCTATTACCGGAAGATAAAGGAGGAGCATAAGGACTGACCCGATACGCAGGGCAATATGGTTTCGGCTCAGCCTTCTATTTCGCTCAATTCCATCCAACGGAGCGTCTTCTCGTCCAGCTCATCATTCAGGACGGGGAGACGTTTCGATTTCTCCGTCAGCTCATCCACCTTCAATGTGCCGCTGCACAAGGCTTCTTCTATCTGTTTCTTTTCCTGCTCCAAGGCTTCGATATCGGCTTCCAACTGTTCCAGTTCCTTCTTCTCCTTGAAACTAAGCTTCCGCTTATCGGTCTGGCGTACCTTGACCATCTTCTCTTCAACAGGCTTTCGTTCCTCCTTCTCCTTTTGGGACTTCAACTCCTTCCACTCCCGGTAATCGGTATAGTTCCCGGGGAAATCGCGGATGTCGCCCTGACCGTTGAACACCAGCAAGTGGTCTACCACCTTATCCATGAAGTAGCGGTCGTGCGACACGACGATGACGCACCCCTTGAACGCCTGCAAGTACTCTTCCAGCACCTGCAACGTAACGATGTCCAGGTCGTTGGTCGGTTCGTCCAGCACCAGGAAGTTCGGATTCCGCATCAACACCGTGCAGAGATACAGCCGCCGCTTCTCGCCCCCGCTTAGCTTATAAACATAGCTGTGCTGTGTCTCGGGCGTAAACAGGAAATGCTGCAGGAACTGCGACACGGTCAGTTGTTTGCCGTTGCCCAGCTCCACCACCTCGGCGATGTCCTGCACCACATCGATTACCTTCATCCGCTCGTCGAACTTCAGTCCCTCCTGCGAATAGTAGCCGAAGCGAACCGTCTCGCCGATATCCACGCTTCCGCTGTCCGGCCGTTCCATGCCCATCAGCATCTTGATGAAGGTGGATTTGCCGGTACCGTTGTTGCCGACAATTCCCATCTTCTCGTAGCGGGCGAAGATGTAGGAGAAGTCGTCGAGGATGGTCAGATTGCCGAAACGCTTGCAGAGGTGGTCCACCTCGAATATCTTGGAGCCAATGTACGAAGCCTTCACGTCCAGCTTCACCTGGCTACCGTATTGTCGTTGCTTCGCCACCTTCTCCAATTCATAGAAGGCCTCCTCCCTGTAGCGCGCTTTGTGGCCGCGGGCTTGCGGCATCCGCCGCATCCACTCCAGCTCCGTCCGATAGAGGTTGTTAGCCCGCGCTATCTCGGCATTGGTCGTGTCGATGCGTTCCTGACGTTTGTTCAGGTAATAACTGTAGTTACCTTTATAATTATAGATTTGGCGGTTGTCTATCTCGATGATTTCGGAGCAGACCCTATCCAGGAAGTAACGGTCGTGCGTCACCATCAGCAGGCTCAGATTACCGTGTTGCAGGTAGTTCTCCAGCCACTCGGTCATGTCCAAGTCCAGATGGTTGGTCGGCTCGTCCAATATCAGCAAATCGGGTTCGTTAATCAGTTCGTTGGCCAAGGCGACACGTTTCAGCTGTCCACCGGACAGCTGGCTGACCGGTTGGTTGAAGTCCGTAATCTTCAGTTGGGTAAGGATCCGCTTTATCCTCTGCTCATAGTCCCAGGCGTTGTCCTGCTCCATGCGTTCCATGAGCTTGTCCAGCCCGGGATTTCCCTCCGTGGCCAAACACGATTCGTATTCTCGCACCAGGCTACCCAACACGCTGCCGTGATAGAAACAGGCTTCTATCACCGTCAACTCTTCGGGGTAATGGGGACTTTGCTCCAGATAACCCACTTTCAGGTCCTTGCGGAAAACGACGCTTCCCTCATCGTATCCCTCTCTTCCGGCCAAGATATTGAGCAACGTGGTCTTTCCGCTACCATTCTTCGCTATCAAGCCGACACGTTGTCCCTCGGCTATGCCGAAAGAGATTTGCCGAAACAACACGAGGTCGCCAAAGGACTTGGTCAATCCGTCTACTTGTAAATAAGGTCTTGCCATCAGAGTAGTTGTTCGATTTGCTCCTTTAACCGGGAAAAAAGTTTTTTCAGGTCAGGGAATTGCGCCGCCTGTTTGGCCAACGTCTCCACCTCCACCACAACATCCTTGTCGGCAAACCGCAAGGCCGGGTATTCGTTTCGTCCGTCGATGACCGTCACCCAGTCGAACCCGTCCATCTCGTTCACCAATATCGTGCCGAAAGCGATGCCAAAGGCGGCCAACGCCTCTTCCGGTTTCTTGTTTCCGAAAGCTTCCTGAGAGACGACCTGTTGGATGAGCGGGATATCCTGTTCCGACGAATGGAAATCCTTCTTCAGTACCTTTTTCATCTGTGAGACAGCCCAGTCGAACGACTCGTTTATCCGGTTTATCTCCAGCACCCGAACGGGTATCACGGCTTTGGGATAGTCGGCGCGCAAGTCGCGCAGCTCCAAGGAGGCTATCACCTCTTCGGCCATCTCGGCCGACTCACCTTTGGAGACCGTGAAGGAACATTCCGCATAGGTGTCTTTCTTCCCCAGCAACCACAGGTGCATGGTGTACGCTTGTCCTTCCTCCACGAAATCCTCCTTACTGTAAACGCAGTCCCAAGAACCGACAGCGACACGCCGCGCGCTTGGGTTTTGCTTCAGTTCGTCCGCCATCACGTCGTCGGCATACGTGTCCGACGCGTCCTTGAACACCGAGACGCGGAAATTGCCGTTCCACCTCTCCGGATTATAAAAGAGGAAACAGCCCTCGCTGTCTTCAAATTCGCACCACTGAGCCGGGTAACGCAAAGCGAACCATCCGCCCGGAGCTATGTAATATTTGTCTTCCATATCTGATTAAATTCATTTGTACAAAAAAGTAACCCTGTATACAGATATTGGCGGCATACGTTTTCACGCGATGCCGTCAATACCCGCTACCCGGCACAAGTGCCAGGGCATAAATTTCCGCAAAGGGGTCACGCCCCAATGGCCGAAGTTATCTTACGGCGATACTCTCCACCTCTACCAGTACGTTCTTGGGCAGACCCTTCACCGCTACCGCTGAGCGTGCGGGAAAATCGCCGTCGAAATATTTGGCGTATACCGAGTTCATGTCACCGAACAACGACATGTCCGCCATGAATACCGTAGTCTTGACAATGTTGGCGGTTGTCAGACCCGCTTCCGCCAAGACGCTCTTGATGTTTTCAAAGCACTGTGTCGTCTGTTCCACGATACCACCCTCTACAACTTCACCTGTAGCCGGGTTGATGGGGATTTGACCGGAAAGGAATACCATACCGTTCACTTCTACCGCCTGGCTGTAAGGGCCTATGGCCGCCGGAGCCTTTGTCGTCGAGATAATCTTTTTCATAGTTACTTCTTTGTTTTAATTACCTTTATAAATAAATCATGTGTAAAGGTACGCATTATTGTCGGGCTGGCAAGCTTCCCGATAAAAAATCTCCGCAAAAACTTGAAAACATAAAATATCTTTGTACTTTTGCATCGTCAAAGAAATGTAGGGGAATTCTTCCCACTTACATTGTCTTACATTATTATAGATTGTATCAATCAGACATCAACTGATATTTACTATCCAATTTACATACATCGATGGTTTTCTCCAATGACGATACAGAGAGAATGGGGAATAATCATGTGTGCTACGAAACGGTTAAGAACTTAGATTTTATACGTTATGTATTATAACATTATCCAGTTAAACGACAAATCGCAAGACGATTTGCTGCAGATTGCCCAGGAGTTAGGAATAGAAAAAGCGAATACGCTCGACAAAGAGAACCTTGTCTATAGGATACTGGACGCACAGGCCGACGTGGCCGCGTCAAAGAAGTTCGGTGCGGAAGGAGCCAAGGAAAACCGCAAACGATCCCGAATCAGTGCCAAGAAAGAAGGTGCCGACAAGGTTTACACCGCCAGCCAAGACAAAGCCAAAAAGGTGGCGACACCGGACAAGAAGGCCGCAGCCCCTTCCGACACGAACAAGGCGGCAACCAAAGCGAAGAAACCACAGGATGCCGTTGTAGCGGAAGTTCCCCAGGCCACGCCGCAGCAAGCGAGTCCGGTTGCCGACAACAACGGGCAAGAAGCCGCCAACCCGGAAAACGCACCCAAGAAACGCGGACGCAAACCGGGCAGCAAGAACAAATCGACGTTGGAAAAGGAATCGGCCGCGGAAGCCGCGAACGCCCAACCGGCCGACAAACAGAAACCGGCAGAAGAAAACAACCAGAAGTCGGAAACGGCCAAAGCCGCTACACAGCAGGATTTGCCTTTCGCCGACAATGCGGACAAAGGCGCGGACGAGCCGTTGCCACCGTTGAATACGGAGGATTTTGTTCCCGTGGAAGAGATGCCTACCGAGAAGAGCGAAATACCTTCCGAACTGATTTCAAAGTTCGAATCGCCCAAGGCATCCGCCGCCCCCGAACAGGCACCCGCACAGAACAACAAGAACAACAACCGTCAGCAGATGCGCCCCAAACAGGGCAAATTCGCTAACAATAACAATATGCGTCCGCAAAACAACAACGGATACAATCGTCCTGAATACGATGAGCGTCCGATGCCCCAACCTGACCGCCGACCCGTGGAGCGCGAACGTCCCTTTGACTTTGAGGGTATCCTTACCGGGACGGGCGTGTTGGAGATTATGCAGGACGGCTACGGATTCCTCCGTTCATCGGACTACAACTACCTCTCTTCTCCCGATGACATCTACGTGTCGCAGTCACAAATCAAGCTCTTTGGACTGAAGACGGGTGATGTTGTCGACGGTTCCATCCGTCCACCCAGAGAAGGCGAGAAATACTTCCCTCTGGTGAAGGTAAACAAGATAAACGGCAAAGACCCCGCGATGGTGCGCGACCGTGTTCCGTTCGACCACCTCACGCCGCTCTTCCCCGAAGAGAAGTTCCAGCTCTGCAAAGGATACGACGACAACCTCTCCGCCCGTGTGGTTGACCTCTTCTCCCCTATCGGAAAAGGCCAGCGCGCCCTCATCGTGGCACAACCCAAGACCGGTAAGACCATCCTGATGAAGGACATCGCCAACGCGATTGCCGCCAACCACCCGGAAGTGTACATGATTATGCTTCTGATTGACGAACGCCCCGAGGAGGTTACCGACATGGCGCGTAGCGTAAACGCCGAAGTAATCGCTTCCACGTTCGACGAGCCCGCCGAGCGGCACGTGAAGATTGCCGGCATCGTGTTGGAGAAAGCCAAACGCATGGTGGAGTGCGGACACGACGTGGTCATCTTCCTCGACTCCATCACCCGTC
>CAVFNZ010000030.1:0-21285 GCA_963624095.1 Clostridium sp. CAG:217 | reverse complement strand
GTATGGTGTTTGACGAGAACGCAATCATGCAGGAGTCCTTGTACCGCAAATTAATGCTCGACAAACTGGAAATGAATGAGGGGATGCTGATGGAAAATATCGTGGCCCAGATGCTGAGAGCCAGAGGACACAAACTGTATTTTTACTCCAATTATTCCAGGGACGCGAGCGATCGGATGGAGATAGACTTTTTCATAGCAAAGCCTTCCATAACGAGTCGTCACAACATCTCTCCCATTGAAGTGAAGTCGACAAACCGATATACATTGACATCGTTGAACAAATGCCTCGCCAAATTCTCCAACTATCTGTCAACACCCTATGTAGTACACACCGCCGACCTGAAAATGGAGGGAGGGATTCTCTACATTCCGTTGTATATGGTTTCTCTGTTATAACCCTTATCGAAGGACCCTCAAGTGGCAACGAGGTATAGGTTCATCGGCATTTGAACCTATACCTCGTTTTATCAGGCCGGCTGCCGGAAAGCGGCCGTTACTTCTTCTTGTCCTTGTTGACGCTGCCGCCCAAGGTGCGGACATCATCCACCGCGTCGCGGTCGGGCCACTCGCTCCGCTTCAGGAAGTGGATGGTGGAGTTGACGGCACCGTTCTTCGGAGCGACAATCTCAATCTCCTGGTTGCGCAACAGACGAATCATCTCGGCTCCGGCATAGAGCACCACGCCATAGCCGTGGGTAGCGTAGACGGTGTGTCCGCGGTGATAGTAGTAACTGTTGTCGTGGGCGAAAGTGGTACCCTCGGCGGTCCAGTCCACCGCACCGTTCTCGCGCACGGCACTGCGGGTGGCGTTCCATCCCGTGACGGCCACCGGTCCGTATACGTGGCTTATCCAACCCTCGTTGATACCCTTGGCTATGGCGTAGGTAAACATCGCCGTGCAAGAGGTCTCCTCGAAGGTGTCGTTCTTGTCGAGCAGGTTGTGCCAGAATCCGTTGCCGCCCTGCAGGTTGGCCAGTTTCTGCACCATGGTGCGATAGAGGTGGAGTATCTCGTCGCGACCCTTATAGTCCTTCGGCAAGCGGTCGAGCACCTCGGCCATGGACATAAGCACCCAACCGTTGGCGCGTCCCCAATAGAAGTGGGGGTCGTAATCTGCGGAGTTGACGTTCCACCCATGGTCGAAGATGCCCATCTGCGGGTCGAAGAGGCGTTGCCCCATCTGCAGAATCTGTCGTACGGCATCGTCGGCATAGGACTTCTTGCCCGTCATGACATACATATTAATAAGGAAAGGCACACTCATGTACATGTCGTCCGCCCACACCGACTCATACTGCGGACGGTGGCGCGACAGGGTCCCGTCGGAGAGGCGGCACTGGTCGTGCGACACGTGTTTGTCCACACGCTCTATTAGGGGCAAGTATGCCTTGTTCTTGGTCTTGAGGTAAGTCTTCACCATGGCCGCACCGATGGCACCGCAGTGGTCCAACGCGGACATGTTGGTAATCTCGCGCCATCCCTTGAGTTTGTGTTCGGCGAAGTAGGGTTGCCATTTGGAGACGAAATCATAGAAAGCCACATTGTTGGCGAAGTAGCTCTTGTCGTCGAGGATATTGTCGATGTAGTCGAAGGCGGCGAGCACCACGCCGTGTGTATAGCTCCATTCGGTGGCGAAACCTTTCTTCACGACGGCATTGGGGCACTCCGTACGGGTGTCGGCAATCACCTCACCGGTCTTCTCGTTGATGACGGCACGTTCGGTGGTCCGTTCATAATAGCCCTTCACGGCCTGCAGCACCTCGATGATGCTCGCTTCGGTGGGTATCTGATAAGGAATGGCGTATGCGGGAACGCGTTTCTGCGAATCGTTCCGATAGTCCATGGTCTGCGCCGTAGCCTGCTGGGACACGAGCGAACAGGAGAATGCGGCGAACGCGAACGCGCCGCAGGTAGTCAATAGTGTGTGTGACATATTAGTATGGTATTTGGTAAAGTTACTATACGGTGCGGCACAAGGCTACACCTATCGTCAGCAAAAGTAAGCATTTGTCGCCAATCGGCAAAGCGTTACGCGCGCAATGTCACAAGGGTGAGGAGGCGAAGCGTTCGTAGCGGCGGCAGAAACAGAGCAGCATGCAGAGCCCGAGTACCGAAAGGGGGATGGCGTAGAGGGCCGGATAGCGATAGCCGTAACCGGCCTCGATAGGCAAGCCGCCAATGTAGGCACCCAGTGCGTTACCGAGGTTGAACGCCACCTGTATGAGGGCGGCACCCAGCAATTCGCCTCCCTTGGAGAACCGGAGGATGGAGACCTGCAAGGGTCCCGATACGGTAAACAGTCCCGTGGTGCAGACGCACATCAGCAGGGCGGACAACCAGTTGACCTGTGCCGTGAAGAAGATGGCCACCAAGGCAAAGAAGACGATGAAATGCGTAGCGAAGGCCACCCGCCCCGGCGAGAAGCGGTCCGCCAGCTTTCCTCCGGTAAGGTTGCCCACCACCATGCCGAAGCCGGCGAGTATCATCAGGAGCGAGATGCTCTCCTCAGCAAAGCCGGAGACCTCGGTCAGCAAAGGGTTGATGTAGCTATACCAACAGAAGATGGCACCGTTGCCAAAGGTGGTACCGCCCAGGATGAGCCACGGGGCGGGTTTCTTCAGGAAGCGGAACTGTCCCTTCAGCCCCGTATCGGAGAGTCCCTCCACATGGGGCACCCATTTCCATATGTAATAGATGACAATCAGACTGCCGAACGTCACCAACAGGAAGGTGGCGCGCCACGAGAGCAGGGTGCTGAGCGAAGTGCCCAACGGCACGCCAAAGAGGTTGGCGACGGTCATGCCGGCTATCATGATGGAGACGGCCTCAGAGCCCTTACCCTTGTCGGCCACCCGTTCCGCCACGATGGACGCCACGCCGAAGTAGCCGCCATGGGGCAGGCCGGAGATGAAGCGTGCCACCATCATCACCCAATAGTTGGGAGCGAGAGCGGCGAGCAGATTGCCCACCAACATCACCAACGACAGACCCAGCAACAGGTGTTTCAACGGATACTTGCGTGCGAACACCAACAAGGGCGCACCCACACAGACTCCCAAGGCGTAGGCCGAGATGAGATGGCCCGCCTGTGGGATGCTGATTCCCAATCCATCGGCGATGTAGGGCAGAATCGCCATCATCACATACTCGGCAATGCCCAACGCCAGAGTGCCGAAAGCCAAAGCAATCAAACTTTTTTTCATCTTTCAAAAAACTATGTATCTATACCTATTATATATATGTATATTTGCACCGAAGAATTTCATACGGGTCAACACCCCCTTCTTCAATCGCGCGCAAAGATAGTGCAAATCGAAGGCAGAATATCAAGCTTGCTTGAAATATTATGCTGAGATGCAGCCTGTCTTATCCCTCCCCTACCCATACATAGGCGAGGGATAGACTAAAAAAGGTACTTCTTTTACATTTTTTAGCATGAATCCTTTCGTTAGTAACAAATGTTTCCGTTTCTTTGCAGCACGCTAAATGAACGCTCAGTTCAGCGACAAGGTGATCACACATTATACACACATATATTGCTTTCCTTTTTATTACATTTATGCCCTTGGCCCACTGTGAAGCGCGTCAAGGGTTTTTAGTGTCCGCTTCCTGCTATCATGTCATAGGCCCATGCCTATAATGTCTCGGGGCAATGTCTATAATGTCTCGGGCTCACGCCTATAATGTCATTTTCCGAAGAGGCTTTTTGAAAATCGCCACTGGTTTATTTGACTTAACCGGAATTGCCACGATTGTTACGGGAAAGGCTTGAACTTGTTACATCATACAGGAGCTGTCCGAAAAAAGTACGCTACATTTGCCGCCGGATAAGGGGTCGTACCCTACCGCGTACCGAAGGTTTCGCGAAAGTCCCGTACCGGATTCGAGAGACCCGTTCATTCCAATACTATGCTGATATAATATGCAAATACGGATATTTACAATTATCGTTGCGATGTGTGCGGCAGTTTGTACAGGTGCCGCATCCTCGCTGAGCCAATGGAAAGTCCTCGACATCGAGCGTTTGCTGGAGGATGACTTCCACCCTTATCCCGTCTATGGGGACAAGCAATGGCTTGAGGTACCCGATTCCATAAGCGGCGCATACATCCGCGCGGCCGAAAAGCTGATAGGCACTTCCTGGCCCGCGATGCCGGCAACACTCTTTATGGAGTTCAGGGCCACCGGCGACCGAAACAATTACCAAGCGGCGTACTTTGAGCGACGGGCGAACCTGAACAAGCTCGTGATGGCGGAAATGCTGGAACAGAAGGGCCGCTTCCTGCCGGATATCGTCAACGGGGTGTGGGCCACCTGCGAAGAGACGTGGTGGGGACTGCCCGCCCATTACGACACGAACCTGCCCGACCCGGAGAGACAGACCGTGGCCATCTATTCCTCACAGACGGCCGGAGACTTGGCTTGGACACAATACCTGCTGCGCAAGGAATTCGACCGCATCTCACCGCTCATCAACGAACGCATCCGTTCGGAGATAGAGAGACGGCAACTGTTGCCGTGCCGCCAACAGCGTTTCGGATGGATGACGGCGGTAAGCAACTGGAATCCGTGGGTCTGCAGCAACTGGTTAGCCACTATCCTGCTCTCGGACGACACGAAACGCCAAAAGGCGGAAGACATCAAACGGGTGCTGGATGCCCTCGACACGTTCTACTCTTCCTATCCGGAGGACGGAGGCTGCGAGGAAGGACCCGGTTACTGGGCCAACGCCGGGGGTGCTCTGTTCGACTGCGTCTACCTGCTCCATCAGGCTTCCAACGGCAAGTTCGACCTTTCGGGAGAGAGCAAGTTCCGCAACATGGGCAACTTCATCACCCGAATCTACATGGGCAACAAACGTTTCATCAACCATGGTGACTCCTCTGCCAAGACCAATACCCACCCCGGACTGATATTCAACTACGGGGCGTATATCGGCAGCGAACAGCTGAAAAGCTTCGCCACCCTACGGCGCGACGAGCTGATTGCCAACGGACAGCCGTTGGCGAGCGGCAAGGGAGAGTCCATGGGACGTTTCATCTACACCTTCGTCCATCTGAAAGAGTTGCTGGCACAAGGGAGCGCCATCCCCTTCGAGCGGGATGTCTGGTTACCGGACCTGCACGTGTTCGCCACCCGTACCAAGGAGGGAAGCAGCCAGGGGCTCGCGCTGGCCGTGAAGGGCGGGCACAACGACCAGAGCCACAACCACAACGACATAGGCACTTACATCGTTTATGCCGATGGCGACCCGTTGTTGGTGGATGTGGGACCGGAAGCCTACAGCGGCAAGTCGTTCACCAAAGAGCGTTACACCCTGTGGACCACCCGTTCGATCTACCACAACGCACCCTTGATAAACGGGTGCGAGCAGGCCGCCGGCAAAGCGTATCGGTCAACCGACGAAACAGCGGTAACGGGCAAACGTTTCGGCTCGTTCACCATAGACATAGCCAAGGCCTATCCGGCTGAGGCCGAAGTGAAGCGGTGGACGAGAAGATGCGTACTGTGGCGCAAGGAGAAACGCATAAGCTTTGAGGAGAACTACGAGTTGGGCAGCTACAAAGCCCCCTCGGAGATTGTGGTGATGACCTGCGCAAAGCCCGAGGTGACGAGAGGGGGCGAAATCACGCTCCCGTTCAACGGGAAAGTCTATCGCCTGTCGTACGACAAGCGGCAGTTGAAGGCGGAGACGGAGGAGATTGACCTGATGGACGAAGGGTTGAAGCGGATGTGGGGACACCTCTACCGGATAAGGTTGCGGATTCTCTCGAAGAGTCCAGCCGACAGACTGGTGTACGAATTGAAGCAGTTGGAATAAAACAAACAGTCACACATTACACACACTTATATTGCTTTCCTTTTTTATTACATTTATGCCCTTGACCCGCTGTGAAGCGCGTCAAGGGTTTCTTTCGTGTGCAAATGTAATGCTTTAGTTGACATTATTCAAACAAAACCGGAGGAAATAATCATCAATGGGCGGAATTTAGGCACAAAACAGATTTGTTACAGTGGGGACACTCAATTGTTACGCACAATAAGCAAGGTTCACAAAGAAGGATGTACCTTTGCGGTCAGGTAAAATAACCAATGTTTAACTTTAATCAATGAAAGACATGATGAAAAACGCACAATCTATTGTGACTTCTACTTTCACAAAAAAGATGTTCCTTCTGCTCTGCATGATAGGGATGTCATTTTCACTTATGCCCAACAGAAGATAACGGGAACCGTTGTCGACGCGACAGGCGAGCCCATCATCGGCGCGAGCGTTGTCGTTAAGGGCACTACGAATGGTACCGTCACCGACTTCGACGGTAATTTCACACTGAACGTACCGGCAAAGTCTATGCTGGAAATCTCTTACGTAGGCTATGTAAGCCAAACCGTGAGCGCGGCCAAGTCTCCCCTCCGCATCGTGCTGAAGGAAGACAACGAGTTGCTGGAAGAGGTCGTAGTCGTAGGTTACGGTACGATGAAGAAGAGCGACTTGACGGGTTCCGCCACTCAGTTGAAGACGGACGCCATCACGGCTACCGTGGCTGCCAGCCCGCTGACTGCCCTGCAGGGTAAGTCGTCCGGTGTGGCTGTGTTCACCAACAACCAGCCGGGTGCAAGTCCCGAAATCCGTGTCCGTGGTACAGGTTCCATCAACGCCAGCAACGAGCCTTTGATCGTTGTGGACGGATTCCCCATGATTGACAGCGACCTGAACGACATCAACCCGGCCGACATCGAGTCGATGGAGTTGCTGAAGGACGCTTCGTCAACAGCCATCTACGGTTCTCGCGGTGCCAACGGTGTCATCATGATTACCACGAAGAAAGGTACAAAGGGAACGAAGAACGTATCGGTGAACCTGAACACCGGCGTGCAGATGCGCAGCCGCTTGGTAGACCTCATCACCGGCCAAGACTGGTTGGACTATAACGGTGGTTCCGCTCCCGCCAACGGTGTCTACACGGACTGGCAGCGTGAGATTATCGAGAAGACAGCCCTGACACAGGACTACAACGTGGTGTTTGACGGCAACAACAACGGCACCAGCTACATGCTCTCCGCCGGATACTACGACCAGGAAGGTCTGATTGCTTCCCAAGGTTACGAGAAATACTCCGTACACAGCAACTTGCAACACAAGTTCAACAGCTGGTTGACCGTAGGCTCCAGCATCCAGTTCACGGCAGCCACGCAGGATGTGTTCAACAACGCCACGAGCGAAATCTTCCGTTCAGCCTCTCCTACCGAACCGGTGAAGAACGAAGACGGAAGCTGGAACGCCATCAATGGTGCTACCAAGTTCAACCCGGTAGCCGACATCGCCGCTACGACAGACCGCAGAAAGACGAGCCGTTTCTTGGGTAACTTCTTTGCGGAAATCGCTTTCAACGAACACTTGAGTTACAAGCTGAGCATCGGTTACGACTTGAAGAATACGCGTAAATACTATTACAAAAGTACAGAAAGTGCCAACGCCATTATCAGTGGTTCGACAAATGGTACCGGTAGTCACGGATGGAGCAAGGGGCGCAGCAAATTGATGGATAACATCATCACCTACAAGAACCAATGGGGCGGACACCGCTTGACAGTGACCGGCGTTTACTCTTACCAGGATTACGTGTCCGAGAGCATCAGCGTAAGTTCCAACGCATTTGACAATGATTTGTTGGGTGCATGGAGCATCAAGGGTAAGACACTTTCAAGCTACAGCAGCGGCATCAACGGCAACAAGCTGATTTCGTTCACGGGACGTGCCTCTTACGCCTTCAACGACAAATACCTGTTGACGGCTACCGCCCGTTACGATGGTTCTTCACGCTTCGGCGCCAACAACAAGTGGGGTCTCTTCCCGTCTGTCGGTTTGGCATGGCGCGCCACTCAGGAGGACTTCCTGAAAGACAACAAGGTGATTACCGACCTGAAAATCCGTGGTAGCTATGGTGTTACCGGTAACCAGGAAATCGGTAACTACAAGTCACTGGCACAGCTCTCCACCTCCACCGGCAACAGCTACACCGACGGTAGTAGCGCACTGGCTGGTTACGGTGAGTCCGTAGGTAACCCCGACCTGAAATGGGAACGTACCACACAGATTGACTTAGGTTTCGACTTGAGCTTGTGGAACCGTGTGAACATCAACTTCGACTACTACAACCGTGTCACCAACGACCTGCTTTATGACACCCCTATTCCTACCACATCCGGTTTCAGCAGCGTCATGAGCAACGTCGGCAAGGTGGCCAACCAAGGTATCGAGTTGACCGTTAGCGGCGACATCTACAAAAACAAAGACTGGACTGTTGACGCGTCGGTGAACTTCACCTACAACACCAACAAGATTAAGGAACTGAACGAGCATGAGGACAAAGAGCTGAACAGCGGTAGGAACAGCGGTATCGGTAGCTACTTGAAAGAGGGTTATCCCGTGAACTCCGTATGGTCATACAAATCACTCGGCATCATCAAGACGCAAGAGCAGTTGGATGCCTACAAGGCCGCACTGCCTACCTATGCGGCAGGAGCTCAGTTGGGTGACGAAATGTATTGGGACAAGAATGGTGACGGCACGCTGAGTACCGAAGACTACATCTGCGTCGGTTCTACCGAGCCTAAATACTACTACGGCTTCAACGTAGGCGCACAGTACAAGGACTTCAAGATTGCCATCTACGGACAGGGTGCATGGAAGTACGCTTCCGTATCCGGAGCCGAGGCAAACCACAGAGCCGCTATGGGATACGCTACAAACACAGCAGGCCAGACCGACAACTCCAACTACCTGTTGCAGGCAGAGAACTCTGTAGGCGGACTGACAGGATGGATCAGCAAAGACGCATACAACAAGAAATGGAGCGAGTCAAACCCCAACGGCAGCCTGCCGCGTAAGGGTTTCAATGGCCTCTTGAGCGACCGTACCAACGGCGACTGGTACTACTTCATCCTGAAGAACATCCAGTTGAGCTACGACTTCACTTCATTGCTGCACATCAAGACCGTGAAGAAGCTGACCTTCAACATGAACTTCCAGAACTTCTTCACCTCTTCAAAGACTAACGGCTACAACCCCGAGAACGGTGACGTAAGCAACCCGTGGGGCAAGACCATCATGTTTGGTGTAAGCGCAAAATTCTAACCTTAAAAAAGAATGATTTATATGAACACAATCTTATCACATATTAAAAAGTATACCGCATTTGGCGCGGTAGCGTTGGCCGCCATCACCTATACCGGCTGCACGAACCTGGATGAGAATCCGTATACGTTTATCGCACCGGACCAGTTCTACAAAACGGAATCCGATGTAGACGCAGCCTTGAACAATGCCTACCACGCATTCCGCAACATCGCTTCGAGCACACGTAACTACGTGACCCCTATCGAGGTACTGACCGACCAGGGCGAAGCCAACTATCGAAAGGAAGCTCAAAATCACTACCGCAACACGTGGTCGGACATGGAGAACATCAATAACACCTTCTCCGACCTGTGGAGCAAATCCTATGTTGCCATCAACGATGCCAACATCGTGCTTGGACGCGCCGATGGCGTGAGCATGAGCGACGAAAGCCGTAACCGTCTGAAAGGCCAGGCCCTCTTCTTGCGCGCCTACTCTTTCTATCACCTGGTACGTATCTACGGCGGATGCCCGATACCCACCACCTATACGGCAGGTATCAGTGGACTGAAAACCGCACGTGAATCAGCCGACAAGGTATGGGAGCAAATCTTCAGCGACCTGAAAGAAGCTGCGGAGATGTTGCCGAAGCGCGGAACGTCCGACTATGAAGTATGGCGCGCCACATCCGGTTCATGCTACGCCCTGTTGGGTGAGGCTTACCTCTACAAGGCTACCATCAGCAACGAGGACAACTTCGCCGCCAACAAGGAAGAGTTGGAGTTGAGTAAAAAATACAGCAAAATGGTCATCGACCAGAATGTATATGACTTGGTTCCCGACTACACCAACCTGTGGTACTGGTTCAACCAGAATGCCAAGAACAACATAGAGTCCGTGTTCGAGCTCCAGTTCTTCAACGGCGAAGGTGGCCACAACGGTATGGGTATCGACTTTGGTCCTTACGGAGGTATGAAGAAGGACGGCAAGATTGTAGCCGGAGCTTACTACAGCCGATTCGGGCCTACGGTAGAGCTCTATCGTTCCTACAACGACAACGACCGTCGTCGTGACGTGTTGCTGACTGAGTTTACCGACATGGAGGATGTTGTTTGGACATATGACCTGACCGAAGGAGAAGAGTACTGGAAGGACGCTGACGGTAAACCCTTCTTGATTGAAGGTGATCGTGCCTACTCGTTCATGAGCTTGCTCAACGCAAAATACTTCGACCCATGGGCAGACAATGACCTCTATGGTAATTACCCTGCCGCCAACTTCCCGATGCTTCGTTATTCCGAGGTATTGCTGAACTATGCCGAGGCAGCCAACTTACTGCAGGCAGGCGACGGTCTGGCACAGTTGAACCAAGTACACCAGCGCGCCGGTCTGTCCGCTCTCGCTTCAATGAGCCAGAAAGAGATGGACGAGGCCATTCTGCAGGAGCGTCTGTGGGAGTTCCCCGGTGAATGCAAGGCTTACTATGACGAACTCCGCAAGGGTGTTCTCGGTGACAGAAAAGAGGAGCAGGCTTGGAGAAGCTATTCTATCTACAAGGAGAATATCGAGCTGCAAGCCGGAACGCCAAACTCCCGCAAGAAAGTGTTCTTCCCCTACCCGATGACACACAAACCGACCAAGAGCTGGTTGTGGAAGATTCCTTCGAGCGACATGAGCTCTAACACGCTGTTGGAGCAGAACCCGGAGAACAAGAACGCCGCATTGAAATACAATTGGCAATAAGCGTAGGCACTCGTTTTTATAAGATAACATTTAGGTAGTTTTCAGGATTGCTTGCCCAAGCGTACCGCCCGGTATGCTTGGGCAACTTCGTTTAGAATACCCGACAGATAATTTCCCCATAGAACAGCCCCAAATGCCAAAAATGTGTATCTTTGCACGAAAGAGATACCAAAAATGTGTACAACTTCACATTTTTGGCACTTGATACCTAAGATAAAGGAGGTAGACATGTTTAACAGAACCATCATCGAAGAACTGAAACATTGGCAAACGAGAGAAGACAGGAAACCCCTGTTCATGTTGGGGGCCAGACAAGTGGGAAAGACCTCCGTGCTGAAACGCTTCGGCAAGGAGTACTTCAAGCATTGCGTCTATTTCAGTTTGGACGAGGAAGAGGGAGTGCGTGACATTTTCCGCACCACCAAGAATCCGCAGCAAATCATTGAGCAACTGAGTTTCCTCACGGAAGAGCCCATCGTACCACAAGAGACGCTGATAGTGTTTGATGAGATACAGGAATGTCCGGAAGCCATCACGGCCATGAAGTATTTCTGCGAGAAAACGCCCGAATACGCCGTAGCCTGTGCCGGTTCGCTATTAGGGTTAACCTTTGGCCACGAAAACTTTTCGTTTCCCGTTGGCAAGGTAGACCACATCAGCCTCTACCCAATCTCTTTCAGTGAATTCCTGGAGCAGAAAGATGCCGGACTGTACAGGTATTACAAGTCCATCCATTCGCTGGAGCCCTTGCCACAAGTCTTCTTCGACCGATTGATGCAAGCGTTCAACGCCTACCGGATTTCGGGAGGCATGCCGGAAGCCGCCATGAAAATGTTGGCTATGGATGTTAAGGGGGCAGAGGTAATCCTGCAAAACATCCTAAAGGATTACGCTTTTGACTTCGTGAAACATGCCACACCCTTGTTGGCCAACCGAATATCACATGTATGGAACTCTCTGCCCTCCCAACTCGCCAAAGAGAACCGAAAGTTCGTCTACCAACTCATCCGACCGGGAGCCAGAGCCCGTGAGTACGAAGACGCGTTGGTTTGGCTACAGAACGCGGGGCTGATTTATAAAACAAGTCTCTGCAAGACACCTCAGATTCCATTGAAATCGTACGAAGATCTGAGCGTATTCAAGATTTACTGTCTGGACATCGGTTTGTTGAGAGTATTGTCTGAGTTGAGCCCGGAAGCCATCCTCACCGATGATTCCCATTTCAAGGAATTCAAAGGCGCATTGGCAGAGAACTATGTGCATCAGAGTCTGACAACGCAGGGTATCAACTGTAGTCGGTACTGGTCATCGGGTAACGAGGCCGAAGTGGAATTTCTCTTGCAGGAAGGGACGGAAGTCATACCCGTAGAGGTAAAATCGGGAACAAGCGTCACCGGGCGCAGTTTGGTAGAATACAACAAACGATACGCCCCCTCCCTGCGTATCCGCTTCTCGCTTCTCAACTTGAAGCAAGACGGAGGACTCGTCAATATTCCCCTCTTCCTGGCCGACCGGATGAAGGAATTGGTATTTGACTGACTCGTCAGAACATCCGGCTCACACGCTCGATGCCGGCCACCAGCACGTCAATCTCCTCCTTGGTATTGTAGAGGGCGAAAGAGGCGCGCACGGTGCCTTCTATGCCTAAGCGTTGCATCAACGGCTGGGCGCAGTGATGGCCGGTGCGGACGGCAATACCCAAGCGGTCGAGCAGCGTACCCATATCGAAATGGTGGATGTCGCCAACGAGGAAAGAGATGACACTGCCCTTGTCCGCCGCCTCACCAAAGATGCGCATACCATCGACAGCGCGCAGACGCTCCATGGCATACCGCGTCAACTCCTGTTCGTAGGCGGCAATGTTTTCCATACCCAAGGCGGTGACGTAGTCGAGTGCCTTGGCCAAGGAGGTGGTGCCGATGTAGTCGGGTGTGCCTGCCTCGAACTTGTAAGGCAGTTCGTTGAAGGTGGTCTTCTCGAAGGATACGCTCTGTATCATCTCACCGCCACCCTGGTAAGGAGGCAGCTTGTCGAGCCACGCCTCCTTGCCATAGAGCACGCCCACACCGGTGGGTCCATAGACCTTATGGCCACTAAAGGCGAAGAAGTCGGCATCCAGGTCCTGCACGTCAACAGGCATATGAGGAACGGACTGCGCCCCGTCTACCAGGACAGGCACACCATGGGCATGGGCGGTGGCAATCATCCGCTTCACGGGATTGATGGTGCCCAGCACATTGCTCACATGAGCCACACAGACGATTTTGGTCTTGTCGGAAAAGAGTTTCTCGTATTCATCGAGGAGGAGTTCGCCCCGGTCGTTCATCGGTATCACCTTCAAGGCGATGCCGCTGCGGGCGGCCAGCAGTTGCCAGGGGACAATGTCGCTATGATGCTCCATCACGGAGACAATGACCTCATCGCCCTCCCGCATGAAAGCCTCGCCAAAGGTGGCGGCAAGTAGATTGATGCTCTCCGTGGTACCCCGGGTGAAGACAATCTCGTTGGTAGAGCGCGCGTTGATGAATCGGCGCACCGTCTCACGGGATGCCTCATGGAGTTCGGTAGCCTGTTGGGAGAGGAAATGCACGCCCCGGTGCACGTTGGCGTTCACGGAATAGTATTCGTTGGTGATGGCCTCCACCACGCAACGGGGCTTCTGGGTGGTAGCCCCGTTGTCGAAATAGACGAGAGGCTTGCCATAGACTTCTCGTCGCAGGATGGGAAAGTCTTCACGGACTTTGTTGATATCGTACATCATAGTCGTTCTATTTACAGATGGTGCATCCTTGACATTTGTTCAGTTCGCCCCGGAAGCGTTTCTCCACCAACCGGCGCAGACGTTCCTTCAGCGCGTCCAGACGGATGCCGTCGAGCACATCGTTCACAAAGGCGAACATCAGCAGCATGCGGGCCTCACGCTCGGAGATGCCTCGCTGACGCATGTAGAAGAGGGCCTCATCATCGAGTTGGCCCACCGTAGCACCGTGGCTGCACTTCACGTCGTCGGCATAGATTTCCAGCTGCGGCTGCGTGAACATGCGAGCCTCACGGGTGGCGCAGAGGTTGCGGTTGGTCTGCTGCGAGGAGGTTCGTTGGGCTCCTTCGCGTACGAGCACCTTACCGGCAAAAGCCCCCACGGCACTGTCATCAAGTACATATTTGAAGAGTTCGTTGCTGGTGCAATCCGATGCCTTGTGGTCGATAAACGTGTGGTTGTCCACCCGTTGGTGCTTGTCCTCGATGGCCATACCCAACAGGTTGACTTCCGCGCCGCGACCCTCAAGCGACACCTCCACGGTGTTGCGGGTGATGCCGTTGTGCAGTGTCATGCCATTGATCAGCACGTTGCTGTCCGCCTCCTGACGTACGAAGAGGTTGCCGCAGCGGACCGTGTCGTTGTGCGTCTCTTCCAGTTCGTAGAAGTCCAGGCGCGAGCCGGCACTGGCAAAGACCTCGGTGACTTGCGTCCCCAGGAACTTATGGGCATCCATGGCATGGTCGCACACCAGCAGGCTGGCCTCGGCACGTTCGCCCAGGATAACCAACAAGCGGCGATTGGCCATGAGGTCGACATCGGCATGCCAGATATTGACCAACTGGATGGGTTTGTTCACCACCACCCCGTCGGGCACATAGAGGATGAAACCATCCTGAGCCAACATCGTGTTGAGCGCCACGACACCATCCTTGGAGGTGTCGGCCAACTGGCCATAGTATCGGCCCACAAAAGTGGGATATTGCGCGGCCATCTCCTTGAGGCTTCCCAACAGCACGCCTCCGGGCAGATAGCATTTGGGCAACGTTTGCGTGCAGAACATGTCGTTCACCAGGAAATAGAGTTGGGTGCTCATGTTGGGCACGTCGCACTTGAAGACTTCGTAGGGATTGACGGGTATCGTCAGGCGGTTCAGGTTCAGCCCGTAGTCCGGAGCGAAGAGTTCCGCCATGTCGGTATATTTGTACCGCTCTTGGTTGCGCGTAGGGAATCCCAACCGACAGAAGTCGTCGAAGGCACGTCTGCGCGGAGCGTTCAGCACCTTCGCGCTATGCTCGTTGAGAGCCGTCTCGCACTGGCGGAACAGGTCGATATATTGTTGTTCTGACTTCATCTTACTCTCCCAGTTCTTTCTTTATCCAATCATATCCTTTTTCTTCGAGCTCCAATGCCAGCTCCGGACCTGCGGTCTTCACGATGCGCCCTTTGTAGAGCACATGCACGATGTCCGGCTTGATGTAGTCGAGCAGGCGTTGGTAGTGGGTAATCACCATCACGCTCGTCTGGGGAGTCTTCAGTTTGTTGACACCCTCGGCCACGATACGCAAGGCATCGATGTCGAGGCCGGAGTCCGTCTCGTCGAGGATACTGAGCTTCGGTTCGAGCATCGCCATCTGGAAGATTTCGTTGCGCTTCTTCTCGCCCCCACTGAAGCCTTCGTTCACGGAGCGGTTGGCCAGTTTATTGTCCAGCTCCACAACGGCCCGCTTCTCACGCATCAGTTTCAGGAACTCACTGGCACTCAAGGCCGGCAGTCCTTTGTACCTGCGTTGTTCGTTGACGGCGGTACGCATGAAGTTGACCATGCTCACGCCGGGGATTTCCACGGGATATTGGAAAGAGAGGAACAGACCTTCGTGGCTACGGTCTTCGGGGCTCATCTTCAGCAGGTCCTTGCCGTCGAACGTGACGGAGCCTTTGGTTACCTCGTAGGCGGGATGCCCCACCAGGACGTTGCTGAGCGTGCTCTTACCCGATCCGTTGGGACCCATGATGGCATGCACCTCACCCGTCTTCACCGTGAGGTTGATGCCTTTCAATATCTCTTTGCCATTGATGGTGGCATGCAAATCTTTTATCTCTAACATTGCTTTGAATTTTCTGTGATACGTAATGACATTATCCTACACTGCCTTCGAGCGACACGGAGAGGAGCTTCTGCGCCTCCACGGCAAACTCCATGGGCAGTTTGTTGAGCACTTCCTTGGCATAGCCGTTCACTATCAGCCCGATGGCATCCTCCGTGGGGATGCCTCGCTGGTTGCAGTAGAACAGTTGGTCTTCGGATATCTTGGAGGTGGTGGCTTCGTGTTCCACCACCGCGGTTTCGTTGTGTACGTCCATGTAAGGGAAGGTGTGAGCCCCACACTGGCTACCCAGCAACAGGGAGTCGCACTGGCTGTAGTTGCGCGCGTTGTCGGCACGCTCACCCACCTTCACCAGTCCGCGGTAGGAGTTTTGGCTCTTGCCGGCGGAGATGCCCTTGCTGATGATGGTACTGCGGGTGTTCTTGCCCAAGTGAATCATCTTGGTGCCCGTGTCCGCCTGTTGGTAGTTGTTGGTCACGGCAACGGAGTAGAACTCCGCTTGCGAGTTGTCGCCGCTCAGCACACAGCTCGGATACTTCCAGGTGATGGCCGACCCCGTCTCCACTTGCGTCCACGAGAGTTTGCTGTCCACGCCCTTGCAATGGCCGCGTTTGGTGACGAAGTTGTAGACACCGCCCTTGCCTTCGGCATCACCGGGATACCAGTTCTGCACGGTGCTGTATTTCACCTCGGCCCGGTCGTGCACCACAATCTCCACGATAGCGGCGTGGAGTTGGTTCTCGTCGCGCATCGGCGCGGTGCAGCCCTCCAGGTAAGAGACGTAGCTGTCGTCATCCGCCACGATGAGCGTGCGTTCGAACTGCCCGGTGTTGGCCGCGTTGATGCGGAAATAGGTAGAGAGCTCCATGGGGCAGCGTACGCCTTTGGGAATGTAGACGAACGACCCGTCGCTAAACACGGCCGAGTTCAACGCGGCGAAGAAGTTGTCGCGATAGGGTACTACGGAGCCCAGATAGGTCTTCACCAGGTCGGGATGCTCGCGCACGGCCTCACTGATGGAGCAAAAGATGATGCCCTTCTCCATCAGCGTCTCCTTGAAGGTGGTCTTCACGGAGATGGAGTCCATTACGGCATCCACGGCCACGCCGCTCAGTGCCATGCGCTCTTCCAAGGGGATGCCGAGCTTATCGAAGGTCTTTATCAGTTCCGGGTCTACCTCGTCCATATTCTTCGGCCCCTCCTTTTTCGTGGGAGCGGCATAGTACGAGATGGCCTGGTAGTCTATCTCGGGGATGGTGAGGTGCGCCCATGTGGGCATCTCCTGTGTCTGCCAGTAGCGAAAGGCTTTCAGGCGGAACTCAAGCAGCCATTCCGGCTCGTTCTTCTTGGCCGATATCAGGCGTACCACCTCTTCGTTGAGACCCCGTTCGATGACCTCCGTATGCACGTCGGTCGTAAATCCGTATTTATATTTTTCCTGAGCTATCCGCTTCACCAGCCGGTTCGGGTCGTCCGTCCCTTGCGCGGTGTTCGGCAGTTCAGCTTTATCTTTATTCAGCATAGCTTACTTTATAATTTGTTTGGTCATATCCTTGATAGCCGGGAAGAAGACATCGGAGAATTCATGGATGGGATTGTAGAAGAACGAAGCCTCTTTCATCTCCTTTCCGATAATCGCCTCCTGGGTATCGACAAATTGCAGAATGTGTATCAACAAGCCTATCCAGAGCAAGCAGAGAAGCATGCCCAGCAACGCTCCGCCAAACCGGTTGAGGATGCCCAGATGCACGATGTCGAGTGCTTTGGTGAGCATGGTAGCCGCCACGTAGATAACCATCGGCACGATGGCCCAGATGAGGAGAAACGCGAGAACCTGCGCCACCGACTCGGATGTCCCGATGTGAGGGGCCAGCTGCTCGCCTACCATGACATAGAGCGCACGCGCCACAAAGAGTCCTGCCACCAACCCCAGCACAGAGGAGAGTTGCTTGAAGAAACCCTTGCGGTAGCCCAATATCATCCCGGCAGCCAGGATGACCAGTATCACGATGTCTATTACTGTCATATCTCTCGTTATCGGCTAAACATCAGTGTGCCAATCACACAAACAACATTATTCGGCAATTGACACACTGCGGTTATCATTCTATCAGGATGCCTTTGCGGCACTTCGGTTCACTATAAAGTGGCCTTCACTTCCACTTCCTGGAATGTCTCGATGACATCGTCCACCTTCAGGTCGTTGTAGTTCTGGAGGCTGATACCGCACTCGAAGTTGACGGAAACCTCTTTCACATCGTCCTTGAAACGCTTCAGGGCATTGATTTCGCCCGTGAAGATGACGATACCGTCGCGGATGACACGCGCCTTGTCGGAACGTTTCACCTTTCCTTCCTTCACCAACGCACCGGCAACGGTACCCACCTTGGTGATGTGGAACACCTCGCGAACCTCCAGCGTGGCGGTCACTTCCTCTTTCATCTCGGGTGCCAACATACCTTCCATGGCAGCCTTCACGTCCTCTATGGCATCATAGATGATGGAGTAGAGGCGGATGTCCACGCCTTCCTGCTCAGCGGTCTTGCGCGCCTGCATGGAGGGACGAACCTGGAAACCGATGATGATGGCATTGGAAGCGGCGGCCAGGCTGACATCGGACTCCGATATCTGGCCTACGGCCTTGTGGATGACGTTCACCTGAATATTGGCGGTGGAGAGTTTGATCAGCGAATCGCTCAATGCCTCGATAGATCCGTCCACGTCGCCCTTCACTATCACGTTCAGTTCGTGGAAGTCGCCCAAAGCCAAACGGCGGCCCACCTCATCGAGGGTAAGCATCTTCTGGGTACGCAAGCCCTGCTCGCGTTGCAGCTGCTCGCGCTTGTTGGCTATCTCGCGCGCCTCTTGTTCCGTCTCTATCACATGGAACGTGTCACCAGCCTGCGGAGCGCCGTTGAGTCCCAAGACCAACGCGGGTTCTGCCGGGCCGGCCTCCTTGATGCGCTGGTTACGCTCGTTGAACATGGCCTTCACCCTACCGTAGTTGGTTCCCGCCAGCACGATGTCGCCCACCCTCAGTGTTCCGTTGGCAACGAGCACCGTAGCGATGTAGCCACGTCCCTTGTCCAAGGTCGACTCGATGATGGAACCCGTGGCACGGCGGTTCGGATTGGCCTTCAGGTCGAGCAGTTCGGCTTCCAGCAGCACTTTCTCCATCAGCTCGGGCACTCCGATGCCTTTCTTGGCCGAGATGTCCTGCGACTGGTATTTGCCGCCCCACTCCTCAACGAGGAAGTTCATGCCCGCCAGCTCCTCCTTGATCTTGTCGGGATTAGCGGTAGGCTTGTCTATCTTGTTGATGGCAAAGACGATAGGTACGCCGGCTGCCATGGCATGATTGATGGCTTCCTTGGTCTGAGGCATCACGTCGTCGTCGGCCGCCACAATGATGATGGCCACGTCGGTGACCTTGGCACCGCGGGCACGCATGGCCGTGAAGGCTTCGTGTCCCGGAGTATCGAGGAAGGTGATGCGACGACCGTCCTCCAGGGTCACGTTGTAGGCGCCGATGTGCTGTGTGATACCTCCGGCCTCACCGGCAATCACGTTCGCCTTGCGGATATAGTCGAGCAGCGAAGTCTTACCGTGGTCGACGTGTCCCATCACCGTAACGATGGGCGCACGCGGCAACAGGTCTTCTTCGTTGTCCTCCTCTTCGGTAATGGCCTCAGCCACTTCCGCGCTCACATATTCGGTCTTGAAGCCAAACTCATCGGCAACCAGGTTGATGGTTTCGGCATCGAGGCGTTGGTTGATGGAGACCATGATGCCGATGCTCATGCAGGTACCGATGACCTTGGTCACAGGCACATCCATCATGTTGGCCAACTCATTGGCCGTAACGAACTCAGTCAGTTTCAGCGTCTTGCTCTCCGCCTGTTCCTGGTTTTCGAGTTCCTGCTGGCGGTTGAGCACGTTCTCACGTTTCTCCTTACGGTACTTCGAAGCCTTGGTTTTGCCTTTGTTGGTGAGGCGGGCCAACGTCTCCTTTACCTGCTTAGCCACATCTTCGTCGCTGACCTCCGCCTTGGCGAAAGGTTTCTTGAAACGGTCCTTGCCACCGTGTTTGCCGGCGTTGTTGTTGGCACCCTGGCCCTGCTGGCCTTTGTTGCCACCATTGTTGCCCGACCGGCGGTTATTGTTGTCCATCGTATTGATGTCCACCCGTTCCTTGTTGATGCGGCTGCGTTTCTTCTTGTTGCGTCTGCTGTCATCGTCATTGCCGTCCGCCTTCGGAGCTCTGTCGTCAACCTTCCGTATTTCCTTGATTATGGCGTCTTTCATCTGCCGTTTCTGTTCCATACGGAGTTTCTCCTTCTCCTCACGCTCTTTCTTCTTCTCCTCTTTCGACTTCTTCTTCGGGCGTGTCGACTGATTCAGCGCGGCCAGGTCAATCTGTCCCACCACGTTGATTTTGGAGACGAACTCGGGCTTGGAGAGATGGAACACATCCTCATCCGCCTTTTTCACCGTCTCCGTAGCCGCCTCCTGGCTCGGGGCATTGACTTCCGCCTCTTTCCGCTGCGGAGCGGCAACGGGTTCTGCCGCTTGCTTTTCCGTCGGTTCTTCAGACTTCATATCCGTTTTCTTTGTCTCCTCCAACGCCGCGGCATTTGCCGTTACGGCAGGCTGTTCCTTAGCCACCGACACCGCTTGGGGAGTTTCCTCTTTCTTTTCTCTCTCAACAGGCTGCGCGGGCTGCGTCTCCTTCTCCGCCGGTTGTTCCTTTACGGCAGGGGCGGGAGCAGGCTTCTTCTTGTTCAGACTGTCCAAATCTATTTTCCCCACCGGTTTGAACTTAGGCCGGGAATCCTCGGGCGCAAACGGCTTTTCAACCTCTTCTTTTTTAGTGTTCGTGTCGACCACGCCGTCGTTGGCAGAAGCGAAACTCTTGGCGCGGTCCTTGATTTGGCGTTCACGCAAGTTCTCCGATTCCATCTTCAGACTCTTGTCCTTGCTGAACTCCTTAACGAGTAAATCGTATTGCTCTTCCGAAATCTTCGTGTTCGGATTCGCTTCCACGGAGAATCCTTTCTTCTGCAAGAACTCGACAACAGTCGTTATTCCTACATTTAAATCTCTTGTTACTTTGTTTAATCTAATCGTCATACTTTACTCCTCAAATTCAGCCTTTAATATTCTCAATACTTCATCTACCGTATCTTCTTCCAGATCCGCCTTTTCGATGAGCATTTCACGAGGAGCGTTGAGTACACCTTTCGCCGTATCGATGCCGATACTCTTGATGGCGTTGATGACCCACTCGTCTATCTCGTCCCTGAACTCGTCAAGGTAGATATCCTCCTCTTCCGTTACCTCATCCAGTTCGCGGAACACGTCTATCGTATAGTCGGTAAGCATACTGGCCAGTTTGATGTTCAGGCCACCTTTACCGATTGCCAAAGAGACCTCCTCGGGTTTCAGGTAAACCTCCGCCTTGCGGTTCTCCTCGTCCAAGCGGATGGAGGAGACTTTGGCGGGGTTCAACGCCCGTTGGATGAACAGAGAGACATTGGCGGTGTAGTTAATCAC
>CAVFNZ010000029.1:0-21532 GCA_963624095.1 Clostridium sp. CAG:217 | reverse complement strand
GCTCGCGGAGACCCCTTTCCCATGACGTACGGCCATACACCCTCATCCCGTACAACTATAACACCTCATGCTGTACGTTCACTACCCCTCATCCCGTACGGGATTAGAGTGCCATGACGTACAGGATGAGAGCCTGATTTTTCCTGATTTCACCAGATACGATTTCTCTTCGTTAACTGGAACAGTATACACTTCCTGTGAAACCATACTGAATCGATAGACACAAGCGGAAGTCTGACAGGAAGGCCGGACGAGCCGACCCGTTCGGCCGCGACCGAATAGAACCAAAAAGAAGTATGCGCCTTGCGAGGCGCATACTTCTTTTGGATTCCCTATGTTCCAGTTCGATGGAGAAGGTTTTCCTTCAAACCCCACCCGAGACGGGTGAGGCTGGATTCCCTCTGTCAAAAAGCGCATTCGGCCAGGCGGAACGAGTTCCTCTCTTCCACCCCACCCGAGACGGGTGAGATGAAGTTTTCCCTTATCAGGAAAGCTCCGCTCCGTCCCCGGGACGCGGGTTTACTTTGCCGAGGCGGTCTTTTTGCCGGCAGGCAAGTTTACTTTTCCGCAGCGGCTACTTACTTTCCCCCGACTACTTTCTTATCCGCAGCGATCTACTTGGCTGAGGTCGGTTCCTTGGCCGCGTCGGTCTTTTTGGTGGGAGCAGTCTTCTTGGCGGACTCCTTTTTGGTCGGAGCGGCCTTCTTGGCAGAGGCTTTCTCCGCCTTGTCGCCGTACTTCGCCAGCTTGGCCTGCAGCTTCTCCACCTCCTTGCGCATGGCCACCAACTCCTCGTCCTGATTGCGAATGGTGGTAAGCAGCGAGTTGAGCTCCTCGTTGTCCATGTCCACGGGATAGAGCGAGTTGACGCGGCTGATGAAGTCGCCCAGAATGTTCATGTAGTTGGTGAAGGCGTCGTAGGGCGAGTCGTAGATGCCGCGGTTCAGACCCACGTTGCTCTGCTTGGTGGTCATGAAGCGGAAGTTGTTGCTGGCCTGCAGGTAGTCCCAGTCCTGCTTGACGCGGCGGTCGGTGCAGAGGTGTACGCGCTCGGCCACGCTGTAGAGTTTGTTGAACGCCTCGCGCTGCATCACGTTGCCCAGCCAGCAGCTGATGTCACGCTCCTCATCCACCCACGACATGGGGTACGCCACGTCCAGCGGAGCCACGGACTTCATCTTGGCGCAGAGCTCCGAAGGGGTGGAGAAGGTGATGCCTCGCGACTTGGCCTCGCCCGGGAGGGCGTAGAGGAAGTCGAGGATGTTGGACGAGAGCGGCTGCGACATGCCCAGGGCGCAGAGTTCCATGAAGATGTTGATGACCTGTTCCTCCTCGGGCAGCTCGGCAATCCAGTCCATGTAGGTGTCGGCGAAGAGGGGGTATGCGTCCCACTCCGAGTTGGAGAAGCGCAGGCAGATGTCATCGGAGAGCTTGAAGTCGCGCAGCAGAATCTTCAGGTTCGGATTCATGTTGCAGTGATAGAGGTAGTGGGGACTCTTCCATCCCAGCACATGCTTGGCACCCTCGGTGAGCATGCCCTTGAATCCCATGTCCGCCACCTGCGCCCCTATCTCGTCGGAGTAGATAAGGCTGGAGTTGCGGAACACCTTGGGTTTCTGTCCGAAGAGCTGTTTTATTTTGTCGCTCATGCGCATCACCTCCTCGCGGAAGCACTCTTCGTTAGCCAGCGACGAGAGACCGTGCGAGTAGGGCTCGGCGAGGAACTCGCAGCAGCCCGTGTCGTTCAGTTCGTGGAGCAGCTCTATCACCGCCGGGGCGTGAATCTCCAACTGTTCCAGGGCGACACCCGAGATGGAGAGGGCCACCTTGAAGTACTTGCCGTTGTCCTTGGCCATGGCTATGAGGGTCTTCAGGGCGGGTATGTACGAACGCTCGGCCACCTCGTTGATGGTGCGCTCGTTCTCGTAGTCGTCGTAGTAGTAGTGGTCGGTTCCGATGTTGAAGAACCGGTAGCGTTTCAAGTGTATGATTTGATGTATCTCAAAATAAAGGCAGATTGTTTTCATAAGCCGTATGTGTTTTTATTATTTTCTGTAACTGCTGATTACCTGTTCATAGATGCGGCGGATCTTGAGTCCGACCTTCTCCCACACGATGCCGTCGACCTCCTTCTTGCCCTCTTCCTTGAGGTACTCGTAGAGCGAGGGGTTGGTGCAGATGGAGTAGATGGCGTCCGCCATGGCGTGGATGTCCCAGTAGTCCGTCTTGATGCACTTGCTGAGAATCTCGGCGCAGCCGGACTGCTTGGAGATGATGGTGGGCACGCTGCACTGCATAGCCTCCAAGGGCGAGATGCCGAAGGGCTCCGATACGGAGGGCATGATGTAGACATCGCTGGCCTTGAGGCACTCGTAGACCTGCTTGCCTTTCATGAACCCGGGGAAGTGGAAGCGGTCGGCGATGCCGCGCTGCGCCGCCAGGGTAATCATGGCGTTCATCATGTCGCCGTTGCCGGCCATCACGAACCGGATGTTGCGGGTGCGCTGCAGCACCAGTGCGGCGGCCTCCACGAAGTATTCGGGTCCCTTCTGCATGGTGATGCGCCCCAGGAAAGTGACCACCTTCTCGTTGGGGATGCGGTGGGGCACGATGTCCTGAATCTCCTGCGGGAGTGGCGACACGGCGTTGTGCACGGTGGATACCTTGCGGGGGTCCTGGAAATACTTGTTGATGACGGTCTGCCGGGTGAGCTCGCTCACGCACATGATGTGGTCGGCATGGTCCATTCCGTTCTTCTCGATGGCGTAGACGGTGGGGTTGACGTTGCCGCGGCTACGGTCGAAGTCGGTGGCGTGAACGTGAATCACCAACGGCTTGCCGGACACCTGCTTGGCGTGGATGCCGGCGGGATAGGTGAGCCAGTCGTGCGAGTGGATGATGTCGAACTCCTGTTGACGGGCCACCACACCGGCCACGATGGAGTAGTTGTTAATCTCCTCGTGGAGGTTGTCGGGGTAGCGTCCGGAGAACTCCAGGCATCCCAGGTCGTTGGTGTTCATATAGCTGAAGTCGGCGTAGATGTGGTCGCGCAGGTCATAGTAGAGCTGCGGGTCCATGTAGCCGCCCACGCGGTTCTTCACATAGTCCCACTGCGCGTCGCGCCAGACGATGGGGACGCTGTTCATCCCGATGATGCGCAGGAAGCTCTGGTCTTCGTCGCCCCAGGGCTTGGGGATGCAGAACGTGATTTGCATATCTTTCTGCTGGGACAATCCCTTGGTCAAGCCGTAGCTTGCCGTTCCGAGTCCTCCCAGAATGTGAGGAGGAAATTCCCAGCCAAACATTAACACTTTCATCTTCAATTATCCTCCTATACGTTACAGGTTATACTTGCTCAAGAGTTTCAACACGCGCAGTATCTCCGCCACGTTCATGGCGAAGGAGACCGCCCCGCGGCCCTTGAACGGTGGGTTGCCGTCGAACAGCTCGGGGATGGAGCCGATGCAGTGGGAGGTCATTTCCTCCTCGAAGCCAATCATCTGACGCTCCACGAAGGAGACACCGCTCATCTTGTAGATGCGCAGGTATGCCTCCATGTAGAAGCCGGACAGCCAGGGCCACGCCGTGCCCTGATGGTAGGCGTAGTCGCGCTGGGTTTGCGGTCCCACGTAGTTGGGGTTGTAGCCGCCGCTCTTGGGGCTGAGCGAGCGAAGCCCCTTGGGGGTGAGCAGTTCCTTGGTCACGATGTCGAGCACCTTCTTCTTCTGCGCCATGTCCAGCGGCGAGTAGTCGAACGCCACGGTGAATATCATGTTGGGGCGCACGCTCCAGTCCATCATCGCGCCGTCCACATAGTCCAGCAGGTAGCCGTACTCGTTGAGGAAGGTGTCCACGAAGGAGTCGCCCGTGGTCTTGGCTTCCTTCTCCAGCTCGTCGGCCAGCCCGTCGTCGCCTCCGCCGCGGACAAGGTCGGCCGTGAAGCGCAGGGCGTTGTACCACAAAGCGTTGAACTCAACGATGTAGCCCGACCGGGGCACCACGGGTTTGCCGTTGACGGTGGAGTTCATCCAGGTGATGGCGTTGCCGGTGCCGTTGGCGTAGAGCAGTCCGTTCTGGTGAAGGAAGAGGTTGGGGTGTTTCCCCCGACGGATGAAGTCCATGATGTCGGTGAGGAGCTTGCCGTACTTGTCGCGGCACTGTTCCTTGGAGACGAGCTTGGCGTACTGTTGCAGGGTCCAGGTGGCCCACAGCAGGATGTCGGGGTGTTCTATCTCATATATCTTCTGACTCACGGGTTTGCCCTCCATCCATGAGTAGAGAGCCTCCTGCATGGTGGCCATGGCGGACTCGAAAGCTTCGCGCTCGTCAATGGCCAGGGTCAGTCCGGGCAGCGCGATGAGCATGTCCCTCGCCCGGCACTTGAACCAGGGGTAGCCGGCAAGGATGTAGTGCTGGTCGCCCTGCTTGTTGTGGAACTGGTGGGCCGAGTTGTAGAGGCAATGGAGGAAGCTGTCGCGTGGGATGCGGTGCTCCACTTCCTGCTCAAAGGTGTGCTTCAGCGTGCGGGTGGAGACGGGCGAAACGCCGCCCGAGAAGACGATGCTCTCCCCTTTCCTGATTTCCATCTCGAAGTAGCCGGGCACATAGAGGTCTTCGTTGGAGTCGTATCCGCGCTCCAATTCCTTGGGGTACTCGAAGTTGCGGTACCAGTCCGGGCAGAAGTGGAACTCGTTCTTCTTGTTGAACTGCATGTAGAGTTCCGGGTAGCCGGGATACATGCAGGTCTTTATGCCGTTCTCCACCTCCTGGTAGTCGCGCCGGGCCTGGGCGTTCTCGTGCGTGTACTGGCGTACGCTGCGGAAGGCCAGGAAGGGGCGGAAGCGCAGGGTCGTGGGCGAATGGGCTTCCAGCAGGGTGTAGCGGATGAGGATACGGTTCTCGTGGTGTACGAACACCTTTTCTTTCCGCAGCAGGACACCGCCCACGCGGTAGATGGTTGTCGGCACTTTCTCGCAGTTGAACTCACGGATGTATTTGTGTCCGCGCGGACTGAAGTTGCCGCCTTGGTAACGGTGCAGTCCCAGGTTGAACTCCGCCCCGTGCTGAATCACGGTCTCGTCCAGCGACGAGAGAAGCACATGGTTGTCATCGTCCAGCTCGGGCACCGGAATCACCAGCAAGCCGTGGTACTTCCGCGTGTTGCAATCCACAATAGTCGTGCAATGGTAGGCTCCCGAACGGTTGGTTCGGAGAATCTCCCTGGGAAGGGATTCTTCGAGGTTCGCCATGAGAGTCTTGTCAAATCGCAAATAGCTCATAGTTGATATTTTAAGGTTTTCAAATAAACAAATTTACCTGACGATTTTCGTCGTAAACACCGCAGAGCCCGTCCGCGCACGGCCTGTCTAAGTCCTGCACGGGCGTCCCTTGTGTTTTCAGTTCCAAATATACAAATTATATAAAAGCGACAACCGAAAGCGGGAAATTATTTTCATTTTAGGTGTATTTTTTATCGTATGGAGACCCAAACATGAACAAAACGTGACGAAACGTGTTGTAGAGCAGCAAACGGAGAGGAGGGTTTTCCGGGTACAGCTTCCGAGGACAGCGAGGAGGACGGGTACGTCAGTCGTTGAAGAGTTCGAAGGCGAACTTGCAGCCTACGGACTGGAATCCTCCGTTGACGGAGCTGACGAAGACCCCCAAGTCGAAGATGTGCGTGCCGATGCCATAGCCCAGCTCAAGGTAAGGCAGCAGGTGGGGCACATAGAGCGCGCTCCCGTAGAGACGCTCGTACCGTATGATGCTGGTGAACTTCACCAGGTGGCGCAGGACGAGGAAGGGGGACTCGTAGGTCACGTGTCCGCGCACGTACTTGTTGGAGGAGTTGTACCACCGCCTGTCCAGCAGATGGAACGCCCCTCCTATCTCATCGTTCCAACCCGTGGGCAGGTTGTTGCGCGAGAAGTTGGCGAAGTCGACGAAATACATCTCCTTCTGGTCGGTGAAGGCACCGCAGCCCAAGCGGTAGAACAGGTTGTAGGAGCCGCCGAACTTGGACATCTGCTGCATGTCGAACTCAAGGCGTTCGTACCGGCCCTTGCTGCCGAACACGCCGCGCACGCCGCGCTCCCAGTCGAGCGAGAAGGTGGGATAGCGCGAGCGCAGGTTCATCTTGCGCCGGCCGTTCATGTAATAGTAGAGATGCGGAGTCCACTCTATCCTGACGCGCGGGGCGAAACTGACGTAGAGGTTGCGCAGACGGCCCGAGAGTTGCGTCTGCAGGTCCGGATTGTACGGAGCCCGTTCGTTGACCAGCGTACGGCGGTGATAGGCTGCGCCCACCTCTAAGGAGAGTCCGTTGGCCACTTCCACCTTGTGGCTCAGTGTCAGGTAGTCATCCTTGAAGTAGTCCAACTCCATCCGGTCGAAGTGGATGGCCGTGTCCGGCATGTTCTTCAGGTCGTCGAGCACGTCGCTGCTGTAGATGCGGTTACCGTTACCCATGCGCACCTGCACCTGTCCCATCCGTTCGGGCCAGTAGACGAAGTCGGCGTCCAGCCGCCAACGGAACTCCTTGTCGGTGAAGTTGTAGCCCACGCGGGGCGTGATGCGCAGCAGCCTTTGGTCGGGGAAGAGGTAGGAGTACTTGAACTTCTGCGCGTAGGAGTATCCGTTGCTGTGGCTGTAGCCGAACAGCAGGGGGTTGATGAGCGGCGAGCACTTCACGCTCCCGTAGTCGGCCATGTTGACGGTGTAGTTGCTGATGAGCGCGTCGCCCAACGACCCGAAGAAGGCGGCTCCCCTGGACTTCTTGCGCCGGGAGTGGAGCATCGTGTCCGCCCGCAGCCGATAGTCGGCGTAGACCTGCCGCTCAAGGGCGGTCAGCGGCAACGCCCGGTGGGCGTTCATGTAGAGGGTGTCGGAGAGTGCCGTGGCGGAGTCCGTCCGCAGGTTGAACGCGTCGGAGAGGTTGTACTTGTCGCGTCTCGGGACGTTGCGCCGCGCCTCGTCCGCCAGAAAGACGGTTTCGTAGTTGAACACGGCCTGGTAGTCGGCCTCCACCTTGTTGCCGACAAAGCTGAAGAGCATGTTCGCCTCGAACCGCCGGGGCAGGTAGAGGGCGTTGCCCTCCTTGCCCATCAGCACCTTGGCGGAGAAGCGCACGTGCTCCACCTTGCCCGTGACGCGGAGTTCGTCGATGGTCCACGAGCCGTGGTTCACGACCATGTAGCCGGAAACGAGCTGCTCGCTCTTGTTACGGGGGAGGATGAGTATCTTGTAGCGCAGGGAGTCGCCCGCTCCGGTGACGGACTCGCAGAGGTAGCGGTACCACTTCATGCCCGTCCGGGAAAGGGGCGACAACAGCTGTTCGGGCAACAGGTAGGGCGAGTAGATGTTCATCCGCAGGAACTCCATGATGTCGCCAACCTGTCCTTGGTTGCCCCGGAAAGTTCCCGTCCGCGCCTTCACCTTCAGGTCGTAGATGTCCGGTGCGGTGTAGTGAATCTCGTTGTCGGACTCCATCAGATAGTCCCTCACCCCCTTTTCCAGGCGGAACATGGCCGGCACCACCTTGATGAGGTGGTTCTTGCGGTGTACCTTGAAGCGTCCCTTCAGGTACACGTTGCCGAAGTATTCGTCCACGATACGGGCATATTTGCCGGAAGCCTCTATCATGCGGTGAACGACGCTGTCCGCCTCCTCCACGCCGTACGGCTCCGGCAGTTCCACGTCCCGGTCGGCGGAAGCCACGGATTGTTCCACGGAATCCACGGAGCAGTTGGATGAGTCCACGGAGCAATTGGCTGGAACCATGGATTGCTCCACGAAGTCAACGGATCGTTCAGTCGAGTCAACAGACTGCTCTGCGGAAGCCACCGAGCAATTGGCGGGAAGCACGGACCGCTCCACGAAGTCCACAGGCTGTCGCGCAGAGGTCACCACAACCCCCGCGAAGAACAATCCCAACAGACAAATGACATTTCTTTTCACTCCGCTTAATCCGTGTTTATTACGGGCAAATGTATACAAATGGAGCGCATTCCTTCCCATTATCGCAGCAATATTAACGTTCATTTTAATTATAGGAAGGAATATTTCGGCGAAATGCGTTTGCGTATGCTATTTCTTTGTACTTTTGTGCTGTATAACACAGTTCTTGAACACTGGTCGTATGGTAAAGAAAGATATTACAGAAGCGGAAATCATTGAAAGCCTCGCCGAAATGTGGCAGTGGCTGAAGGAGGAGCAGCGCGCTTTCCTGGTGAAACAATTCACGATACAACATTACAAGAAGAACGAAACCATCTATTGCGAAGGGGAAAAGCCGACCCACCTGCTCTGCCTGATCAACGGAAAGGTGAAGATTTACAAGGACGGCGTGGGTGGCCGCAGCCAGATTGTGCGCGTCATCAAGCCCGTGGAATACTTCGGCTACCGCGCCTACTTCGCCGGAGGCGATTACGTGACGGCGGCAGCTGCTTTCGAGCCTTCGACCATCTGCATGATTCCCATGAAATCCATCGAGGAGCTGGCGGAGCAGAACAACCAGCTCGCCATGTTCTTCATCAAGCATCTCGCCATAGACCTGGGCATCTCGGACGAGCGGACGGTGAACCTGACCCAAAAGCACATACGCGGCCGCTTGGCGGAGTCCCTTCTTTTCCTGAAAGACAGCTACGGCATGGAGGAGGACGGGTTCACGCTGAGCATCTACCTCTCAAGGGAGGATTTGGCGAGCCTGTCGAACATGACCACGTCCAACGCCATCCGCACCCTGTCCAACTTCGCCTCGGAGAAGATTATCGCCATTGACGGCAGAAAGATAAAGCTCATTGACGAAGAGAAGCTAAGGAAAATTAGTAAGATAGGTTAACGAAGGGTTAGGAATCGGACGCTGGCGATGGGTTGAGAACCGGACAGCGATTATTCCGATAACCGACGATTAACTTATCGTTAGCCGCCATTAGCTCATCGTTAACTGAAGCGGTAGACACTTTACGTTGAGCCGTACTAATCGATAGACACAAGCGAAAAGCCGTGCTGTAACACAGAACAATACGAGAGGAGGGCAACCGTACTTTCGGACTAAACCTATAAAAAGCAGCGAACCCCGACATACCTTAATGGTATCCTCGGGGTTCGCCTTGTTTTGATTCGTTCAGACCGACTCGTCCGTTAGATGAACCAACGCACGTAGCAGAAGTCCTGACGGTGAGGGAGGTCCGGATGTTTCGGGAACATGCGGTACATCACCTTGAAGCTTCCGGCATTGTCCACGGCGTAGCTAATCTTGAACGTGTAGAGGTTGCCCTCTTTCTTCACCACGTTCATCGGAGCCACCGAGTAGACGTGATCCTTGCCGTCACCGTCGGTGTACATGACAACCAGCTCAATGCCGACGGCATCGTCCAGTCCCTTCTCATCCACCACATAGGTTGTGGTGTAGGGCTGACCGCTCTTGAGGTCGCCCTTCTGCACGTCTTCCTCCTTCTGGCAAGAAACGATTTCGATGGAGTCCCAACGCTCGGCCACGGTCTCCTTCCAGCGGGCGATTTCCTTCGCCTTCTCGTTGTCGTTGGCGGCCAACATCTTGAAGCGGGCAGCCTCCTTGCAATAGAATTTGCTGAAGTAATCGTCGAGCTGACGTTTCATCGTATAGTGAGGAGCGATGCGGGCAATGGAATTTTTGATGGTCTTCACCCAACCCTCGGAGAAGTCCTTGCCGTCACGGGCGTAGTACAACGGAACGATATCGTTCTCCAACAGGTTGTAGATGGTGGCGGCATCCAACTGGTCTTGCTGACCCTGGTCTTGATAGGTGCGCTTCTCGGTCAATGCCCAGCCGGCACCCTCGCGGTAGCCTTCCAACCACCATCCGTCGAGGACGGAGAAGTTGAGGACACCGTTCATCAGGGCTTTCTCGCCGGATGTGCCGGATGCCTCCAGTGGACGGGTCGGGGTGTTCAACCAAATGTCCACGCCGGAAACGAGACGACGGGCCAACTTCATGTCGTAGTTCTCCAGGAAGATAATCTTGCCAAGGAACTCCGGACGACGGGAGATTTCGATGATTTGCTTTATCAAGCCCTGGCCGGCTCCGTCGTGCGGGTGAGCCTTACCCGTGAACAGGAACTGTACGGGACGGTCGGGGTTGTTGACAATCTTGGACAGACGCTCCAAGTCTGTAAACAACAGGTGGGCGCGTTTGTATGTGGCGAAACGACGGCCGAAACCGATGAGCAGGGCGTTAGAGTTGATTTTCTCCATCAAGGAGACGATGCGGGCAGGGTCTCCCTGTTGCTTGAGCCATGTGTCGCGGAACGATTTGCGGATGAAATCCACCAACTTGTTCTTGAGTCCCTGACGGGTGGCCCAAATCTCTTCGTCGGGCACGTTATAGATGGCCTCCCAAATCTTCTCGTTCGACTGGTCGAACATGAATGTGGAGTCGAAATACTTGTTGTACAGAGCCTGCCACTCGGACGCGCTCCATGTGGGGAAGTGAACACCGTTGGTAACGTATCCCACATGGTTTTCTTCGGGGAAGTATCCTTTCCAAATGCCGGAGAACATCTCCTGGGACACCTTTCCGTGCAGACGGCTCACACCATTCACCTCTTGGCAGGTGTTGCAGGCGAAGGTCGACATGCAGAAACGCTCGGAGGAGTCGCCCGGGTTCATGCGGCCCATGTCCATCAAATCCGCCCAGGTGATGCCGAGCATCTGAGGATAGCCGCCCATGTACTTGCCGAACAGGCTTTCATCAAAGTAGTCGTGACCGGCGGGCACCGGAGTGTGTACGGTGTACAGCGAAGAGGCGCGTACCAGTTCCAACGCTTGGTTGAAGGAGAGACCCTCCTTCACGTAATCGCAAAGACGCTGGAGGTTGCAGAGTGCTGCGTGTCCCTCGTTGCAGTGATAAATGTCCTTCTTGATGCCCAAAGCCTTCAGGGTGAGCATACCGCCGATACCCAACAGAATCTCTTGTTTCAGACGGTTTTCCCAGTCGCCGCCGTAAAGCTGGTAAGTAATCGGACGGTCGAACTCGCTGTTCATGTCGTTGTCGGTATCCATCAGGTAGAGGGAGATACGTCCCACGTTCACGCGCCAGATGTAGGCGTGTACCTGGAAGTTCATGTAAGGAACGTCCACGACAAGGGGGTTGCCGTTGGCGTCCATCACGCGCTCCAGAGGCAGGCTGTTGAAGTCCTGCGGCTCGTAGTTGGCTATCTGCTGTCCGTCCATGGAGAGCGTCTGCGTGAAGTATCCGTAACGATAGAGGAAACCGATGGCGCACATGTCCACGTTGCTGTCGCTGGCCTCCTTCAGGTAGTCACCGGCCAGAACGCCCAAGCCTCCGGAATAGATTTTCAGCACATGGTTCAAACCATATTCCATACAGAAGTAGGCCACTGACGGTCTGTTAGCGTCCGGCTTCACATCCATGTATTCGCGGAAGTTGCGATACACTGAGTTGATTCTCTGTATCAATGCCTTATCCTTAGCCAACGCCTCCAGTTTGTCGTAGCTCAACAGTTCCAACAAACGAACGGGGTTGCCACCAGCCACGGCCCACATCTCGGGGTCGATGCTCTTAAACAACAGTTTGGCTTCCGTGTTCCAGGACCACCAAATGTTATGCGCCAGTTCATCCAACACCTTCAGTTCTTCGGGGATTCTGGAACGTACCGTGATTCCCTTCCAGTTCGGTGTATTCGCGTTACTTACTTTGATTTTCATAAAACTAACCTTTTATTATTAGTGTCTGTGTGTTATTTCGATTTGCCGTTCCGCTTCGCGGCGTTGCGCAAGGCGATGTCGTACGCCTTGTAGTAGTTGACGATGAAGTGTTTCCACAGTGCGTTCTCAGAGATTTCCCTGGCGCGCTGCCTTATTAGTGTCACCTCACGCGACGTGAATCCGGATAGGTCCGACACGGTGTCCTTGATGATGTCGGCCACCTCGGAGTAGTTGTAGTCGGTGCGGTGTATCACCTTCACGCCGTCTTCCAGTTTGCTGTATCCGCCCTTCAAAGAGTTTACCCACAAGCCGAAGCCTGCCAAGTCGGTCGTAATGGCGGGCACGCTGAAGGCGACGCTCTCAAGCGGCGTGTAGCCCCAGGGTTCGTAGTACGAGGGGTAGATGCTGAGGTCGTTGCCCACAATCATGTCGTAGTAGGAGAGGTTGAAGATGCCGTCGTTGCCGTCTAAGTAGCAGGGGACGAACAACACCTTCACCTTGTCGGTCTTGGCGTTGGACATTCCCAGATACTTGAGCATGTCGAGCACCTGGTCGTGCGTCATGTTGTGGAGCCAATGGGTGATGAACGGGCAAGGGAGCGCGCTGTCGTAGGACTGGCCGCTCGCAAGGCGTGCCTTCAGGTCTTCGCGGGGGTCTCCCACCCAACCGGGAACGCTGACAAACGCCAACACGTTCCGCTTCAGGTTGCGGTCGCGCAGCAGTCGGTTCATCGCCTCCAGGTAAACGTCAATGCCCTTGTTCTTGAATTCGTAGCGTCCGCTGGTGGCGACAATCAGCGTATCATCGCCCAGCTCCGTGCCCAACAGGCTGTTGGCCACATGGAGCATGCGCTTGCGCGCCTCGGCGCGTTTGGCTTGGTATGCCTCGCCCTTGGGTACGAAATCATCCTCGAACCCGTTTGTCAGTATCGCGTCCGCCGGTTTGTCGAGCAGCTCCTTGCACTCATTGTCTGTAATCTCGCTCACCGTGGTGAAGCAGTCAACGTGGTGCGCGGTCTGTTTCTCGATGCTGTGCTTCGACTGCATATTGAGTTCGTCCGCCATTTGGTCGCCGTTGTAGGCGAACAGGTAGTCGTACAGAGGCTTGTTGTTACCGGCGATGGATCGACCGATGGAGGTGGCGTGGGTAGTGAAGACGGTGGCGACCTGCGGCAGTTTCTCCTGCAAATAGAGGGCACCCAGACCGGTCATCCACTCATGGGCGTGGTAGACTACTTTCTCTTTGGCGGTGATTCCGTAGCGGTAAAAGCTCTCCACCACCTTGGCGGCGGCGTAAGAGAACATGGACGCCTCGTCGTAGTCTCCGTAAGCGTGCAGCGAATCGACACGGTAGCTCAACCAGGCCTGAGTGTAAATCTCATCCTTGTCCTTGTAGTAATCATCAAAGTTTACCAATATTACTACCGGGCTGCCGGGGATGTCCCATCGTCCGGTGCGAACCTTCAGCCCGTCTTTCTCCTTGGCGTACCGAAGCCAGCCCGAGAAGACTCCGCTGTCTTCGATGAAATACGGACTCTCTCTCTCTTTCCATACGTCAGGCCCGATAAAAATCAGATGGTCGCCAAAGCGTGCCTGTAAGGTCTTCGCGTGGGTCGAAAGGACCGTGTATATTCCGCCAACTTTATTGCAAACCTCCCAACTCGATTCGAACAGATAGTCGGGAGTCATGAATTCCTTCGTCATACGGTTTTACAATTTGGCGGCGAAGGTACGGAATTATCTTGATTTGCAAAAAATTATGAGCCGATAATTTACATACGGGACGATAAAAGCATTCAATAACGCATACAAGAAGGTCTGTGTAACCTTCCGGATTACACAGACCCTTCCCTATTTTGTGCGAATTGAAGTCCAAACCTTGATAGACCAACAGCGAACCAATCTCACTGACGTAGAATATCAGGATTTGGACTCTATTGCAAAGGTATTGGAATTTGCCTATCAAATCATCAGCGCGGCAACCAGTGACAGGATGGCGTAGAACTCGGGGAACGCGGCGTAAATCATCGTGTTGGTCAGCACGTCATGTCCCTGCGACACGCCCAAGATGCCGTTGGCGCAAATCTGTCCCTGACGGATAGCCGAGAAGAGGCACACCAGGCCGACACCCAAGCCGATACCCAACATCAAAGGACCGTCGGTAGCGAAGTCGCGACCCATTGACATCAGGAAGGCGACAAATCCGTACAATCCCTGCGTGGCGGGCAAGGCGGAGAGAATCATGTACGCGGCGGACTTGGTGGAGTCTTTCTTCAACGCTCCCTCGGCGGCGTTTCCGGCGATGGTCGTTCCGTAACAACTACCGATGCCCGACAGGCCCAGCATAAGGCCCAAACCTAAATAACCTAAAATTTCATTCATAGCTTTTCTAATTTTATGTTTTTAATCATTTGTTTTTATTACTGAAAACGGCTTGTAAGGTTCGCCCTTACCGTCATAGCCGGAGTTCTTGAAGTATTCGACGAACGTCAAGCGGAGCGGATGCACGAAGGCGCTCAGGCACGACATGGCGATGTTCAGCGTGTGGCCGAAGACCAGGATAAGTCCACAGAATATCCATCCGGGCACGCCACCCGCCGCATCCTGCACCATGAAGGCCAACTGGTTGAACACGCCGCCCAGCATACCGCCGGCCAAGCCCAGGGCGTAGAGACGGATGTACGAGAGCACGTCGCCCATCAAACCGGTCGCCATATTGTAGGTGTCCCACAGTCCGGCACCGATGTTGACGAAGACATTGCGGTGAATGTTGTTCAACAGATAGATGCCTATGGAGGCGACGCTGCCGATGAGGATGAACGCCCAAGTGGAGACGTTACGGGAGATGACCTCAAAGAACGAGAGGCCGCCCGTGGCGATAAAACCGACAACGAGCAAGAGCCACCCCCAGTCGCTCAGCGTATTCTTGAATCCATAGCGCACCGTGTTGGTGATGGCCTTCACCGTCATGGCGATGCAGATGTGAACCACACCGATGAGGAGGGCCAGCAGCATCTGCTTGTCGTAGCCGGTGCCGTCAATCTTGCCCACAATCATGAATTGCTTCAGCGCGTCGGGCAACTGCAGGTCGAAGAGGCTCACTCCGAAGCAGGAGCCCAAGACCGTGCCTACCACCGTGGTGACAATGCCCAGCGTGATGACCAGATTCATCATGCCGGCCATCGACTTGGGCATTTTCTTCTTCAGAAAGAAGCCCAGCAGCACCAATATCACGCCATAGCCCGCGTCTCCCATACACATGGCGAAGAAGAGGGTGAAGAAGGGGGCGACAATCGGTGTCGGGTCGAACTCTGAATAGTCCGGCATGCCGTACATCTTCGTCAGCACCTCGTACATGCGCGTGAAGGCGTTGTTCTTGAACTTAATCGGTGCGTTGTCCTCCTTCGTGGCGGCACGCATCGTATAGTAGATGCCTTTCTCGTCGAGCCATTGGGTGACGGCCGCCGCGTTTTCTTCGGGTATCCAGCCTTCCAACAGCACCACGGCACCGTCCGCCATCTGTTCCCCGCTCAACCTGACGGTCTTCAGGTCGATGTTGGACGCGAGTTGCCGCGCGTAGTGGCACGCGGTCCGGTAGTAGGTGCGGCAGAACGCCTGCAATTGGGTCTGCTTGTCGGATATCTCCGCCAACAGCTGTTGCTTGTCGGCCGTCAGTTGGGACAGGCTTTTCCGCGGCAGGCGCAAGGATTCCAATCCCAAATCTATCGGCGCGTTGGAGAGGGTCACGAAGTAAACGGTTCCGTTCACCTTGTCTATGACCATCAGGTCTTCGCGCTGGTTCCACTCTTCCTTGAAGTCCTTCTCGGGAGTGGCGTAGAAACGAAGGTTCCATCCGCTGGCTTTCAGACTTTCAATCCGCTCCCAGCTGAACTCGCCCCACACGTCCATCTGTGCGATTTCCTTGTCCAGGGCGGGTATGCGGAGGTTCAGCTCCTGCAGTTGCTTCTGTTGGTCGGCATACCGGGTCCACAATGCCTCTTCCCCCATTTCGGGATGAACGGCCTCTTCGGGCTGCTTGCCGGCCAACTGCGACATCTCAGCGAGCAGGGTCTTGTATTGCGACCGCTTCTGCACGAAGTTCTGCAGTTCGGCATCCATGCCTCCGCATTGTTTCTCGACGACGTGCACCACGCCGAGGTTTCGTATCCCTTCCAGGAAGGCTTCATATTCCTTATGAAACACCAGGAAGGTGAGTTTCTCCATTTTCGTTATCATGCTTCGGCCTCCTTTCTTCGCTCTTGAATGGATTTCAAGATTTTCTGTGACGACTTGGAGAGGTTCTCCTCGTCCTCCATGAAACGCTTAATCTTCCGCACGGCATCCTGATAGCCGGGTATCTGCACCTTCTCGAAGAGGTTCACCTTTTGGGTGGTCTTCTTGCGCGCATACTCCAGCAGGTTCAGTTTCGCCCCGGCGAACTCACGCTCGATGGCGGTTCGGGCCAATCCTCTCAGCAGTTCAATCCCGTCGTAGTACCACTTGGGACTGTTGAACATGCTGAACGGACGGATGCCCAGCTCCACGCTGTCCAGCACCGGAATCCGCACTCCGGCAATCTTCCTCACGTTCAGGTGTACGTCCTTCACGCTAATCAAGGACGCGTCAAATTCATTCCACAGAGCGAACATGGCTTCGTACGCCTGAATCTGTTGTTCAAGCTTTTTCTCCAACTCCGCCTCCTCAGCCTTGCATTTCTTCACTTCCATGCGCAGGGCACTCTCCTTGTTCTTGATGATAGGCAGCGTACGCACGCGCACTTTCAGTTGTTTTTCGAGCTGCTGAAGCGAGGTCTTGTTATATTGAAATTTGATAGCCATCTCTTATCCGTTTTTACTGTTTGTCCACCCAGAACTCGTCCACCAGTTCCTTCTTGATGTTGACCTCCTCGGGACGGAAGTATTTGCCGAAGAGCGACCAGGCCACATCGAGCATCTCCGTGGTGTTGAGGTTGACGTCAATGGCCAGCAGTTGGTTGGCGTAGTCTTTGGCGAAAGCCAGCGTACGCTCGTCGTAGTCGGTCAGGTCGAAACCGTTTTCCATCTTGGTCTTGGCGTTGGCGGCATCGGCATACAGACGCACGGCGGCGTTCATCACCTGCGGGTGGTCCTTACGGGTCTTCTTGCCGCTGACCAGCTGTTTCAGACGGGAGAGCGAACGGAACGGGTCCACGATGACCTTACCGATGTCGCTGTCACGGCGCAGGAAGAGCTGACCCTCGGTGATGTAACCCGTGTTGTCGGGCACGGCGTGAGTGATGTCGCCTCCCGAAAGCGTGGTGACGGCAATGATGGTGATGGACCCTCCGGAGGGGAACTGCACGGCTTTCTCGTAAATCTTCGCCAGGTCGGAGTAGAGGGAGCCCGGCATGGAGTCCTTCGAAGGAATCTGGTCCATACGGTTCGACACGATGGCCAACGCGTCGGCATAGGAGGTCATGTCGGTCAGCAACACCAACACGCGTTCGTTCTTCTCCACCGCGAAATACTCGGCGGAGGTCAACGCCATGTCGGGGATAAGGAGTCGCTCCACGGGAGGGTCTTCGGTGGTGTTCATGAAGCAGACGATGCGGTTGAGCGCGCCGGCGTTGGAGAACACGTTCTTGAAGTAGAGGTAGTCGTCGTTGGTCATACCCATACCGCCCAGGATGATTTTGTCGGTCTGCGCGCGCAGAGCCACATTGGCCATCACTTGGTTGAAGGGTTGGTCAGGGTCGGCAAAGAACGGAATCTTCTGTCCCGACACCAGGGTGTTGTTCAGGTCGATGCCCGCGATACCCGTGGCAATCAGTTCCGACGGTTGCTTGCGGCGGACAGGGTTCACCGACGGGCCGCCAATCTCCACTTCCGTCCCTTCCACCTCGGGACCTCCGTCAATGGGGTCGCCAAAGGCGTTGAAAAAACGTCCGGCCAACTGGTCGCTCACTTTGATGGAAGGAGCCTTGCCCAAGAAGACGACTTCGGCATCGGTAGGGATACCTTCGGTTCCTTCAAAGATTTGCAGTGTAACGTCATCGCCGGCAATCTTCACCACCTGAGCCAACTTTCCGTTGACGGTGGCCAGTTCGTCATAACCTACGCCCGTCGCCTTCAGCGAACAGGTAGCCTTGGTTATCTGACTTATCTTCGTATATATCTTTTGAAATGCTTTTGTTGCCATATCTCTATACTCTAATTAGTTCCGCACCTTTCTTTCCGCCACCAGCTCTTCCAGCTGCCTCTTGAAGTCGTTGTACTTGTCGGACTTGTAGGCGGAGTAGTTCATCTGCTTGCAGATGTTGATCATCTTCTTGAAGTAGTCCATCACGTCCAGGAAGTTGTCAAAGGTAAACTCCGTGTGGCAGATGTCTATCACCATGTCGAGAATCTCCTCCTGGCGTTCCATCGGGGTGACGGCGTCTATCTCGTCAAAAGCGTCCTGCTGCAGGACAACGAAGTCTATCAGTTCGGATTTCCAGAAGATGACGTGGTAGTCCACGGGTACGCCGTCATCGCCCAGGATGTTGATCTGTTCGGAAATCTCCTTGCCGCGCAGCAGTCGGGTCTTTATCTCGTTCACCTTGGCGAGCCACTGGTCGTTGATGCGGTTGGAGATGTACTCCTCAAACTCCGGGTACTCCAGGTATTTGGAGTAGGAGTCGATGGGGTTGACGGCCGGGTAACGCTTCTTGTCGGCACGCTCCTGCTCCAAGGCGTAGAAGCAACGGGCCACCTTCTTGGTGTTCTCGGTCACGGGCTCCTTCAGGTTACCGCCCGCGGGCGACACGGTTCCGATGAAGGTGATGGAGCCAAACTCTCCATTATGGAGGCGGACATAACCGGCACGCCCGTAGAAGTTGGAGATGATGGCGGAGATGTCCATCGGGAACGCGTCCGGTCCGGGCAACTCCTCCATACGGTTGGACATCTCACGCAGGGCTTGTGCCCAACGGGAGGTGGAGTCGGCCATCAGCAACACTCTCAGCCCCATGGAGCGGTAATATTCCGCCATGGTCATGGCTGTGTAGACGGAAGCCTCACGGGCGGCGACGGGCATGTTGGAGGTGTTGGCGATGATGATGGTTCGTTCCATCAGCTTGCGTCCGGTGTGCGGGTCCACCAGTTCGGGGAACTCCGTGAAGATTTCCACCACCTCGTTGGCACGTTCACCACAGGCCGCTATGATAACGATGTCCGCTTCGGCCTGTTTGGAGATGGCATGCTGGAGCACGGTCTTTCCCGTTCCGAACGGTCCGGGGATGAATCCCGTACCGCCCTCCACGATAGGGTTCACCGTGTCGATGGCGCGCACGCCCGTCTCCAACAGTTTGAAAGGTCTCGGCTTCTCCTGGTAGTTGGTCATGGCTTTCTTCACGGGCCACTTCTGTATCATGTTCACCGGTATCTCCTTGCCGTCGGCATCGGCCAGCACGGCGATGGTGTCCTCTATCACATAATCGCCTTCGGCCGCGATGGACTTCACCGTGCAGGTCCCTTTCAGCAGGAAGGGAGCCATAATCTTCAGCGGCTGGTTGTTTTCCATCACCTCGCCCAGCCAAGCGGAGGCTTTCACGCTGTCGCCCGCCTGCACCAAAGGTTTGAAATGCCATTTTCTTTCTTTATCGAGTGGATAGGTATATTCGCCGCGTTTCAGGAACACGCCCGTCATCTTGTCCAAGTCATTCTGCAATCCGTCATAGTTCTTCGAGAGCATACCCGGTCCGAGGGTCACTTCGAGCATATGGCCCGTAAACTCGGCCTCCGCTCCCACCTTCAGTCCGCGCGTACTTTCGAAGACCTGCACATAGGCCTGACTGCCTATCACTTTGATGACCTCGGCCATCAGACGGTCGCCCCCTGTAGCGATGTAACAGATTTCGTTCTGCGACACAGGGCCATCTACCACGATGGTCACCATATTGGCTATCACGCCACTAACAGTTCCTTTTGTTATCATATCGTGTCAATTTATTATTTTCTGAATTCTTCAGGTATACTCACTTCATCCTTCAACGAGGCGATGATGAACCGGAACGCATCGTTTCCCTTCTGTTTGTCGAGGCACGCCCAGCGTTCTATCAACGACAGTTTCAGCAGGAAGACGAAGACCCGCTCGATGGAGAAGTAGTGAAAGAATGTCGCGTCTTCCATCCAGTCCCATTTCAGTTGGTCTATCTTCCGCTCGCGTTCCAGCAGGTCGGAGACCTCCGACAGGCGCGACACGGTGTCGTAGTAGTCCAGCACGGCGGAGAGCCCGAAATCACGGGCGGTGGAGGTCCGCAGGGCTTCGCACACCTCGGTGTCGCCCACCACGTTTCGGGCCACGTCGAGTTTGTACTTGCGGGCCGTGATGGCCACCAACAGATTGTTCAGGTTGAGGTTGAACTCATACCACGAAGCCACGAAGGCGTTGCCGCACCGCATGGCGTACTGGTAATAGCAGGAAGAGAGCACGTCTTCCGCCAACGCGTCGCCGGCCTCGCCGGCCTCTTTGTCCTTCAGGTAACGCTCCGCGAAATCGTAGAGGTATGCGGGGTATTTCTTGTTCCTTGCGTCGTTCTCCTTCACGGCGGTGATTATCGACAGCAGCTCATCGGGTGTGTACACCCCGTAACCGTTGTCGACAACGGCATCCTTGTCGCGCAGCAAGGCAAGCAGGCAACGGTTGTCATACTGCAGGTAGAACAGGTCCACCGTCCGTTGGTCTTCCTTGGCCAAGTAAGGATATATCGTCTCCTTGAAATCTAAAACAGAGTAACTCAGCTTGCCGTCGTCCAACGAGATTTCGGGCAGGCCCGTCACTAAACAGTAATAGTTATTCATAAGAACCGGTTAAAAGAGGATTTCCACTAATTGAGGGCGCAAGAATGACTTAAAGTAGTTCTCAAATTCTTCTTCGCCAAAATCTATCTTGTAGGAGCCGTCGGCCGGAGAGATGGTGAACAAGGCCTTCTGTCCGTTCACTTGTTGGATGGTCACGCCTTTGTCCAACAGTTGCTTGGCTTTGGCGACGAAGTATTTCTTCAGCGGTTCAGCCTCTTTGGTAGAGATGACGATGGGTTCCGTGGCGGACCATTTCTCCGCCAGAGCCACCAAAAAGGCACCAATGGCTTCGTGGTCGTTGGTAAACGAGCCCACGCTTTCGGTTACAATCTTGTCGGTAATCAGATTGGCGGCTTCGGTTTTCAAGGCGTTCACGGCCTGGCTGGCAAACAGTTTCAGTTCCGATTTTGTGTGTTCTTCAAGCTCTTTCGAACTCTTCTGAGCGGCAACGACAATGGCATCAGCCTCTTTCTTCGCGTCAGCGACGATGCGTGCGGCCTCTTCCTTGGCCTGCTCCACCAGTTGACGCGCTTCTTCATTACCTTTCTCTACTCCCTCACGATAAATCTTATCGGTGAGTTCCTGAATTTTACTATCCATAATGAGTCGAATCAATAATTATGTTTATGTTTTTCGCCCAAAGTTACGAATTAGTTTAATCTCACCTAACAACGGACAAAAAAAATTGGGTGAAAAGTCACTTTTTGCCCAATTCCGTCAACTAATTTACAAGAATGTTTCATTCCGTGTCATATGGTAGACAAAGGAATCTCGTCACAAGGTCAGTTTCCTTTAATATAAGGAGAGAGAATATGTCTCATTCATCGGTATGCTCCGATGTCGTCACCCCCGCAAGCGAGCTGCTCCCCGTAGCGTTGCCAATCCACTATAATGTCAAGCCCCGATGCCTATAGTGTCTCAGGCCGATGCCTATAATGTCTCGGGCCGATGCCTATAATGTCTCGGGCTCATGCCTTTAATGTCGTTTAAGCCCCGGAGTCTCGTGAA
>CAVFNZ010000028.1:0-22154 GCA_963624095.1 Clostridium sp. CAG:217 | reverse complement strand
ATAGGGTCTCTCCTTCGGGAACAGGTTCTCCTCCTTCCCTTAGATACAAAAAAGATGCGCCCCGAAAGGCGCATCTTTTTTGTATCTAAGGGAACGTTCCGTTAACGGGCGACGTACATGGAACCCATAGCGGCCTGACGGGCAGCCATGATGCCTGTAGCGTCCAGGTTCAGGTTCATGTAAGAACCGTTCTGCAGGTTCAGGTCAACCGTACCGTTTTCGTTCATCTTCAGGAGCTCGTAGGTCTCGCCCTCGAAGGTAACGTTCCAGCTCTGGTTCTCCTTGTTGAATGTCAAGTCGATGGCCTCGTCCTCACCCTCTTTGTTGATGGTGTAGCCGTCCTTTGTAGTGGTGACGATGTAGTTTCCGTCCTCGCCCTTAACCTCTTTCACTGTACCCTCTGCCAACGCCTCGTTGCCGGTCCAGAACTCGATGCTGTTGAGCACCACTGCGTCAGCCAGGATTGTTATGCCGTATACAGGCACAATATGCATGGCGAAGAATACCACTTCGTTCACGAATTTGTTTCCGGTAAGCTCTTTGTTCCAATCAAGCACTCTGTTTGTCAGACTGAACGAACCGATGCAAGAAGACAATACGATGCTTCCTGCCAATGCCACGCAAGCGGCACTCATTTTTACTCTCTTCATAATTAGAATTTTTTGTGATTTATACTCAATTATTCTTGTAATAAGAACTCATATCGTGAGACAAATGTACGCCTTTTGGTTGTACCGCACAACAATATGTGAAAATATTTTGCATCAACCGCCATTTCTCGTTTTGTTCATTCTTTTGTCGCTGTTCATTTTTAATGAACATAGATAAATAATGAACAGGAATTGAAATGTAAGATGGGAGCTGCGGTAGCCGTGTCTTTGATGATTCATGATTCATCGGTTGGCCCTTATGTACGAGCAGTATTTGGCGAGCAGGTTCTCCAGAGGTAAGTCGCCTTTTTGGAAACGCTCCGCGTCCAAGGGCAGCAATCGCTCCCGCACGGGCGTTCCGCCCTTGTATGTCGCTGTCAGGTAATGGACACCGTCTTCTTCTTCGACACGGATGTCGGAAAAGAATTCGGTAATCTCTTCCGGATTGTATATGATGGAGTAGCTGGGACGCTTGGCTCCGGGAGTGTCTTCACGCAGGATATCCTTCGTCACGAGGTCTTGTATGTCGCGAATGGCCGTGTCCTTGGAACACTTGGCGAGTGACGCCCACGTCTTCGACGTTATCTTTGCCTCGTAGCCGTCGAGGAAGAGGTTGAGGGTGTCCGTCTGTCGCTGGCTTAACGCCACGGACGCGGCCTTCTGCCAAAAGAGGCTCTTGTTCAATACCGAACTGACCACGGCCTCGGCTTCGTCAAGGGCTACCGACAAGGTGCCGGCATACCACGAAATCCATTCCGTAATGTCTCCGTCGCCATGTTGTGTCCTCTCCAAGATGTCATAGTAATGGTTTTTGTCCTTGTTGATTTGCGAAGAGACGTTATAGAAACGGAACTCGCTCTTGTCGGCACGGGCCAGCAGCATGTCCGAAAGGATGCGTGCCAGTCGTCCGTTGCCGTCTTCAAACGGGTGGATACTCACGAACCAAAGGTGGGCCATGGCGGAACGGATAATGGAACTCACGTCCTCTTCCGTGTTGAACCAGTCAATAAACCTGTTCATCTCGTCCTCCACCCGTTCCGGTGACGGAGCGATATAATGAATCTTTTCCCTGCCAAACATGCCGGAGATGATATGCTCCTCGTGGGTACGGTATTGGCCGACCTCAATCCGCGAGCCCTCGCTAAATCCCGTCGGGAAGAAAGCCGCCTGCCAAGCGCACAGCTTCGCTTTGGTCAGCGGTTGGTCATAACGACTTACGGCGTCAAGCATCACCGCCACGACGGAATCCACATAATGCGAGGGTGCTGTCTGCTTGACATTCTCTATGCCGAGCTTTCGGGCTATGGACGAGCGAACCTCATCCACATTCAGACGGACACCTTCTATTTCGGATGAATATACTACGTCATACGTCAGGTTCTCGGCCATCGCCTTCAGCTTGCTGTCAAAACCGAGCGAAGCGAGTCTGCCGTAGAGCAAACCTTGCTTGCGGCTAACCTTCTCAAGGATTGCCGTGAGTGCCGATGCGTCCCATTTGAACGCTGTCCAATTACCTCTTTCGTGTATGTACATGTCTCCTCGAACCCATTCCTGCGGCATTAAACGTGCGATAACGTCGCAAAATCCGCGACAAAGTTAGCGGTTTTGGGGAAAAGATAGGCTGCATCTCAGCATAATATTCAAGTAAACTTGATATTCTGCCTTCAATTTGCACTATCTTTGCGGAACAATCGAATAACATCAATACAAGTCATGACAGAAAAAGTTACAAAGTTGCTACGGGACGTGCCCTCCATCCGATGGACAGCCCTCCTGCTGTTGGCCTCGGCCATGTTTTGTTCATACATCTTTATGGACATCCTCTCTCCAATCAAGGACCTGATGCAGTCCACCCGAGGCTGGGACTCCACCGCCTTCGGTACGATGCAGGGCTCTGAAACCTTCCTCAACGTGTTTGTCTTCTTCCTCATCTTCGCGGGAATCATCCTCGACAAGATGGGCGTGCGCTTCACGGCAATCCTCTCCGGCATCGTCATGCTGGTGGGAGCCACCATCAACTGGTACGCCGTCACCGAAGGGTTCCAGGGCAGCGGCCTGGAGGCATGGTTCACCAATAACCTCAACTACATCCCCGGATTCGACGAACTGGGCATCTCTCCCTTCTACGCCGGCATGCCGGCTTCCGCCAAGTTTGCCGCCGTGGGCTTCATGATATTCGGCTGTGGCGTGGAGATGGCGGGCATCACCGTGTCGCGCGGCATCGTCAAGTGGTTCAAGGGCCGTGAGATGGCCTTGGCCATGGGCTCAGAGATGGCGTTGGCTCGTCTGGGCGTGGCCACCTGCATGATCTTCTCGCCGGTATTCGCCAAACTGGGCGGAGACATCGACGTGTCCCGTTCCGTAGCCTTTGGCGTGATATTGCTGCTCATCGCCCTCATCATGTTCATCGTCTACTTCTTCATGGACAAGAAGCTCGACGCGCAGACCGGTGAGGCGGAGGAGAAGGACGACCCCTTCAAGGTCAGCGACCTGGGCAGCATCCTCACCAGCAGCGGCTTCTGGTTGGTAGCCCTGCTCTGTGTGCTCTACTATTCCGCCATCTTCCCCTTCCAGAAATATGCCGTCAACATGCTGCAGTGCAACCTGGAGTTCACGGAAGTGTCGCCCGATTCATTCTGGGCCACCAACACCGTGACCGTCATCCAGTACGTCATCATGCTGGTGGTTGCCGCCGCCGCCTTCGCCAGCAACTTCTGCAAGGATAAGAGTCTCAAGTATAGCCTCCTGTCCGTAGCCGTCATCGCTTTGGTGACCTTCTGCTACATGGGCTATATGCGCCAGAGCGCGGAGACCATCTTCGCCGTGTTCCCCCTGTTGGCCGTCGGCATCACCCCCATCCTCGGCAGCTATGTGGACCACAAGGGAAAGGCGGCCACCATGCTGATTCTCGGCTCCGTGCTGCTGATTGCCTGCCACCTCACCTTCGCCTTCGTGTTGCCGGCCTTCAAGGGCGATGCCGTGGGTGGTGTCATCGTGGCCTACGTCACCATCCTGGTGTTGGGCGCCAGCTTCTCGCTCGTCCCCGCCTCGCTGTGGCCCAGCGTGCCCAAGTTGGTGGATGCCAAAATCATCGGTAGTGCCTACGCCCTCATCTTCTGGATACAGAACATCGGCCTCTGGCTCTTCCCGTTGCTGATAGGCAAGGTGCTCGACAAGACCAATCCCCAATTGGTGTCCGACCTGCAGAACGGCATCATCACTCCCGAGCAAGCCGCCGTCTCCTACGACTACACCGCTCCGCTGGTGATGCTCGCCTGCCTGGGCGTTGCCGCCCTCATCCTCGGCTTCGTGCTGAAGGTGGTGGACAAGAAGAAAGGTCTCGGACTGGAAGAACCCAACATCAAGTAAATAGCGTCAAAGACATCCGGAAGGCAAGTCGTGCGGCAATCCGCCGGCTTCTCCTTCCGGACTTCTCCTTCACTCTTAAAAACGAACCGAACGAATGCTCCGCGCTATCCATCGAAATCTTCGTTCCAAGTCATGAAACGTGCGTTCCGTGTCATGAAACGTACGTTCCAAGTCATGAAATGTGCGTTCCAAGACTTGGAACGGAGAACTTGATTGCCTTCGTTGACCAATGAGATGGCTCTCGTTGACCAATGAGGTTGCTTGCGCTGACTAATGAGGTTGCTTGCGCTGACCAATTCATCAACGCTTTTTCATGTAATCCTTTGGCAAGACACCGAACTGCTTTTGGAAGCAACGGGCGAAGTAGGAGTGGTTGCTGAATCCTACCAGATAAGAGACCTCGTTCACACGGTACTTGCCCTCTTTCAGATATTGTGCGGCGGACTTCAGACGGACGAGCCGTATGTAGTCGATAGGAGGAAGGCCGGTTACTCCTTTCAACTTCCGTTGCAGGTTGGAACGGCTCAAGGCCATCTCCGAGGCTAACGTATCCACCGTGAAGCTTTCATTGGTGAAGTTTTGAATGATGATGCCGTTCACCTGCTCCAACCATTCAAAGTCCTGGCGTTTAATCTCTCCCTGTCCGTATTCCAGACTTGTCATGTTGGCAAATCGTTCGAACAACACCTTCCTGTTCTTCAGCAGGTTGTCCACGGTCGCCTTGATATGGCTCAAGGAGAACGGTTTCTCGATGTAGGCATCCGCCCCGTATTCCAATCCGGTAATCTTGGAATTGACGGAGTTCTGCGCCGACAGCAATATAAAGGGGATATGACACAGCATCTTGTCCGAACGGACTGCGCCCAGCAACTCGAAGCCGTCCATTTCGGGCATCACGATGTCACTGATTATCACGTCTACCGTGTTGCTTTGCAGTATCTTCAGAGCCTCTTTTCCGTTTGTTGCGCCCAACACGTTGTAACTGTACCCCAGATTCTTCAGCAGGAACTCCAGCATATCGTGCGTGTCCTCCACAATCAGCAGGTTGCAGTCTCCTACCTCAAAATGGCCGGAGGATTCGTGCTCACCGGGGTTGGCGTTGGCACTGATTGCCGGCTTGGTCGGGTTGGCCTCTATCTTGGGCAGACGGAGGGTAATCCGGAAGCCTCCCTGGCTACTCTTCCCGACATCTATCTTTCCGCCGTGCTTGTCCACGAGCAGCTTCACGAGGCTCAATCCAATTCCGAAACCGGTTTCCGGCGAAGTGTTCTCCTTGGAACGATAGAACATCTCGAATATCTTGGCCGATTCGGCCTCCGACACTCCCGGTCCGTCATCTTCTACGCGAATCTCCAGCATGGGACTTCCGTCCACATCCGTTTCATCGGCCGAGACCCAGATGCCCGTACGCGCATATTTGAATCCGTTGGTCAGCAGGTTGCTGACTATCTTCGTCAATGCTTCCGTGTCCACGTTGTAGATTAGGTGTTCCCGTTTGAAGTCGGTATGTATGGTGACGGACGATGAAGACGATGAGAAGCGTTTGATGATTCCGTTCAAGAAAGGAATGATGTCCTCTTCGCTGAACGACAGCTTGAAACCCTCTTGGTCTACCTTGCGAAAGTTTAGCAACTGTTTAATCAGTTCGAGCAACCGGTCCGTGTTCTGCCTGATGACGGAGAGGTTCGACTCGGTCTCCTCGTTCCATTGTCCGGACTCGAAGACCGCTTCCAGTGGTGCCTTAATCAGGCTGACCGGGGTCTTTATCTCGTGAGCGACATTGGTGAAGAACTGGATTTTGGAACGGTACATCTCCTTTTCCATCATCATCTCCATCTCTTCCCTCTCGCGCTCGCGCTTTTTTCGCTGTTTCCTTGCGTAGCCGAGCATGAGCAGATAGGCCAGTCCCAACAGGAGCAGGGAATAGATGAACTTGGCGGCTGCGCTCCGCCAAAACGGAGCCTCTATGTGCAGGTCTATATAGCAGGGATTCTCGCTCCACACACCGTCATTGTTCGCCACCTTCAGCCTGAACCGGTAAGAGCCCGAGGGCAGATCGACGAAGGTGACGGAATGCTTGTCCGTGTAGACCCAGTCGTCGTGTACACCCTCTATCTTGTAGGCGCACCGGTTCTTGGACGGGGCCACGAAACTCAGACATTCATAGCCTATCTCAAAAGAAGAAACGTGGTAATCCACGGAGAACTCTTCCTGTCGGCCGATGTTTACCACCCGTGCTTCGCCATTCTCCCGGCTGTCGTGAAGCCGGATGTATGATATTACGGCGGTAGGCTTCACCGTGTTTGTGTATAAGCGGTCCGGAGAGAAGCAGTTGAAACCTTCCACTCCTCCAAAATAGAACAGATTGTTGGCGGCCCTCAGAGAGGAGCGCGTGTTGAACAGGTTGCTCTGAAACCCGTCTTCATGTGTGTATAGCTTCGATTCCTCCGTGAGGGGGTTATACTTTATGAGTCCGCAGTTGGACGATAGCCACAGATTGCCCTCTTTGTCGTCCAGCATCCCGTAGATTACGTGGCTGGGCAACTTCTTCCGGTAGTCATAGTTCACGAAGGAGTCTGTGTCGTAGTCATAGCGTGAGATGCCGCCGCCTTCCGTGCAGAACCACAACTGTTCTTTTCGGTCAATATAGACGCGAACCACCCGGTTGTCTCCCAACGAAGTCTCGTCCGTGGCGGAATGTCCGTAGTTCTTGAACGTACCCGTTTGGCTGTTGTAACGCCACACGCCATCTCCTTTGGTGGCAATCCATAGCGAGCCGACGCTGTCCTCCAGCATGTCGTATACAAACAGGGCATTCAGCTCTTTGAACCGGTGGAACTTTCCCGTCTCGGGCAGGTATTGGCAGAATCCTGCCATCGTCCCGACAAAATATTCTCCGCGCCTGTTCTTGTACAAGGAGAAGATGTAATTGTTGGGTATTGAGCCGAAGTCGTTGACATCGTATTGGTAGTTCTTCACGATGGAACGTGTCCTCAGGTCCATAATGTCAATGCCCTTGGAGAAAGTGCCAATCCACAACTGCTTGTCGTCCAGCATCAAGGCGTGAATGTTGTTGTAGCTGATGTTCGACGGTGAGCCGTTGGCCGTATAGCGCGTAAAGGTCTCCGTTTGGGTGTTGAAGTAGTTCAACCCGCCGTTTTCCGTGGCAATCCACAAGTTCCCGTCAGGGTCTTCACAGAACTGGCTGACCGCATTCCCGGACAGGGAGTTCGGTTTGCCGTTGTCGTGAAACCATTTGATGTAGTCGCTTTGTGGCGAAATGTAATAGACCCCGTCGAAGTAAGTACCCACCCACACTCCGCCTTCGCGGTCGCGGCTGAACGAGTAGACGCTCTTGGAGTTAAACGGTTCCAGTCTCTGGAGCGTCTTGTCTTTCGGTTTAAACAGAAACAGTCCGTCCTCCGTCCCGATAAAGAAGATATTCGGACTATACTGGAAGAGGGCTCGAATCCAGGTGTTGTCTTGATGTCCCGTCGCAACGGGGTAAACCGTGAAAGAGCCGTCCGATTTGTCCAGATGTAACAGTCCGTCGTATTTGGTGCCTACCCAAATCTCCCCGTCGGCCGTTTCCATGATGGTGCTTACATCGAAGGGATGGGATAGCTTGGTGAGATGCGGCAGACGGTATACAATGAAGCTGTCGGAAGACCTTTTGTATCTTGCCAACCCCAGACGGGTTCCGACCCACAGCGTCCCGGAGGAGTCTTTGAACACGGAGATGACATGATTGTCGAGGAGTGAAGAGGGGTCAATCTCTGATTTGACATACCTTCGCAGTTGGCCGTTCTTTTCGTTGTATGCGAACAGACCCTTCGATGTGGCAATCCACAGCAGCCCGTCGTCGTCATAGCACAGGTCGTTCACGGACCTCTCGACACAAATGCCCTGTTCCGTCTTCTTCTCGAACAGCGTGAACTGGTTGGATTGGGGACTGAAGAGGTAGAGCCCGTCCGTCGTGGCTACCCATATGCTGTTCTTGTCGATGTGGGGACATAGCTTCAGCACGTTGAGCAACATGTTGTTTGACGGGTTCGTCGGGATGGTGAACTTGGTAAACTCACTTCCGTTGAAGCGGTTCACTCCGTCTTTCGTTCCCAACCAGACGTATCCGGTGGAGTCTTGCAGGATGCTCCTTACCGTGTTGTCGGAGAGGCCGTTTTTCACGTCGTATTTCCTCATGACCGAGAAGGTCTGTCCGCAGAGCGGAAAGAGTTGCGCCATGGCGACGACCGCCACGAATATGCGAAGAAGATAGTTCATCAGGTATACAGATTTGAGATGCACAAATATAGGTCTTATTTTCGGTTGTCATAGTCCTTTTCGTGAATATGACCAGATTCGTACCTAACTTGACCAGTTAGTGCTATTCGTTCGCCCCGCATCGTCCGTCGCAATCCGAAAGTGTTATTTGTTTACCCGTTTGTGCTATCCTCGTTGTCGTGTAATGCATATTTTTGCATCATCCATCAGTAACCCCACAGACGTGGTTTCGATGTGGATAACGGGTGTCCCTCCTGCCGTACATGTCCGGACGTGTCCGCCGGGAGGAATGAGGTTAGACGGAAACGGTCCGGTGGCGGTTGTTGAAAAGAAAAGTGTTAAACCAATTGTTACATTATTTATGAAGAAACACATTTTGATTTTGGCTCTATTTGCTCTGCAATGCCTGACGATGTTTGCTCAGCAAATAAAGATTTCCGGAAAGGTTACGGATGAGGGTAACTATCCTTTGCCTGGTGCTGCCGTTTCCGTCGTAGGAACGGGTGGCGGAACGACAACGAATCTGGATGGAGAGTACACCATACAGGTCGTGCCGGGAAGTAAACTTCAATTCAGCTACATTGGCTACGAGTCACAAACCATCGTTGCGGACAAGTCCAAGACACGCTTGAACATCACCTTGCTCCCCAAGTCGGAATCGCTTGAGGAGGTTGTCGTGGTTGGTTACGGCGTTCAGAAGAAGGCGAACCTGACGGGTTCCGTGTCTACCGTGAACTTCGACCAGGAGATGTCGAGCCGTCCGGTTGCCAACGCTTCGAGTGCCATGGCCGGACTTTCGGCCGGTGTGCAGGTGCAGCAAAGTACCGGCAAGCCCGGTTCGAACGGTGCCACCATCCGGGTCCGCGGTGTCGGCACATTGAATTCCAACAATCCGTTGGTTTTGGTTGACGGTATTGAATGGGACATGAACAATGTAAACACGGAAGATATCGCCAGCATCACCGTACTGAAGGATGCGGCTTCGGCAGCCATCTACGGTTCGCGTGCCGCTAACGGCGTAATCCTCGTGACGACCAAGAAGGGAAAAGGGAAAACCCGGGTGAACTATTCGTTCTACGGCTCTGTACAGAAACCGCAGAACAAGCTCTCTCTGGTCAGCGACTACGCACGGTATATGGAACTCATCAACGAGGGTACGGACAACATGGACAGAGCCCATGTTTTCGGACAATCCACCATCGACACGTGGCGTGAGGCCCAGAAAGACCCGAATGGACTGAACGAATACGGCGTGCCCAACTACATGGCTTATCCGAACACGAACTGGTTTGATGAGATTATGGGTACCGGCTTCTCGCAGAAGCATAACCTGTCCGTGTCGGGAAGCAGCGATAAGGTGAACTACTTTGTCTCCTTAGGATATCAGGATACGGACGGTGTGATGAACAGGAAAGGAATGGATTCCGGTCTCGAACAGTTCCAGTTCCGTACGAACTTAGAGGTGAAGGTCTATGACTGGCTGTCAGTGGGGACCCGACTCAACGGACTGAAGCAGAGCGTGGGACTTGCCAACATCAGCAAAGGATTTGAGTACCTGAACGTGACAACCCCGGGCATCTACCCCGGAGAAACCAACAAGTGGGGACTACCCGCCGCCGCGGAAGAGAACACCAACGCGAACAATATCTTCTCTCAGATGGCCCGTGCGGGATACGACAAGATGTTCCGCGGAAACTTTACGCTCTTCGGCAGCGTCCGTCCGTTCAAGGGAATGTCCATTGAGGCGAGCTACAACTATGCTCCTGACTGGGGCGACTACGCCACCTGGGGCATCCAGAAAGGGTCGTGGAATTACGTGGAGAACGTACGCGCCAGCGAGAGCTCCCTGGAAAACTCAAGCATATACAACAAATCGTTCAAGAGACGCAGACAGAATTCGGAAATCCTGGCCCGTTACAACACCACCATTGCCAAGGACCATGATATCAATGTATTGGCCGGATTCACCACATCCTACTACAACGAAAACTCCTTCGACGTGACGCGGAAAGGTATGGCGGACTGGAGCCTGACTCAGTTGAGTACGGCGACGGAACTCACCTCCAGTGGCAGTAGCGAGACGGACTGGTCTTTGGTCTCTTATTTCGGCCGTCTCAATTACGCCTTCAAGGGTCGTTACCTGTTTGAGGCTAATGTGCGCTACGATGGTTCTTCCCGCTTTGCTCCGGAGAGCCGTTGGGGTGTGTTCCCCTCTTTCTCCGCAGGCTGGAGAATCAATGAAGAGAAGTTCATGCGTTTCGCACAGGACTATCTCTCCAATCTGAAGATTCGCGCCTCTTGGGGAAAACTCGGTAACAACGCGTCGGGAAACTATGACTGGCAGGCAAACTACACAACCAATAAGGTAGTCCTCGACGCCACGCCTACGACGGGACTTGCCATCAGCAAACTGGGAAACAGTTTGCTTGAATGGGAAACAACAACCACCACCAACGTCGGACTCGACTTCGGATTCTTCGGTAACCGTCTTACCGGTGAGGTGGAATGGTACAATAAGATGACCTCCGGAATCTTGTTCACCCCGGCCATCCCGTTGTCCATGGGTAGGGTTTCCGGCTCGACGGAAAACATCGCGAAGGTGCGCAACCGCGGTATCGAACTGACTTTGGGCTGGCAAGACCATATCAAGGACTTCACGTACAAAATCGGAGGAAACTTCTCCTTCAACCGCAACAAGGTCATAAAATACAAGGGGAAATTGGAGAAACACTGGGAATATGACGAGGCTGGCAATCCCGTCAAGTTTGTCAGCAATTACGGTGATGTGGCGCAGAGCGGTTTTGGCGGTGTCATCGTGGAGGGTCGTATGTTGGGAGAAATGTACCTGCGTCAGCTCTATCACGGTGACGGCTCTTACACGGAAGGGAAACCCGACATCAACGCCGGACCGAAAGACGGTATGATTCGTACGGAATCCGATATGGCATGGGTGAAAGCCATGATAGCGGACGGGTATAAGTTCAATGGGGTAAGCAAAGTCTCCAAAGACCAACTGTGGTATGGCGACTTGATTTACGCGGACTCCAACGGTGACGGAAACTACGGTGATACCCACGACCTGAATTTCACCGGTACCTCTATCCAACCTAAATACAATTTCGGCTTGAACCTCTCAGCCGCATACAAAGGTTTTGACTTCTACATGCTTTGGGCAGGTAGTGCCGGGTTCGATTTGTATTGGAATCACGCCCAATACAACGGTACGCAAACAAAGTACGGTTATGGAATCAGCGAGCGTGTGGCCGACAACCACTATTTCTATGACCCGGAGAATCCGTCGGACTCCCGGACGAACATAAACGCAAAGTTCCCGCGGCTTACTGACCAGACGCAACGCGATAATTCCGTAGGAAGCGTATTCTGGAAATACAAAGGCGACTACGTCAAGCTCAAGAACGTACAGTTGGGATATACCGTCCCCGTGAAGTACACCAGGAAGATGATGGTGGAGAAGCTGCGCTTCTATCTCTCCGGGGAAAACCTGCTGACCATAACGGACTATCCGGGACTTGATCCGGAAATGGGAACATCCATTACCTATCCGCTGACCAGACAGTTCGCTTTTGGTATACAATTGTCATTATAAGTATTTCATCAGGTAAAAAACAATCGAATCATGAAAAGAATAATATTGTTCTGTCTATCTATTGGCAGTTTCCTCCTTCAGGGATGTTCCGACATGCTCGACACAACCCCGTACAACCAGATTTCATCAGGCAATATGTGGACAACGGAGGAGCTGGCGGACAAAGGTGTCGCAGGTATTTACAATGTGTTGTACAATTCGGACTTATCTGTAATCGACCCTTCAAAATCAACCTTTACGGGTCTCAACAGACCCGGCATTGAGGGCATGGGCTTTTGTACTACCGTATACCTCAGTTGCCCTCTTTTGACTTCGACCGCTCCAAGTGCCGGGAATGCCTGGGTGTCATTGGAATGGAAGTTCGGCTACGAGGGTATCCACCGATGCAATGACGCCATCGCCAACCTGCGCAAGGCGGGACTTACGGAAGAAAAACTGGAACGTTTGACCTGCGAGTCCCGGTTTATGCGCGCGTTCTTTTACTACAGACTGAATATGCTCTTTCAAGGTGTTCCGGTCTATCTGGAACCCATCAACAGCAGCCAGGCCACACGGGGGAAATCTACCGCCGATGAGGTATGGCAGGTTTGCTTGGACGACCTTACCTATTGCATTGAAAGCACGGGTTTGGCCAACAATACCCTGACATCGAACTATGGACGTCCTTCCAAAGGAGCCGCTTACGCTTTGAGAGGAATGGTGTACCTGTGGAAGAAACAGTATGACCTTGCCATCAAGGATTTTGAGGAAGTGGGCAAGTGTGGCTATGGCTTGTGGGACGGAAAGTACATCGACTTCTTCAAATACGAGAATGAGAAGAATAAGGAGATGGTGTTCCCCTTGCAGTTTGACGAATCCACCGGTTATTGTGACAACTTCCAGCTGATGGTCGGTGCCCGTGACCACTACGATTGCTGGTCGGCATTGATGCCTTCGGCGGACTTTGTGGACTACTACCGCAACGCGGACGGCTCCGAGTTCAAGTGGAGCGATTTCTTGCCCGACTGGGACAAGCTTACTCCCGCTCAGAGAGAGGTGTTCTTCCTGAGAGACAACCTGGCTACCGTCAGCAGCAGTGCCTACAAGGACGCGAAATCGCGTGTCGGTGCGAGCATCATGACAAAGTATTACCTCAGTTCGGGTAATGAAGCGCGCCTCAAGAGAGCCTATGAATCGCGCGACCCGCGTTTGCAGCAGACTGTCTTCACACCGTACTCCACGGCAAATTGCTACAGCCCCTATTACAATAGCGGTAACCCCATGCTGAACAAGGTATTGCGCTGGCCCTATCTGAAACGTGGCGGCAATGGTGGTGACATGTGGCACGACAAACGAGTCTCCGGGTTCTACCTGTACAGAAAGTACAATGAAACCGAGAAAGGACGACTCATAGACCGTCAGCACTGCCACTGCGACTTTCCGCTCATCCGTTACACTGACGTGTGGTTACACTACGCGGAGGCCCTTAATGAGGTCGGCAGACTGGACGAGGCCATCGCTGCGGTCAACAAGATTCGCCAACGTGCCGGCATGGGCGACTTGGTGAAAGGCGGTACAGGGTACAATGCCGTCTCCGGCAAGGACGACATGCGTGAACGCATTCGCTATGAACGCCGCGTGGAATTGTGCCTGGAAGGTGTCAACTACTTTGATGAAATCAGATGGGGCACCTATAAAGATACCAAGTTCCAAGGCAATTACAGTGGTGTGAAAGCATGCTGGGGCAACATTGTCGGGAGCAAATGGTACTGGAAGGAGTACATGACCGTATGGCCTGTTCCATTGGTAGAGACCCAAAGAAATCCGAACCTTGAACGGTCGGAAGGATGGACTTACTAAAATAACGGATAATGAAACAAAAACTGCTCATTATACTAATCATACTTGTCGGAGGCGTTGTATACGCCTCCGCACAAAGCTTCGATTACAGCCGGATTCCCTCTCATCCGCGCCTTTTCCTGAAGGCGAACGAAGAGAAAGGCATCCGTGAACTGCTGCAAAAGAACGAGAACTTGAAGACTTTCCACAATCGGATACTGAACTACTGCGATTCCACCCTGGAGAAAGCTCCAGTCCAAAGAATCAAGGAGGGCAAACGGCTCTTGGGGGTGTCGCGTAAAGTCCTGAAACGGGTCTTTTTCCTGTCGTACGCCTATCGCATGACAGGCAAGAAGGAGTATCTGAAGCGTGCCGAAAAGGAAATGTTGGCCGCTGCTGCCTTCACGGATTGGAACCCCAGCCATTTCCTGGATGTCAGTGAGATGAGTATGGGCTTGGCTATCGGATATGACTGGTTATACAACGATCTATCCTCCTCAACAAAGAAGAAAATCCGCAAGGCGATTGTCGAGAAGGCGATGGAAGCCTCCAAGACCAAACACGCCGGTTTCTACAGGTCAAAGACAAACTGGAACCAGGTATGTAACGGTGGACTTGTATGCAGTGCGCTGGCTATCTTCGAGAATGAGCCGGACAGGGCGAAAGCGATTATCAATAAAGCCCTGGAAACAACTCCACTTGCTTTGGAGTGCTATGCGCCCGATGGCGGTTATCCCGAAGGATTCGGATACTGGTCATACGGTACGTCCTATCAAGTGATGCTGAATGACGCCCTCGAATGTTCGTTCGGACATGATGCGGGTCTGAGTGACTATCCCGGTTTCCTGCAATCGGCCCAATACATGCAATACATGACGGCCCCGAGCGGAGAGTGTTTCAACTTTTCCGATTGTAATCCTAAGGCGTACGGGAACCTGATGATGTTTTGGTTTGCCCGTAAAACCAATAACCCCTCCCTGTTATGGCTTGAGGAGAAATATCTGAATGACCCCGACTTGGAGTTTGGAGAGGAGGATCGGATTTTGCCTTTCCTGTTAATCTTCGCTTCACGCATGAACCTTGATAAGGTGCCCTGCCCACAGGGTAAGGAGTGGTTCAACAGAGGCAAGAACCCTGTTTATATCTATCGTGACGGTTGGGATTCTCCCACGGATACCTATTTGGCGGTGAAGGGAGGAAGTGCCTCTTATTCTCATGCGCACATGGATGCCGGCTCTTTCGTTTATGAACGGGACGGAGTACGCTGGGCGATGGACTTAGGCTTGCAAAAATACTATAGCTTAGAGAACAGTGGCGTGGACTTGTGGAACATGGAACAGGACTCTCAGCGATGGAAGGTTTTCCGGATTGGGAGTAGCGTACACAACACGCTAACCCTCAACGGACAAAGCCATCGGGTGGACGGTTTTGTCGAGCTTGCGAAATACACCGATGACAGAGGATACAGGGGTGCGAAAGCCGATTTGACCACGGTATTAGGTTCTTCCGTCAGTCAGGCGACACGTACCGTGCTTCTGGCACCCGACAACTCGTTGGAGGTGACGGACTGCATCGAGAACAAGGACAGCGCAACCACCATCCGATGGACGATGTGTACGCCAACCGCTCCGAAAATAGTGGACGACCATACCATCCTGCTGACGGAGGGAGGCAAACAACTCTTGATGCAAGTGGACTCTCCACGGAAAGTAAACTTGCATATCTGGGACAACACTCCGCCCCATGATTACGATTATGACAATTTTGGATCGTGCAGGGTGGGGTATGATATCGCTTTGCGTCCCAATGAGAACATTATAATCAAGGTAAAACTAAGTATTGTTGAAAAATAACTATGGAAATGATAAGAAAGTCTTTGCTGAGCAGCTTGCTCATAGGAGGGTTCACATTCCTCCTTGCCGGGTGTGACGTCAGCATACCCGAAGTGGAGAAACCGGTTTATCCGAAACAGGAAGTCCCCAGTGGCGCAGAGGATGACGATGACAGTTCACCCACACCAAGCGGACTGTTCGACTATTCAAAGATAGGCGCGCATCCGCGGTTGTTCCTCGATGGTGAGGATTTCAGTCGCCTTAAACAGGAGGTTGTCAGCAACCCGACGATGAAAACAATCAACGACATCATCATAACCCGGTGCAACAAGGAGTTCGTTAACGCATCCACATTGACCTACAAGAAAGAGGGGAAACGGTTGCTCTCCGTCTCGCGTAGTGCGCTTGAACGTATCTGCTATTTGGCCTATGGATACAGAATCAACGGCAACTATACCTATCTGGTGCAAGCGGAAAAAGACATACGTTCGGTCTGCTCGTTCTCTGACTGGAATCCGACACACTACCTGGATGTGGGAGAGATGGCTTTGGCCGTGGCTATCGGACTGGACTGGCTCTACGATGACTTGCAGCCCGAAACCCGTCAGATGGCACGAAACGCCTTGGAGAACTTCGCCTTCAAGACCGCAACGGACGCTACCTACTCCGGACAGTTCCTCAAAAAGACCAATAACTGGAATCAGGTGTGCAACGGGGGATTGCTGGCCGCCGCACTTGTTACCTACGAGAAGAACAAGAGTCGCGCCGTTGAAATCATAGAGCAGTGCTTCAACAGCAACAAGGAGAATGGAATGACCTCCTATGAGAACTATGGGGCTTATCCCGAGGGCTATACCTATTGGGGATATGGCACGACCTATCAGGTGATGATGATTGCCGCCTTGGAGAAGGTGTTCGGAACGGATAACGGTTTGTCCCAGTCGACACCCGGCTTCCTGAAGACCGCCGAGTATATGCTGTTCATGGCCGGTACGACGGGCAAATGCTTCAACTACTCGGATAGTAACGAACCCGAATACCCCAAGATTCCCATGTGGTGGTTCGCAAAGAAACAGAATGACAGTTCGCTGCTGTTCAACGAACTCCGGTTGCTTGAGAAAGGCAGCTACGCCAACAGCTTTGACGAACGTCGCCTGTTGCCCGTTGTTATGGGATTTATCAATCCCGACCAGCTGAACGACAAAATCTCGGCTCCTAAGAAGCAACTCTGGTGGGGCGATGGAGAGATGCCGGTCGTGTTGATACATACGGACTGGACCTACTCTGATACTGACAAATACTTTGGTATGAAGGGCGGACGCTCCAATGCCAGTCATGCCCACATGGACGGAGGAACGTTTGTATACGATGCTTACGGAGAACGCTGGGCGATGGATTTGGGACTGCAGAAATACGCTCCGCTTGAGAGTGCCGGCGTTGACTTGTGGAACAGCGGACAGAATTCGACCAGATGGAGTATATTCCGTCTCAACAACTTCAGTCACAACGTAATCACCATCAACAACAACCTGTATCACTATAAGGGAAAGGCATTCCTTAAGACCGATTACATGAATAGTCTCGGAAACAAACTTGGAGCCCGGTTCCAATGTTACGCATTGAACAGATACGCATCCGACGTTGATATAGACGCGCCCATACGTACCGCAGAGTTTGTAGCGAACGGAAGTGACATGGACTTGGTCATGACGGACGAAATCAAAAGCAAGGCCGGCAAGACTCCTTTGGTACGTTGGGCAATGGCTACGCCTGCGACACCTGAAATCGTTTCGGACCATTGCATCAAGCTGACGCAAAACGGCAAGACGCTCTACCTGAATTTCCAGGAGAAGAACAACAACTCCTTCACGCTGAAAACCTGGCCGGCTTCCACCACCAACAAGTTGGATGAGGCTAACCCGGGCGTAACCATGGTCGGCTTCGAATCCCAAATGGGTGCTTCCGAGTCGAGAGTGTTTATCACGACGTTTTCAAAAGACCAAAAGAAATAACTTATGAGAAGAATCACATTTTTACTGACACTATTGTGCATCATCGTCGGGGTGAACGCCAAGACGGAAAAGAGCCTCAAACAGATAACTCAGATGGTCATGGAACGGGCTTCCGCCCAATACATCGGCATGGCCTCTACACTGAAGAATGGCGAGGCTCCTCGCAGCTATGAGGACAACAAACTCATCACCTCCAACATCAATTGGTGGTGCAGCGGGTTCTATCCCGGCACGCTGTGGTATCTCTATGAATACACCGGCTCGGAGGAACTCAAGAACCTGGCGCGGATTCATACGGAGATGCTGGCTCCATTACAGTTCGTCAAGACAGACCATGACATCGGCTTCCAGTTGTTCTGCAGCTACGGCAATGGCTACCGACTGACGGGAAACAAGAATTACCTGGACGTGCTCCACAACGGAGCCATGTCGTTGGCTTCACGCTTCAATCCCGTGATTGGCTCCATCCGCAGCTGGGACTTCGGTCGCGACAGGTGGAAATTCCCGGTAATCATTGACAATATGATGAACCTGGAGTTGCTGATGTGGGTAGGTAATTATTACGATGACCCATACCTGAAGAATGTCGCCATGACGCACGCCAACACGACGATGCGCAATCATTTCCGTCCGGACTACAGTACCTATCACCTTGTGAACTACAACCCTGAGAACGGGGAGGTAATCAGGAAGCAAACGGTGCAGGGATACAGCGACAACTCCAGATGGGCGCGCGGACAGGTTTGGGCTCTCTACGGATTCACGATGATGTATCGGATGACAAACTCTACACGTTATCTGGAGCAGGCCAAGCACGTTGCCGATTTGTTGATTCCCCTGCTCCCGGAGGATGGCATCCCTTATTGGGATTTAGATGCGCCGGGCATTCCCAATGAATTAAGGGACGCTTCAGCCGGAGCTATCATGGCTTCCGCTCTGGTGGAACTCAGTAAATATGTCCCCGAGAAGGAGAAACTCTATCTGAGCGTAGCCGAACGTCAAGTTCGTACCTTGGCTTCGCCGGAATACTTGGCGGAAGTCGGCACCAATGGCCATTTTATTCTGAAGCATGGCGTCGGTAACAAACCGGGCAAGAGTGAGGTGGACGTTCCCCTCACGTATGCGGACTATTACTTTATAGAAGCCTTGGTAAGATTCAACAATCTTCCCGAGCGGAAGTAACGGTTGTTTTCAACATAAGGTCAGACCACCCGGTACTTCGGTACTGAGTGGTTACACTGAAACCGGTTTCCCGAAACAAACTGCAATACATAGCGGGTATGGTTTTTATTGGTAAAAGGATTGTAAGGAGGATGTTGCTGTCTTGGTAAGCAAGCGGTAGCATTCTCCTTCTTTCTGTTTCCTCTATTCCTTTCCTCTCCTTTCCTTTCTGTCCTTACTTTTCCTCCTTCTCTATTCTATGCTTTCCTTTCTTCTCCTTTCTATCCTATCCTTTTTATCCTTTTTCTTTCCTTTCCTTTCCCCCTTCTCCTCCTTACTCCTTGCTCCTTGCTTCTTACTCCTTACTCCTTTTTCTTCCTTCTTTCCCCTTACTTCCTTCTTTCCCCTTACTTCTTCTCCGCCAACTCTATCACCTCCAAATCGGCGAAGCTGCCCTCATCGACGGTGAAGCGGACGAGAGTGCGCACTTTGTGGAAGCCATAGATGCCGGCGGCACCGGGGTTGATGTGGAGCATGCCAAGGGTCTTGTCGTACTTCACCTTCAGGATGTGCGAGTGGCCGCTGACGAAGAGCTTGGGTGGACGCACCAGGATGCTGCCCTGTATGGAGGGGTCGTAGTTCCCCGGATACCCACCGATGTGCTTCATCAGAATCTCCGCTCCCTCCACCGTGAAGCGGTTCACCAACGGATAGCGCGAACGGATGTCCTGTCCGTCCACGTTGCCGTATACGGCCCTGAAGGGACGGAACGCCGCCAACCGCTCGGCCACCTCCAACGAGCCGATGTCCCCGGCGTGCCATATCTCGTCGCAACACTCGAAATGCTTCAGGTAGCGGTCGTCCCAATAGGCGTGCGTGTCCGACAATAATCCAATTCTTTTCATGATTCTTTTGTATTTCCACGCAAATGTACTATTTTTGGGATGACCTTAGCACTGTGACATGGAAAACAACTACGAATATTTTAAGCGCGACATCAGTTGGCTCTCGTTCAACTACCTCGTCCTGCTCGAAGCGGCAAACCGGAATCTGCCTGTCTACGAGCGGATAAACTTCATCGCCATACACTCGTCCAACCTGGAGGAGTTCTACCGGGTGAGGGTGGCGGACTTCCGTGCCATCGCCAGCGGCTATGCACGCGGGGAGAACGAGGAGACACGCGAAGAGGCCCGGCAGGCACTGGCGGAGATAACCAAGGAGGTGAGCAGGCAGCAGGCCAAACGTACCGAGCTCTATCAGTCCGTCATCGACGACCTGGCCCGGCTGCACCTCTTTTTCTATCAGTCCAACCAGGAAGTGCAGCCTGTGCATTTCCCCTTCATACAACAATACTTCGACGATGAGATATTCCCCTACCTGCAACCCGTGCCGGTGAAGAAGGGCGTTGTCCACACCTTCCTGCGCGACAACCGGCTCTACATGGCCGTGCGGGGCAAACGGCGCGGCGCGGCGGACGCTCCCTACGAATACTTCGTCCTGAAACTCCCCTACAGCAAGGTGCCCCGCTTCATCGAGCTCCCGTCGACGGACGACGGCTTATACCTGATGTACATCGAGGACATCATCAAGATGAACATCCATAAACTCTTCCCCGGGTACGACATCGAGGGACGCTACTGCTTCAAGATTTCGCGGGACGCGGACATCTTCATCGATGACGTCATCACCCGGAAGACCAACATGGCCAAGGAGCTGGAGAAGAAGGTGAAGAGCCGCAAGATAGGTGCCGTCTGCCGCTTCGTCTACGACCAGCAGATGCCGGACGACTTCCTCCGCTACCTTACCGACGCGTTCGATATCGACGAGAGCGAGTTCTCGCCCTGCTATCAGTACCTCAACATGGAGGATCTGCGCCTGTTGCCCAACCCCAAGCCCGAACTGACCAAGGAGAAGAAACCGCTGCCGATGAGGCTCCTCGCGCTCAACGAGAAGGAGTCGATGTTCGCCTATGTGAGCAAGCGGGACCTGTTGCTGCATTACCCCTACCACTCGTTCGGACACTTCATCCACTTCCTCTACGAGGCGGTGCACGACCCCGCGTGTACCGACATCATGATTACCCAATACCGGGTGGCGGAGAACTCAGCCGTCATCAACACCCTGATTGCCGCCGCACAGAACGGCAAGCGGGTCACCGTGTTCGTGGAGCTGAAGGCGCGCTTTGACGAGGAGAACAACCTGGCTACCGCACAGATGATGCAGGCCGCCGGCATACATATCATATTCAGCATACCCAAACTGAAGGTACACGCCAAGGTGGTGCTGGTGCTGCGGCGCAACAAGGCGGGGAAGGTGATACGCAGCTACGGATGCGTGAGCACGGGCAACTTCAACGAACAGACCGCCAACCTCTACGCCGACGTCAGCCTGTTCACCTGTAAACCATCCATCATCAACGACCTCAAGCTGCTGTTCGACATCCTTCGGAAAGAACCCGTGCAGCCGAAGTTCAAACGGTTACTGGTGGCGCAGTTCAACCTCGTGCCCCAACTCACGCAACTTATCCGCAAGGAGACGCTACTCGCCAAGAGTGGCAAGCAAGGACGCATCATCCTGAAGATGAACGCCCTGCAGGACAAGCAGATGATAGAGCAACTCTACCGGGCCAGCGAGGCCGGGGTGGAGATAGACCTGATCATCCGCGGGGCTTGTTGCCTGATACCCAACCAACCCTATAGCCGGCACATACGGGTGACGCGCATTGTGGACTCCTTCCTGGAGCATGCCCGCATCTGGTATTTCGGCAACGGAGGCAATCCCAAGCTGTTCCTCGGGTCGCCCGACTGGATGCGGCGCAACCTCTATCGCCGGATAGAGGCTGTGGCACCCGTGTTGGACTCCTCGCTGAAACAGGAACTTGTGGACTTGCTCAACATTCAGTTGCAGGAGCATACCAAAGCCTGTTTCGTGGACGAGGGGCTCAACAACTTGCCTAAATATGAAGTGAATGAAGTGTATCCGCGTCCTCAGTATGAGTTCTATGACTACCTGAAGGCAAAGAACAAGCCGCTTTAGTCCGTCGTCGCCAGTTGCGCCCCTTCGGGCCTATCCCGGCTGCACCAGCTGTCCCTCATGAATCTCCTTGCGTCCCATCACACCGTCGCAGGTGGCGATGATTACCGTGTAGGAGAGGTCGAGCCGGGCCAGGCCGAGCTGCGCTTGCGCAACAACAAGATTTAGTTTCCCATCTACAGTTTTTGCAGCTCTTCTACTGACAAGCCGGTGAGGTCCGCCACTGTTTCCGAATCCATGCCTTTGGTTAGCATAGCCTTGGCTATTTTATGCGTACTACGAGACTCTCCTTCGGCTATGCCTTCCGCACGACCTTCCGCACGACCTTCCGCGCGTCCTTCCATCAAACCCTCAAACTTCGCGTTGCCAAGCACGTCGTTCTGAATCATGA
>CAVFNZ010000027.1:0-22611 GCA_963624095.1 Clostridium sp. CAG:217 | reverse complement strand
TTGGGGTTGAAGTGCGCATGGAGAAGCGACTTGGCCAACACGGCCGTAATAGGCGTGCCGGTGTATGCATTGTAGGTCTGCACGGCCACATAGTCTATCTTGGGTCCCACGCACAACGCCGTGTTTGACGGCAATGTCCACGGGGTGGTTGTCCATGCCAGGAAGTAAGGAGTTCCCCACTGGCACATCTCCGGTTTCGGATTCTTTATCTTGAATTGCGCCACGACAGTGGTATCCTTCACGTCGCGGTAGCAGCCGGGCTGGTTCAGCTCGTGCGAGCTCAGTCCCGTGCCGGCGGCCGGAGAGTAAGGCTGAATGGTGTATCCCTTATAGAGAAGACCCTTGCCATAGAGCTGCTTCAGCAACCACCAAAGGGTTTCGATGTAACGGTTGTCGTAGGTGATGTAAGGATTGTCCAGGTCTACCCAGTAGCCCATCTTGTGCGTCAGGTCGGTCCATTCTTTGGTAAACTTCATCACGTCCGTACGGCAATGCTTGTTGTAGTCCGCCACGCTGATGGTCTTGCCGATATCCTCCTTGGTGATGCCCAAGGATTTCTCCACGCCCAACTCCACAGGCAGTCCGTGCGTGTCCCATCCGGCCTTACGCTTTACCTGAAAGCCTTTCATGGTTTTGTAACGGCAGAATATATCCTTGATGGAGCGTGCCATGACGTGATGTATACCCGGCATGCCGTTTGCCGAAGGAGGACCTTCATAGAATACGAACGAAGGACAACCCTCACGTTCGGTCATGCTCTTTCCAAACACGTCATTCTCGTCCCATTCCTTCAGGACTTCCTTGTTGACCTGCGAGAGGTCCAATTGATTACGTTCCGCGAATTTCTTCCCCATAATCGTTATATCATTTGCTATTATTTCTATACCTTCTAATTTTAAGTCGCAAATGTACGACAAAATTAGGAATTACAAAAGATTACCTTTTATTTTATTATAGGTATACAAGAGAGACCGCCTCACGCAAAGGCACGCCAAACGGCGACACCCCTCCGCCACGGCTTGTGCCGCAACGGACGGATGCCGCCGTCCCGTATCTTACAATCACGCTATTTCATGGAACCGCCGATGATGTCCAGCAGTTCGGATGTAATGGCTTGCTGACGTCCTTTGTTGTACTGCAGGCTCAACTCTTGGAGCAAGTCTTCCGCATTGTCGGTCGCCTGTTGCATGGCAACGGTACGCGCCGCGTGCTCCGCCGCGTTGGAATCGAGCAACACGGTGTAGAGCTTCAACCGGATGGACTGCGGTATCAGTTTGGCGATAATCTCGTTGAGCGAGGGTTCAACGATGTAGTTGGAGGTGAAGGTTTCACCTTCTTGCCGCTTGCCCGCACTGATTTGCAGAGGCAGGAGGGTCTCGCGCCGCATCTCCTGTGTGGAGGCTGACTTGTAGTGCATATAGAGCAGCTCCACCCTGTCGATTTCCTTGTTGGCGTATTGGGTCATCAACAGGTCGGCCAGCTTCACCGCCTCTTGGTAGTTGACATCGTTGCCTATCGTCTCGAAATCCTCTATCAACGGATAGTTCTTGGCAAGCGCCTGCGCCACCTTACGTCCTATCGGATAGATGAACAAGTTCCCTTTTTCTAGTTGGCTATACTCTTGCAAGACTTTCGCGGTGCGCTTGATAACTCCACTGTTGTAGCCGCCACAGAGACTTGAGTTGGAAGCGATGGTGATGATAGCCACCCGCTCGGGCTCGCGTACCTTCGTGAAGGGAGAGTCTATCTCCTCGGCGCTGCTGAGGAAGTTATTGAGCATCGACGAAAATCTCTGGTCATAAGGGAGCATGCTTTCAATGGCGGACTGCACCCGGTGAAGCTTGGTGGACGCCACCACTTTCATGGCGGACGTAATCTTCAGCGTGTTCCTTACCGAACCGATTCTTCCCTTTATTTCTTTAAGAGATGCCATAGATTATCGTTTTAGGGTCTGACAAACGTTTTGTGCGACTTGTACGATGATGTTGGTGATGTCGTCGTTGATGACACCCTTCGACAAGAGGTCGAGCACATCTTGCTGATGGGCGGCGCGGAGTTGCTCCAGGAAGAGGTCTTGGAAGTCGCTCACCTGCTTCACGGCGATATCTTTCATCAGACTTTTCGTGCCGCAGTAGAGGATAGCCACCTGTTCGCCCACCGTCATCGGGTTATACTGACGCTGTATCAGCAGTTCGTTGTTCTTTCGTCCACGGTCCAGAGCCATAGCGGTTACGGGGTCCACGTCGCTGCTGAACTTGGAGAACGCCTCCAGCTCACGGTACTGCGCCTGGTCTATCTTCAGCGTTCCGGCCACTTTCTTCATGGACTTAATCTGGGCACTACCACCTACACGGGACACGGAGATGCCGACATTGATAGCGGGACGGAATCCTTGGTTGAAGAGGTCCGTCTCCAGGAATATCTGTCCGTCGGTGATGGAGATTACGTTGGTAGGGATGTAGGCCGACACGTCACCCGCTTGCGTCTCGATGATTGGCAACGCGGTGAGCGAACCTCCCCCTTTCACCTTACCCTTCAGGCTGTCGGGCAGGTCGTTCATCTGTTCAGCCACTTCCTGTTGTTGGATAATCTTCGCCGCACGCTCCAACAGACGGGAGTGGAGGTAGAAGATATCACCCGGATAGGCTTCACGGCCGGAAGGACGACGCAGAATCAGTGACACCTCACGATAGGCGACGGCCTGTTTCGACAAGTCATCGTAGACCACCAAGGCATGGCGGCCGGTATCACGGAAATACTCTCCGATGGCCGCTCCTGAGAATGCGGAGTAGTATTGGAGTGCCGCAGGGTCGGAAGCAGTCGCCGCCACCACCACGGTGTAGGGCATCGCGCCCTTCTCGCGCAGCGTATTCACGATGTTGGCCACCGTTGAGCCCTTCTGTCCAATCGCCACGTAGATGCAGTAGACAGGATTCCCGGCTTCGTAGTTCTCGCGTTGGTTGATGATGGTATCGATGGCGATAGCCGTCTTGCCGGTCTGGCGGTCGCCGATAATCAGCTCACGCTGTCCGCGGCCAATAGGAATCATGGAGTCGATGGCCTTCAGTCCCGTTTGCAACGGTTCGGTCACCGGCTGACGATAGATTACGCCCGGTGACTTGCGTTCAATAGGCATCTCCACGGTCTCGCCTTCTATCGGTCCAGCCCCGTCAATGGGCTCACCCAAAGGATTGACCACACGCCCCAGCATCCGCTCGCTCACGTTGATGGAGGCGATGCGCCCGGTACGTTTCACCGTCATTCCTTCCTTGATTTTGTCCGTAGGTCCCAAAAGCACGGCACCCACATTGTCTTCCTCCAAGTTCATCACGATGGCTTTCACGCCATTGTCGAACTCAAGCAACTCTTCCGACTCCGCGTTCTGAAGACCGTAGATACGTACCACACCGTCGCTGACCTGCAGCACGGTGCCCACCTCCTCGAACTTCAGACTGGTGTCGATGCCTTTCAGTTGCTCAAGCAGAACTTCGGAAACTTCACTGGGTTTTATATTTTCAGACATCTCTTTCGTTATTTACTTACAATATTCTACTATTTTTCTCCACGAACTGCCGGCGTACTTTGTTGATTTGACTCTCTACGCTGGCGTCCAACCGGTTGAAGTCAATCTCCAGAATGAATCCGCCCATGATGGAGGGGTTCACGCTGTTGACGAACTCCACCGTTCCTTGAGTGGCCTTCGCCACCATGCCTCTCAGCCTTTCCAGATTGGCCTGCGCTACAGGCGAAGCCGTAATCAGCGTTCCAACGTTTATATGGTTCCGTTTCCTGTAGAGGCTGATATACGAATAGGCGATAAACTGCATGAAATACTCACGTTTCTCATTCAGTACGAGCGCAACAAAACGCCGGTACTCGTCACTGACATCTCCGCCGGCGGCCTTACAGAGCAAATCGGCCTTTTCGTCCTTGGTAAGCACGGGATTGGCCAAAGCCTGCCGCAAGTTGCCTACCTTGGCGTAACTGTCGACAAGGGTCAGCGCCTCAGCGTAGACTTTCCGCTCCGCCTTTGACTCGGCAGCGAATTCATACAATGCTTTCGCATAGCGTCTTGAAACGATTCCTATATCCATGGCTATTCGTTTTTAATCGTGGAAGCCTCATCCAGCAAGCGGTCTATCAATCCATTTTGCTTCTGCTCGTCATCCAGGTTCTTGCGGAGAATCTTCTCGGCGATGCCGATGGAGAGTTCGGACACCTGCAGGCGGATGTCGCGTATGGCGTCTTCCTTCTCCTTCTGAATCTGCTTGCGGGCCTCTTCCAATATGCGGTTGCCTTCCACCCCGGCCTGGTCTTTCGACTCTTGGATAATCCGTTTACGGGTTTCGACAGCCTCTTTCAGGATGTTGGCCTGCTCTTCACGGGCTTTGGCTAAAATGGATTCACTCTCTTCTTTGATGTGGACCAGCCTTTCGTTCGCCTCATGGGCGGCTTTCAACGAATCGTCGATGTACTGCTTGCGTTTCTCCACCATCCCCACAATGACGGGGAAGCCGAACTTCGCCAGCACGAAGAAGACGATGCCGAAAGCCACCAGCATCCAAAAGATCAATCCACTATCAGGGTTTAGCAACGACATAAGCCTGTCTTATTTATGCATAGAGGGCCAACAGACAAACGATGACAGCGAACAATGCTACACCTTCGACCAAAGCACCGATAATAATCATATTCATACGAATATCACCGGCAGCCTCCGGCTGACGACCGATGGCTTCCATGGCGGAACCACCAATCTTACCGATACCCAAACCTGCGCCGATAACAGCTAAACCTGCACCAATAGCGGCACCTGCCGGTGCCAATCCTGCAGACACTGCAGCCTGTAACATAACTAATGCTAACATAATTTTTCTCTTTTAAGTTTATTACTTGTCGTTAATTATATCTCTAAGTTTTCTCGTCATTTCTTTGCCGGCTCTTCTTCCTCCACCCTGGACAGACCGATGAACACGGCCGACAACATCGTGAAGACGTAAGCCTGGATGAACGCCACCAACAGCTCCAGACAGTTCATGAAGATGGCGAACAGCACGGACACGACGGTCATAGAGCCGTTGAGCACCGGACCGAGCGAGGCCGTGATGAAGATGATGCACGTCAACGCCAGTATGACGGAGTGACCCGCCATGATGTTGGCGAACAGACGGACCGTCAACGCGAACGGCTTCGTGAAGATGCCGAACAGTTCAATCACCGGCATGAAGGGGACAGGCACTTTCAGCCACAGGGGCACGTTGGGCCACAGAATATCTTTCCAGTAGGCTTTGGTGCCGAAGAGGTTCACGGCAAGGAAGGTTATGCAGGCCAACACCAAGGTGATGGCGATGTTGCCGGTGACGTTGCCTCCTCCGGGAAAGATAGGAATCAGTCCCATGATGTTGTTGATGAAAATGAAAAAGAACGCCGTGAGCAGATAGGGAGCGTAGCGTTTGTAGTCCTTCCCGATGCAGCTCTTGATGATGTCATCGTTGACCATCATGATGAACATTTCCATGAAGCCCACAAATCCGCCCGGCGATGCCTCCTCCACCTTTCTCTTGCGATACCAGCGGCTCGCTCCCAATATGATGAGTACCAGTATCAAACTGTTTATCAGCAGCGAAAGGGCCGTTTTGGTAATGGAGATATCCAATGGACGCACCACGTTTCCTTGCCCGTCCTTCTCCACCACCTTGCCTTTGTAGTCTCCCTCGGTGGCGAGGAAGAATCCCTGGTATTCCCGGTTGTGAGCTATCCGGGAGGAGAGGAACAGGTGCCAGCCACTCTGTTTGCTGTAGACGATGACGGGCAGCGGGATGGCTATCTCGTGCTCGTTCCAGTTCGTGATATGCCACTCGTACGAATCCCCGATGTGACCAAACACGATTCCTTGCACATCCACCTTACCCGGTGCCGCCGACCCGTGGGCCTCGTCGGCCCTGGATACGCCGCAACAGGCAACCAGCAAAAAGCTTATCAAAAAATACTTCAACTTATTCATTTTCCCTTTTTGTTTTTCAAATCACGCTCGTACTTGAGGAAGAACAGGCTCTCAAATATCAAGTAGACGAGATAGTAGAACAAAAATATGATTAAAAACGTCTTTATATGGAGTTTCACCAACTGTGCGTAGAGCAAGAGGAAGAGCACACTCAGGATGAGCTTCACCACCTTGCCTCCTATATACACCAGGATACCCTTGTCGGGAAACTGACCATATATAATAATGTAGAGGATACCATATACATAGAAAAAGAGAGGTATGGCCGGATAGAAAGCGGGACAGTGTTCCGGCATCCAGGCGTGAAGAGCCAAGCCACAGGCAAAGCCAAGGACCATTGTCAGGATGGTCAGACACAGCAGGAACCGGATTGTTACTTTCTTAAAGGCCATATAGTTTCGTTATTCTATGCAGATGGATACTTCGTTCGCTTTCACCTCAATGAAGCCTCCGTTAATTTCATAGCTTTGCTCCGCTCCGCCTACGGGGACGCACACGATTGTCCCCTTTCCCAGCAAAGAGATGATGGGGGCATGCTGTGGCAACACGGTAAAGCGTCCCTTGGCTCCCGGCACGGTGATGCTGGAGGCTTCGCCCTTGAACACCGTCCCCACGGGAGAGGCAATCACTATGTTCAGTTCGTCAGGTTTCATCTCGCTTATTCCGTTTTGTTCTTCGCGGACTCAAGCAGCTTGCGTCCCTTCTCGATAGCTTCCTCGATGGTACCGACATTCAGGAACGCCTGTTCGGGAAGGTCGTCCACCTCACCATCGAGAATCATCTTGAATCCCTTGATGGTATCTTCGATGGAGACCATCGCGCCGGGCACTCCGGTAAACTTCTCGGCCACGGTAAACGGCTGCGACAGGAATCGCTGCACTCTACGCGCGCGGTTCACCGTGACGCGGTCCTCGTCGGAGAGCTCGTCCATACCCAAGATGGAGATGATATCCTGAAGTTCCTTGTTACGCTGCAGAATCTGTTTCACGCGCTGCGCCGTGTTGTAGTGCTCCTCGCCCACAACCAGCGGGTCGAGGATGCGCGAGGTAGACTCCAAGGGGTCTACGGCCGGATAGATACCCAACTCGGTAATCTTACGGCTCAATACGGTAGTCGCGTCCAGGTGCGTGAAGGTGGTTGCCGGAGCGGGGTCCGTCAAGTCATCGGCGGGCACATACACAGCCTGCACAGAGGTGATAGATCCGTTCTTGGTAGAGGTGATACGTTCCTGCATCTGACCCATCTCCGTCGCCAGCGTAGGTTGGTATCCCACGGCGGACGGCATACGTCCCAGCAACGCCGACACCTCAGACCCGGCCTGTGTGAAACGGAAGATGTTATCGATAAAGAGCAGGATATCGCTCGACTTGCCGCCTTCGCCGCCGGAATCGCGGAAAGACTCCGCAACGGTCAATCCGGACAAGGCCACCGAGGCGCGCGCGCCGGGAGGCTCGTTCATCTGACCGTACACAAGCGTGGCTTGCGACTTCTGCATCTCTTCATAATCCACTTTCGACAAATCCCATTCGCCGCGTTCCATACCTTCCTTGAAGGCTTCGCCGTAGCGGATGACGTTCGATTCAATCATCTCGCGCAGCAGGTCGTTACCTTCACGGGTACGCTCACCGACACCGGCGAACACCGAAAATCCGTTATGTCCCTTGGCGATGTTGTTAATCAGCTCCATGATAAGCACGGTCTTGCCTACGCCGGCACCACCGAACAGACCAATCTTGCCTCCTTTGGAGTAAGGCTCCAGCAGGTCGATGACCTTGATGCCCGTGTAGAGCACCTCGCGCGAGGTAGAGAGTTCCTCAAACTTAGGCGGTTCCCGATGGATGGGATAAGCGTTCTCCTTGCTCAGCGACTTCATGCCGTCGATGGAGTCACCGGTTACGTTCATCATACGGCCCTTCACTTGGGTTCCCACAGGCATGGTGATGGATTTCCCCGTGGGGACAACCTCCATGCCGCGTCTCAACCCGTCCGTACGGTCCATAGCGACTGTGCGCACCGTGTCCTCGCCAATGTGTTGCTGCACTTCGACAATAAGCGTCCTGCCATTGTCGCGCTTTATCTCCAAGGCATCGTGGATGCTCGGCAAGAGCAAGCTGGCGGCAATGTCCTTCCCTTCGAAATAAACATCCACCACCGGACCGATAACCTGGGATATATGTCCAACTATCTGTGATGACATAAACTTATGTTTTAATGTTCCTGTTACAATATTTTCTTAAAACCTGTTGCAAAAATAAGCAAATCAATCAATAGGATGTTTCAAACTTAACGACTTTTAATCTTAAATTTTCCTATCAAAATCAGCCTGTAACGCATACAACGATTATCTTTTCTCATGCAAGTCACTTTTGTCCACAAATCCATGAAAAAACTCATGAATGGGACACTCCCGGGTGGGGAAGCGTCCTTCATGAGTTCTAAAGTCTTGTATGCAATTCGGGCAGACTCAACCGCAGTTGAAACTTTCCTCCACGAGCTTGGCTACCAACGACGGATTATTGGCCACATCCTGCTGCAGGCCGCGGTCGTTGTGGGCGCGCAGTTGCGCCAATATGCCATCGATGGCCGCCGGACTGAACACGCCGTATTGTTCGTAGATGCCCCTGTGAGCCTCCAGGCAGTCCGCCGACGCACAGCAACTGTCGGGCAGCTGTTTCAAGGTCTTGAGCCGTTCCTGGTTTTCCGCGCTATGGATATTCACGTCCACATAGGTGGACTCGGCCACTTGCAGGGCGTTCTCCATCTCCCAACCGTGGCGACAAGCCACGGCAAGTCCCGCCAACAGCTGATAGAGGTCAGCGGAAGCGTCCGGCGAGCGCATCTCCACGGTCTGCTTGCCTGCCGTGTCGTAGTGCCGCGTCTCTTCCAAGGGGTTGGCCTCGGCGCACATATCCTTGTCGGATGTCCAACCCAACGGCACGCGCACCAACACGGAGCGGTTGCGGTCGCCCCAGCAGACATTGGTGGGAGCCTCCTGGTGAGGCACCAGCCGCAGATAGGAGACCGGCCGCTTGTTGCCGAAGGCGGTAATGGAAGTGGCCAAGTCCATCATGCCCGCAATGGCCCGACGCGCGTCGTCGGACAGAACGCCGTCTTTCAGCATCCGGTTCTGTCCGTCCTTCAGCATGCGCATGTGGATATGCAGTCCCGACCCGGCCTTTCCCACGGTTATCTTGGGCGAGAAGGTGACGCTGTAATTATATTTGCGGGCCAAATTACGGATGACCCACTTGGCCAGCATCAATTGGTCGGCGGACTGTTCCACGTCAACCGGGAGGAACTCTATCTCGTTCTGTTCGTAGGTCATTCCGTCTTGCGTGAAGTTGCCCACTTCGGAATGCCCGTATTTTATCTGTCCGCCCACCTGGGCGATATACGCCATGCAGCGGGTACGGAAATCGTTGTATTTGGCGAACGGCGCGGATTCATGATAGCCTCTTTGGTCTGTCGCCATGAAACAGGCTTCCGTAGGGGCGATTACGTAATACTCCAGTTCACCCATCGTCTGGAACTTCATCCCCGTCACTTCCGTAAAGGCTTCACTGGCCCGACGGAGCATGTAGTCCGGCGCGCTCTTGAGGGGTTCACCGTCCTTGTTGAAGTAGGAGCACAGCATCGTCAGTGTAGGCAGCTCGGCAAACGGGTCCACGAAAGCCGTACGGAAACGCGGGATGACGTACAGGTCGCTGCTGCCCGCTTCGATGAAGCTGAACAGGCTCGACCCGTCCACACGCTCGCCGCACGTGAGAATCGTTTCGAGGTAAGCGGCATTGTTGATGACGAAATTGAGGGTCTTCAGACGGCCGTCCCCCGCGGGATACATAAAGTTGACCATCCGAACGTCGCACTCCGATATGTATCTGACGATATCGGACTTTGTAAATTCCGAAGCGGGCTTACCCAAGTACCGTACCAATGGGTTCGCATTCATTTTCACCTCTTGTTCCATGGTTGTTTTTCATTTAAGGTTTGATAGAAGATTCACGAGGCAAATATATCAAATAGTAAGCAACAAACAAGGGTTTTGCCAAGAAAAATGCAGCAATCGCTATACACATGACAAAAAAGTCCCGGACTATCTCAAAGTTCCAGGACTACCCTACCGCCCGCAAAAAAAAAACGCAAGTACTTACGATGGCTGATGAAAGTACTTACGTTGGCACTTGTAAGTACTTACGTTGGCGGATGCAAGTACTTACGTCGCGACGACTGATGATTACCATCCGGTGCCGGACCATACATCAGCGTGCCAGGAGGTGTCCCGGAAATCGGAGTTCCAAGTTACGTATTTGCCGCCGACCTTAGGGACATACATGGATAGGCCGCCAAAGGGGGATTCGCTTTCGGACTTGAGAGAAGCCCAACCATTGTAGGAAACCCATTTCTCGGTGGCTTTGCGGACGATTACGGCTTTGTCGAATTGCGTCTTCCACGATTCGTACTCCGAGTCGTCGGCAATCTGGTGAATGACTCCATTCATATCATAGAAATCGGGGTACGACGACCACTTCGTGTTATACTCCTGCACATTATCGGGAAGCGACAACACCGTTTGGCCACTGACATACTTATCGATGAGGGGTTTCGTGACCCGTGCCAAAGCATCCAGTTCGCTGCATTTGACAGCCGACATCACATTCCCGTAGTTATATTGATAATAGGGGTCATACTTGTCGTACGGGTCGGAAACCAAATCGTAAATACCTTTGTAATAGTTGAAGTTGGCCTCCACCATGCCCACCGCAGCCTTCTCCGCGCCCGCAAGGAACATCGAAGCCATCATCTTGTGATAGGCACCTCCCGTTCCGGGGGTTTCCGCCGGACTGCTGACGATATAGTCCGCCACATTGCGCAACTCATAGCCTACCTCCACAGCCTGCATGAAGCAAGCGTCGAAATAGAGATAGTCGAGTTTGCCGAACTCTTCCAGGACCTCCCTTAAAGAGGTGATTTCCATCCCCACGCCAGTGTTTGACCCGGAGTTGTTCTCGTTGTCGATGCCTATTGAACGGTTATCTTTTGACGCGTGCAGCCAAGCACTGCCGTGCGACCAGAGCACCAACGAGTAGCTGTTGGCCGGGAAACTCGCCTTGACCAGTTGAAGCACATCGCGCAGCACCGCCGGGTCGGTGGAACAGAGTTCCTCGTCATACGCTTGGACAATCTCCAAGTAACCTCTTTCCTCTTTCTTGGACTTCTTCACTTCGTAGATGCGCGGATTCTGGCTTAGGTTAGCATCATCGAGGAAGACAATCAGATGGCTGTCATCGGGAATGTCACAGGCGGCTTCGAGCATCTCGCTGATGTCGCCCTGCGGGTCGACATACTCATCGTCCGTAGCGAAGTGGGACAAGCTATTCTCCGCCATGATGTAGACCAAGACCGTTCGGGTGTTGGTATCCACGGGCAAATCGGGGTCATCGGAACCCTGATGGCATGCGGTCAGCGATACGACCGAAAGAGACAGCAAAAGGTATTTCAGCAAGGAACTCATACGGATAGGATTGGTTTATTCTTCGGTATACGCTTCCGGTCTTTCGTACTTGAAGACGTCACTGCCGAGGATAACGGTCGGATAGATGCCTTCATGTTTTTTCATCAATGCGGAAGCCTTCTTTTGCAAGTCCTCTTTTATCTCGGAGAAATAGGTGACGCAGGTATGGTTGCGGTCTCCGTCCTTCTCCTCCAGATAGCTGCGCAACTGGGAACTGTAATCTTCCCGGTCAGGCAAAAACTTTTCCTTGGTCAGCTTCACGCTGTCGATACGTTGGATGTCCGTCATGTATAAAACGGAGTCTTTAAAAGAGAAAGAGACTCCCATCACGTACACCTGTTGTGTCTTTTTTCCCTTCTTCGGGAACGTGAACGCCGAGCAGAGCGTGAACGCCATCAGCAAGAGGGTTATACTTTTAAGTACTTTCATGTTCAACTATTATATAATTTGAGCAAAAGTAGTCATTCTATTTGAGCGGACACGCTCTCATCCATGAGATTAACTTTCGATAACAATAACAACAAGAAAGGGGGCGTTGTCGCCAACGCCCCCGAAAACAAACACAATTTACACTATCAAATGATTACTCTTGCGACAAGTCAACCGCATAGTTGGCACGTTTACCCGACTGGAACACACCGGTGATAAACAATACCTGGTCGGGCGACTGCGAAGCCTGCTTAAGAGCCGTCTCCAAATCGGACACGGTACGCATCGGCTCACCGTTGACCCTCAGGATGATGAAGCCCTTGCGGATGCCGGCATCCTGCATCTTGCCACTGGAGACACCGGTCACTTGCAAGCCATAGCCCAGATTGAGTTGTCTCTTCAACTCGGTAGGCAACTCCTTGAAGGCCGCGCCCAGAATCTCCATGCCGGCGTTCTTCACCACCTTGGTGTTTCCTTGCGCGTTCTTCAGCACGACAGAGACCTTCTTCTCCTTCTTGTCACGGACAAGCGTTACGGTAACCTTGTCGCCCGGACGATGTTTGGCAAGGCTCTCTTGCAACTCCGCCATGTTCTTCACCTTCTTGCCGTCAACAGCGACAATCACGTCACCCTCTTGGATGTCAGCACCCGAAGCGGCACCGTCCTCAACAATCTTGGCTACATAGACACCTTCTACCACACCCAAGTCCTTGGCTTTGAGCTGCTCGTTCATGTCACCGCCCTGGATGCCCAACAGAGCGCGCTGCACGGTACCATACTGTTTCAAGTCGGTAACGACCTTGGTCATGATGCTCGTCGGGATGGCAAATCCATAACCGGCATAAGTTCCCGTAGGTGAACTCAGCACGGCGTTGATGCCCACCAGTTCGCCCTGTGCGTTGACCAACGCGCCGCCGCTGTTACCCTCGTTGATGGCGGCATCGGTCTGGATAAAGGACTCGATACCTCCGTTGTAGACACCGAGCGTACGGGCTTTCGCACTGACGATGCCGGCGGTCACGGTGGAGGTCAAGTTGAAGGGGTTGCCGACAGCCAGCACCCACTCTCCTACCTTCAACGCTTCGGAGTCACCGACTACGATGGCCTGGAAATCATTGCCTTCAATCTTCACCAACGCCAAGTCGGTGCTGGGGTCCGTACCAATCAGCCGGCCCTTGAACTCGCGGTTGTCATTCAGCGTAATGGTAATCTCATCGGCACCCTCCACCACATGGTTGTTGGTCACGATGTAACCATCCTTGGAGATGATTACTCCCGAACCGATACCCACGGTGGGTTGCGTACGCACTTGCTGTTGCCTGCCGCGTCCGTTGCCGAAGAAGAAGTCGAATATGTCAGCGGGAGCCTGCACGGTCTCCACTTTTCCGTTCTGCGTGGATTTGATATGCACCACGGCGTGCAAAGTCTTGTCCGCCGCCTCGGTCAAGTCGACCGGTTGTGCGGAGCTGCCGCTGAACGAAGCCATCCTTACGTTCCTATTGGTCTGAAAAGCCTCATCAAAAGCCACACGGTCATTCGACTGACGGGTTGAAACCGCATAAGAAGTCAAGCCCGCTACACCAGCACTCACCGCTACGATGAATGTCACTCCCAGGATTCTTTTAGTTGTCCGTTTCATAATCAGTATTATTTTAATTGTTAATATCAGTATATGTTTAACATTTACGTTGTTAAAGTAAGGACAAATATTATTCACTTGATAGCATTGTCATGCATTATTTTTATCTTTTAACCATCCCTCAGACTCACTTAACAGCAGTTAAGCGGTGAATCCGCCAAATTTACATTCGTTAGACATAGCCGCCTGGCAGAGAATCGGACATTTTTTCAAGGAATTTTCCATTTGCTAAGTTATTTTACCTACCTTTGCAAGGAAAACAGATAACCGGTCTGTCGCCGTCGTCTCTGACGAAGGAGGAAAGTCCGGGCAGCGCAGAGCGTTCCACTTCTTAACGGGAAGCCATTCGCGAGAGTGGAGTAACACAGAAGAAAATAACCGCCTGCAGGTTTCGGCCTGCCGGTAAGGGTGAGAAGGTGAGGTAAGAGCTCACCGGTCGTATGGCGACATATCGAGCCGTGTGTCTTGGAAGCTGCAAGATCATGTAAACCGACGTCAAAAGGGTTGCTCGCCCGAACTTACGCCGGAGGGTAGATTGCTGGAGCCTTGTGGTGACACAAGGCGTAGATAAATGACAGACGCCTTGCAAAAGGTACAGAACCCGGCTTACAGGTTATCTGCTTTTTCTTTATACCTTATTATATATAGTAACCCATGTCCGTCAAAATCCATCCGAAGCAGATACGTCATTTCCTGAACGACGAGGTGTGGCGCATCACCGAAGACGAAGTCAGCAAGATTCGATACGGCTTCTACAATGTGCTGAAGATAGCCATTCTGTCCATCACCCACTTCAACGAAGACCGCATCATCAACCGCGCCTCGGCCCTCACCTACAACACGTTGCTTTCCATCGTTCCCATCCTGGCCATCGTGTTCGCCATCGCGCGCGGACTGGGTTTCCAGAACATCGTGGAACAACAGCTGCGAATGGGGTTTGAGGGACAATCGATCGCCGTGGAGACCATCCTGAGCCTCATCGACTCCTACTTGGCGCACGCCCAAAGCGGCGTGTTTATCGGAGTGGGCCTGCTGGTGTTGCTATGGAGCGTGCTCACCCTGACGGGTAACATCGAGCGGGTGTTCAACCTAATCTGGCAGGTGAAGAAGCCGCGGAGCATCTTCCGCAAGATAACGGACTACTCTTCCATCTTCCTCTTGTTGCCTATCGTCATCGTGGTATCCGCCGGACTCTCCATCTTCATGACCTCTTTCGTGAAGAACCTCGACGGGTTTGTCGTGCTGGCTCCTTTCGCCAAGTTCCTGGTACGGTCCGTTCCCTACTTCTTCACGGGGTTCATGTTTACCGGCCTTTACATTTTCATGCCCAACACGAACGTGAAGTTCAGGCATGCCGTCATTCCCGGCTTCATTGCGGGTTCAGCGTTCCAGCTGCTGCAGTACTTCTACATCAACAGCCAGATATGGGTATCGAACTACAACGCCATCTACGGCAGTTTCGCCGCCATTCCCCTGTTTCTGTTGTGGACACAGATATCGTGGAGCATCTGTCTGTTTGGCGCGGAAATCAGCTATTCGAGCCAAAACATCCAGAACTACAACTTTTCCAACGAGATAAAGAACATCAGCCGGCGTTATCACGATTTCCTCTGCATCCTGATTATGTCACTCATCTGCAAGCGGTTCGCCAATGGTGACACACCCTATACAGCGGAAGAGTTGTCGCAAAAGCACAAGATTCCCATCCGCATGACCAACAAGATTCTGTATGAGCTGTTGGATGTCCGGTTGCTTTACGAGATAGCCAATGACGAGAAGGGCGACCAGACCTGCTACCTGCCCGCTGAGGACATCAGCCACCTGAGCGTGTCAACGGTGCTCAGCAGGTTGGACGAGTCCGGTTCGGAGGACTTCAAGATAGACCACGACAATCTCTACGGCAAGCAGTGGGAAACACTGAAAACGGCACGCAACGAGTATTACAAGTCCACCGGTTCAACGCTGTTGAAGGACTTGTAAGCGTCGCCCTCAGTATTCAATCTTGTCTTCTTTCTCGCTCCAGGCTTTGAACGTACGGATGGCTTCGTCCCTAAGAAGTTGTTCCATAGGCACTTTTCGCCGGTCGTAGGGCAGCGCAAGCTCATCGTAGATGAAAGAATCGTCGAAGTCAATATCCTTCGCGTCCGCCTTGGTGTTGCCGTAATAGATTTTGCCGATGTGCGCCCAATAGATGGCACCGAGGCACATGGGGCACGGCTCGCAAGAAGTGTAAATCTCGCAACCATCCAGGTCAAAGGTCTTCAGTTCCTTGCAAGCGTTGCGTATGGCACTCACCTCCGCGTGCGCCGTCGGGTCGTTGTTGGCCGTGACACGGTTCACACCCGTCGCCACCACCTTACCGTCCTTCACAATAACAGCCCCGAACGGGCCTCCACCGTTGCGCATATTCTCATCGGAGAGTTCGATGGCCTTGCGCATCAATTCTTCTTTCGTCATCATACGCTCTTTCTTTTCGGAACAAGAAAACGATACGGACAACATCGTCAGCATGAACAACACCCTCGCACCCGCGACAAGAGAGTCTCCACGTTGAAATCCACTCCACTTCATCCTATCATTCACCTGTTTAGTTATTCATACTTGTTGTAACAAATCACCTTCTTTGCCGCCTTCCGCGACTTGGGCCGTTTGGGCTTTGCCGGATAGCCGATGACAATATCCAGCAAGAGCCGCTTTGACTGGGGAATGCCGACCAGCCGTTTCAGTTCCTTCTCGTTGAACCATCCCAAGATGCACGAACCCAATCCTTCCGCTTCGGCCGCCAGGGCGATATGGGCGGAGGCAATGCCTATATCGATGAGCGGAAAGTACTTGTCCTTTATCTTCGTTCCCAACATCGAGGTGATGTTGGCCGACTCCTCCACAATCAGGATATGTACCGGAGCGTCCTTGGCGAACTTGTTCATGCCCAGGCTGGCGGTTGCCTTACCTATCTTCACCGCCAGTTCCCTGTCGGTGACGACAACGAACTTCCAGGGTTGCGCGTTGCACGCCGAGGGAGCCAACCGCGCAGCCTCCAGGATGCGTTCCAGTTTCTCAGTCTCCACGGGACGCTCCTTGTCGTACGCCCTGTCGCTTTGGCGAGAAGCCACCAGTGATAAGAAATCTTCCATAGCGCGTGTACTATACCTTATTTATATTGTATCATCTTGCTGATGTATTTGCCGATGATGTCGAATTCGATGTTCACCACGCTGCCCACTTTCAGGGTGTGGAAGTTGGTATGTTCGTAGGTATAAGGGATGATGGCCACCTGGAACGTGCCGTCCGTGGGGTTGCAAACCGTGAGGCTCACGCCGTTTACCGTCACCGATCCCTTGTCCACCGTCACATATCCGCGACGCGCCATCGCCTTGTCAAACGGGTATTCGAAGGTGTAGTACCAGCTGCCCGCGGCATCCTCCACCTTGACGCATTTGGCCGTCTCGTCCACATGCCCCTGCACGATGTGTCCGTCCAGGCGTCCGTTCATCATCATGCTGCGTTCCACGTTCACCTTGTCACCGGGTTGCAACAGTCCGATGTTGGAACGCTCGATGGTCTCGCGCATGGCCGTCACCGTATAGGTTCCGTTCTCTATCTTCACCACCGTGAGGCAGACCCCGTTGTGCGACACGCTTTGGTCAATCTTCAGTTCGTCCACAAAGGAGCACCTCAAGGTCAGGTGCAGGTTATCCTTGTCTTTCACCACCGAAACGACTTCGGCGTATTCTTCTATAATTCCCGAAAACATAGTCTATCTGGTTTTAATGATTCCACTTGTTTGAGCGTGTAAATATACGAATTATTCCGATACACCGCACCCGTTTGGGCACTTTTAGAATTTATAGACAAAAACGTTGGATTTATCGTCACTAACTTTCACTGCATCTATTATAATTGTAAGGTCAAATTCAAGCATTTACTTTTGCAATACTTAAAGAAACAATTATCGTCATTATGAACATGAAACAAAAAGAACTCTCCGTTATCTGTTGCGCACTGCTGTTCGCCACAGGAGCGCGCGCGCAAAGCGAAACGACGACCTGGAGTTTGAAGGACTGCATCGAGTATGCGGTGAAGAACAACATCCAGTTGCGGCAGAGCAGGATAACACAGAAAGAAAGCGAAGTGGACCTGAAGACGGCAAAGGCGGCCTTGTTCCCCAGTCTGTCGTTCAGCAGCAACCAAGGCATTACCAACCGTCCCTACAGCGAGAGCCAGACCAACATCGTGAACGATGGAAGCGGCAACTACACCACCTCATCCACCAGCAGCAAGACCTCCTACAACGGAAGTTATGGACTGAACGCGTCATGGACGGTATGGAACGGCGGCAAAAGACTGAAAGCCATCAAACAACAGGAACTCAACAACGAGATTTCGGGCCTCAACATCGATGAAGGTGAGAACAACCTGCAGGAGAACATCACCAAACTCTATGTGCAGATTCTCTATACGAACGAGGCCATCGAGGTGAACAAGAAAGCGTTGGAACTCTCCGAGGCACAATGCAACCGCGCCAAAGAGATGTTGGCCGTAGGCAGCGTCGCCAAGAGTGACGTGGCACAGTTAGAGGCGCAGGTGGCCAACGACAAGTATACCGTTGTGAACGCACAGGCCACACTACAGGACTACAAGTTGCAGCTGAAGCAGTTGCTTGAGCTGGACGGCACCCAGGAGATGCAGCTGGCCACACCGACAATCAGTGACGACAAAGCTCTGGAGCCACTGCCTTCACAGACCGATGTGTACGAAGCGGCGTTGGCACAGCGTCCGGAGATACAGAGCGGCAAACTGAGCGTAGAGTCAGCGGACCTGAACGTGCGCATCGCCAAGGCGGGATACATGCCTTCGGTAAACCTCTCCGCAGGTATCGGCAGCAGCAACGGCAGCGGACGCGGCATGGGATTCGGGCAACAGCTGAAGAACAACTGGAACAACTCCCTGAGCCTATCGCTCTCCGTGCCTATCTTCGACAACCGACAGAACAAAAGCAACATACAGAAGGCCAAGCTGCAGCAGGAAAGTTCCTTGCTCGACTTAGCCAACGAGAAGAAGGAACTCTACAGCAGCGTGGAGAGGCTGTGGCTCGACGCACACAGCGCACAACAGAAGTTCTCCGCCGCATGCAGCAAAGTGACAAGTTGCCAGACAAGCTACGATTTGGTAAGCGAGCAGTTCAACCTCGGACTGAAAAACACCGTGGAATTGCTGACGGAGAAGAACAACCTGCTGAGTGCCCAACAGGACAAGCTGCAATCGAAGTATACGGCTATCCTGAACGCGGAGCTGCTCAACTTCTACCAAGGAGGCGAGATTGATTTATAACAGACTATCAAAAAAAACATTTAGTATATGAGTACAAAAGCAAAAATCATCCTTGCGGTCGTTGTCGTGTTGATCGTCATAGGATTAGTATGGGCTTTCAGCGGTTCGGGCAACAGCATGAAAGTCAGCTACGAAACACAGCCCGTACAGAAGAGGGACATCAGTAGTAGCGTGACCGCCACCGGCACGGTGGAACCCGTGACCAAAGTGGAGGTAGGTACACAGGTATCCGGTATCGTAAGCAAACTCTATGTAGACTACAACAGTGTAGTGAAGAAGGGACAGATTGTGGCCGAGCTGGACAAGACGAACCTGCTCAGTGAGCTGGCTTCGGCCAAGAACAACCTGGCCAGTTCGAAGAGCGACTACGATTATCAGCTGAAGAACTACACTCGCATGAAGACGCTGCACGAGAAACAGCTCATCAGCGACAATGACTACGAAGAGGCCGTGTTGGCTTACGAGAAAGCGAAGAACGCCTACGAGACCAACAAGAACAGCGTGAACAAGGCACAGACCAACCTGGGATATGCCACCATCGCCTCCCCCATCGACGGCATCGTACTGAGCAAGGAGGTGGAAGAGGGACAGACCGTCAACGCCGGCATGACCACTCCTACCCTGTTTACGATTGCGCAGGACTTGACCGACATGCGCGTAATCGCTGACGTGGACGAGGCGGACATAGGCGGCGTGAAAGAGGGACAGCGCGTGGAATTCACCGTTGACGCATACCCCAACGACACCTTTGAAGGCAATGTGACGCAGGTGAGACAGGAGGCTACGACAGAGAGCAACGTGGTAACTTACGAGGTGGTCATCTCCGCCCCCAACCCTGACCTGAAACTGAAACCGGGATTGACGGCCAACGTGACTATCTACACACTGGACAAATCGGGTGTACTCTCCGTCCCGTCGAAAGCGTTACGCTTCACTCCGAACGTCATGCTCTCGAAGGACATACAGATAGTGGACTGCGAAGGAGCACAGAAAGTGTGGACCATCGAGGGCAACACCTTCAAGGCCCATGCGGTGGAAGTAGGCATCACCAACGGCTCTCTGACGGAGATTGTCAGCGGCATTGCCGAAGGCACTAACGTGGTCACGGACACCACTATCGACAAGAGCGGTGCCGTTGATGCCGAGGCATCGGATCAAAACGCACAGGAGAGAAGTCCGTTCGCACCGGGTCCTCCCAATTCAAGAAAGAACAAGAAATAAGTGAAGCCTGCGTTATGAGTAAAGTCATTATAGAACTAAAGGACATCAAACGCAACTTTCAGGTGGGCGACGAAACGGTGCATGCCTTGCGTGGCGTTTCGTTCGCCATCCACGAAGGCGAGTTTGTCACCATCATGGGTACGTCCGGCTCGGGTAAGTCCACGCTGCTCAACATCTTGGGTTGCCTCGACACGCCCACCTCGGGAGAGTATTTCCTCGATGGTGTGGCCGTGAGAACCATGGGCAAGAACGAGCGGGCCCGTCTGCGTAATCATAAAATCGGTTTTGTGTTCCAGAACTATAACCTGTTGCCGAAGACCACCTCGGTGGAGAATGTGGAGCTGCCGCTCATGTACAACTCCGCCGTGTCGGCCGCCGAACGGAAAGAGCGTGCCGTGAAGGCGCTTACCGCCGTGGGACTGGGCGACCGGTTGATGCACAAGTCCAACCAGATGTCCGGTGGACAGATGCAACGTGTGGCCATCGCCCGTGCGTTGGTAAACGACCCGGCGGTGATACTGGCCGACGAGGCGACGGGTAACCTGGACACGCGAACCTCTTTCGAGATATTGGTATTGTTTCAACGCCTGCACGCGGAGGGCCGAACGATTATCTTCGTGACCCACAACCCGGAAATCGCCCAGTACAGCAGTCGCAACATTGTGCTGCGCGACGGACAGATCAAAGAGGACAAGGAGAACGACAACATTTTGTCCGCCTCCAAGGCACTCGCCGCCTTGCCGGTAGTTGTTGACGATTAAACAGAAACAGATATGAACGGAACAAATTTATTCAAAATAGCCTTGCGGGCACTCGCCAACAACAAGTTGCGAGCCTTCCTTACGATGCTCGGCATCATCATTGGCGTAGCCTCGGTGATTACCATGCTGGCAATCGGACAGGGATCGAAGAAAAGCATCCAGGCGCAAATCTCCGAGATGGGTTCCAACATGATTATGATTCATCCGGGAGCCGACATGCGAGGCGGTGTCAGACAGGACGCAAGCGCCATGCAGACCCTCAAGCTGGAGGACTATTACACCATTCGCAACGAGGCCAAGTTCCTGGCGGCAATCAGTCCGAGCGTCAACAGTTCGGGGCAGCTTATCTATGGTGCCAACAACGCGCCTTCTACCATCTATGGTGTCAGCCAGGACTACCTGACCATCCGCCAGCTGACCGTGGAGGATGGCGAGATGTTTACCGACCAGGACATACAGACCTCCGCCAAGGTGTGCATCGTGGGAAAGACGGTAGTGGACAACCTGTTTCCCGACGGGGGCGACCCAGTGGGTAAGGTTATCCGCTTCAACTCCATCCCCTTCCGCATCATCGGCGTGCTGAAGTCGAAAGGCTACAACAGTATGGGCATGGACCAGGACGACGTGGTGCTGGCCCCCTACACAACCATCATGAAACGTATCCTTGCCGTCACCTACCTGCAAGGCATCAACTGCTCGGCCATCACCGAAGACATGACCGACCAAGCCATTGAGGAGATTACCACCATCCTGCGCCGCAACCACAAACTGAAAGAGAGCGAAGACGACAACTTCAACATCCGTTCGCAACAAGAGCTGAGCAGCATGATGAACTCCACGACAGACCTGATGACCATCCTGCTCGCGTGCATCGCCGGCATCTCGTTGGTAGTCGGCGGCATCGGCATCATGAACATCATGTATGTATCCGTGACCGAACGTACCCGCGAAATCGGTCTGCGTATGTCAGTGGGCGCACGAGGGCTCGACATCCTCAGCCAGTTCCTGATAGAGGCCATCCTCATCAGCGTCACGGGTGGCATCATCGGCGTGTTCATCGGTGTGGGAGCCTCCTACGGGGTGAAGTTCATCGCTCACTGGCCCATCTACATACAAGGGTGGAGCGTAGTACTCAGCTTTGCCGTATGTACCGTCACCGGAGTCTTCTTCGGTTGGTATCCGGCCAAGAAAGCCGCGGCACTCGACCCGATAGAGGCAATACGTTACGAATAAGCGCGCACCTGTCATGAAACTGAACACAACCGCACATAAACGGCCAATAGGAATCTTCATCCATATCATTATATGGATGTTGATTTTCCTGTTGCCGCTGTTGCTGACAAGGGAGATCGGGTTCAACGAGATTGACTGGTGGAAGTACATCTCACACATCAAGGTCCCATTGATGTTCCTTATCACCTTCTATGTAAACTATTTGGTTCTCGTCCCCTACTTCCTGCTGAAGAAGCGGACAGGTCGCTATTTCCTGTATAACCTCGTCCTGCTGGTCGTCATCAGCCTCTTCATCCACCTCGGTTCGCCCTTCAAAGCACCGCAGGCAGAGGAAGAGACGGAGTTCGTCGAGCGTACCGACAACCATGCAAGCGAAGGCAACGGGAACGAAGCGACAGAAGCGCAGGTTCCTCTCCGGAGGCGAATCAAACATCCGCCCTTTTGGGCTTTCGTCATGCGCGACACCATCTTACTGCTGTGT
>CAVFNZ010000026.1:0-22655 GCA_963624095.1 Clostridium sp. CAG:217 | reverse complement strand
CTCAAAATGATTGCGGAAATCGTCAATGACACAAAATAAAGTAGTAACTTTGTAGGCGGTAGCCATCGTCATGACGCTCGTAGCTTGTTGATTATCATCAATAAATGTACGGATTTCCGGCTGGACTACCAACTTTCCCCTCACAGTTCGGCGGCTTTCTTGTCCCGAACCCGAGGGTAAAGACTAATAAAGAAAAGAACGATAATGAAACAAGTGACATCTCGCGGTAAATAAATGACAAAAACAATACGATTATGACACATGGACATGAAGTACTCCATATGATGGAGGGTAACAGTTACGCTACAAAGCAGCAACTCATTGACGCAATCATCGAACGTTTCGGTGCGGACGAACAATTCTACACCTGCTCTGCGGAGGGCATGACCGCTGCGGAACTCGTTGATTTCCTCGAAGCCCGCGGCAAGTTTATGCCGGCTACGGGAGACGATGATTTCACAGTTGACATTACTAAAGTATGCAGCCATTAAGGAATAGCGCGTGGAAAGTCTTAAAGGGACAAGCGACGTAAGGCTTTCCACGAATTCATCAGATAGAATGATGCGTGATTACAAAGTAAAAAAACAATGATACGGCAAACCACATTCCGGTTGACGGCCAAACGACGCGGTTGTCATCTCATCACCCGTGAAGTGCTGCAGCGTCTGCCGTCGCCACTACCCAAGGCCGGACTGCTCAATCTGTTCGTGCAGCATACGTCGTGCGCCCTCTCCATCAACGAGAATGCCGACCCCGATGTGCGCAGCGACATGGAGAAGATTCTCAATCACATGGTGAAGGAGAACGAGCCCTATTACGACCATACGCTTGAAGGTGCTGACGATATGCCGGCTCACGCCAAATGTTCGCTCTTCGGTGTGAGTCTGACCATACCCATCACCGACGGACGACTGAACCTGGGTACATGGCAAGGTGTCTATCTTTGCGAGTTCCGCGACTACGGCGGTGAGCGTAAGATAGTGGCGACGATATACGAATAGCCCAACAGCAATTATCAACAAGGAGTCACAAACTCCAATGCCAATATGTAATGACGATAGACGGCAAGGCTTATCCGATAGCCCGTTGGGAGAGATGAAGAGACAGTCGCTCAATCATCCGTTACCTCTATGTAGAAACTGAACGGACGGAATCCGTCGTTGCAACTGATCATCGCGCTCATGGGGTTCTTCATCCAGCCGTCGTAGAAGTCTCCCTCCCCACGGGCCAACGACTCTACAAACTCCTTCATTGTGCGCCAGGCGGACGGGCACATCCCGTCGGGGCACTTGCCGTCAACGGAAGTCCATTGTTGCCCCTCCCTCACGTCGCAGGCGTGCTCAATGGGGTTCTCATACATCGCCATCAGGTCTTTGTACTCCGTCTGGCGAATAGCTGTGATTCTTACCTTGTGCATATTACAGAGCCATTTAATTACGCAAAGATACTTGGTTTTGTTTTACCGCTTTGCATGATGGGCGGAAAATGCTCATTCAGTGTTTCGTCTCTGGTTTGCCGTGTGGATTGTCGTATTATTTCACTCGCTGTTTGGCGGTAATTGTGATTTTCTCACTACCTTTGCGTAGGAATGGTCGCGTCTCAGCGACCGAAATGAAATCAACTGATATGCTCATGGAGAAGTTGCTCGGAATGAAAAGGTGGAGTTTGTTCTTGTCGCTCCTGTTTGTCGGACTGCTTTTGGCAACGGCGCAGACCCGTAACAAGCGGTACGAAGAGTATATCCATAAATATAAAGGTATAGCCATCGAGCAGATGAAGCGCCACAAGATTCCGGCCAGCATCACGTTGGCGCAGGGACTCTTGGAGAGTGGGGCGGGGCAGAGCGAGCTGACCCGTAAGTCGAACAATCACTTCGGCATCAAGTGCGGCGGTGACTGGAGGGGCAAGACCACCAAGTATGACGACGATGCCAGGAATGAATGTTTCCGCGTGTACGCCAATGCGCGCGAGTCGTATGAGGATCACTCGCGCTTTCTGGTGAACCGCCCCCGTTACGCCGCCCTCTTCAAACTGAAAAGCGATGACTACAAAGGGTGGGCGTACGGACTGAAGAAGGCGGGCTATGCCACCAATCCCAACTACGCTACCTCCCTCATACGGATTATCGAACTCTACGACCTCCACAAGTACGACACCAAGGCGGGACAGAAGTGGCCCGATACCTTTGTGCCTCACCAGACTTATGTGGCCAACAAACTGCTCTATGTCATTGCCCGACAGGGAGACACCTTCGAATCCCTCTCGGACGAGTTCGGCATCTCCAAGCGTAAGCTAAGGAAGTACAACGACCTTTACAAGGGATACGCCTTGCAGGCGGGCGACATTATCTACCTGGAGAAGAAACGTTCCAAAGCCTTGAAGCCGAACATTATCCATAAGGTGCAGGCGGGCGAATCGATGTACTCCGTTTCGCAGAAGTACGGCATCCGGCTGAAGTCGCTCTACAAACTGAACAAGGCGTATGCCGACAAGACCCCGCAAGTGGGCGACTATCTGCGGTTACGATAGAGAGTTATCATTAAAACCATATACAATATGAAAAGATACGGAAGTGTTATAGGAGTGGCTCCAGGGAAACTGGACGAGTACAAGAAACTGCATGCCGCCGTTTGGCCCTCGGTGCTGAAGACCATCTATGATTGCAACATTCGCAACTACAGCATCTATTACAAGGATGGCTACCTGTTCAGCTATTACGAATACATCGGTGACGACTACAAAGCCGACATGGCAAAGATGGCGGCCGACCCCGAAACGCAACGTTGGTGGACTTTCTGTGAACCTTGTCAGCGGCCCTTGGACACTCGCGCCGAAGGGGAGTGGTGGGCCGAGATGGAAGAGGTGTTCCATGTGGACTGACCGGTTGGCAAGGACTTTAGTCATACAACCGGACAACTGACAGACGGAATCAGGATATGACAGTCCCGGACTGCCAAAAAAATGAGGTTAACCTCATCGCCCCGAGAGGTTAACCTCATCGGCTGTTGAGGTTAACCTCACAGGCCTGTGAGGTTAACCTCTCAGACCAACGAGACCTGTCTCTCGTTTTTTTACTTGATTTCAATCTCTTCCTTCATGTCAATCTCTTCGCCCTTTGAGTCGTGAAACTCATATTGCAGGAAGGCGAGCTTTTGACTTGGAATGATTTTGATACCGAATCCGTACTTCATCTGCCACTGCCGTTTCAGGGAGAAGATGCCCTGATTGACATAGGCGGCTATGTACGGATGGATGTAAAGGGTGAACTTTTTGATTCCCAACTTATTGACTAAGTAATCAATTTTACTCTCCAAAGTATCCGTAAAGAGGATAGAGGGCTTGATGGTTCCCTTTCCGAAACAGGTGGGACACGTCTCCTCGGTGTGCACATCCATGGCGGGGCGCACGCGCTGACGGGTAATCTGCATCAGTCCGAACTTGCTCAAGGGGAGAATGTTGTGCTTGGCCCTGTCCTTCTGCATGTTGTGACACATGCGTTCGTAGAGCTTCTGGCGATTCTCAGCCTGAGCCATGTCGATAAAGTCCACCACGATGATGCCGCCCATATCCCTCAACCGGAGTTGGCGCGCCAGTTCGTCGGCAGCGCCCAGGTTCACGTCCAGCGCATTGGCCTCTTGCCCGTTGTTCGTCTTTGAACGGTTGCCGCTGTTCACGTCCACCACATGCAGGGCTTCGGTGTGCTCGATAATCAGATAGGCTCCGTTCTTGTAGGAGATGGTTTTGCCGAACGACGACTTTATCTGTTTGGTGATGGAAAAGTTGTCGAAGATAGGGAGCTTGCCCGTGTAGAGTTTCACGATGTCCGCCCGTTCAGGGGCGATGAGGCTCACATAGTCCCTAACCTCATTAAACACCGCTTGGTCATTGACGTGGATACTCTCGAACGAGGGGCTGAACAAATCGCGCAACAAGGCTACCGTGCGGCTGGTCTCTTCGTAGGTCAGCGTAGGCAACTTGGTGGCTTTCTGCACTTTCTGTATGCAGTCGTCCCAGTGCTTGAGCAACACTTTCAGTTCGGCATTCAGTTCGGCAACTCTTTTCCCTTCGGCTACCGTGCGCACGATTACTCCAAAGTTCTTCGGGAGGATGCTTTGCAGCAACTGTTTCAGGCGCGCGCGTTCTTCGCTCGATTTAATTTTTTGAGATACGGAGACCTTATCGTTGAACGGTATGAGCACCAGGTATCTGCCGGCGAAGGAAAGCTCGCTGGTCAGTCGCGGTCCTTTGGTCGATATGGGCTCCTTGACGATTTGCACCAACACCTCTTGTCCGACTTGCAGCACATTGGAGATGCTTCCGTTCTTGTCGATGTCGGGGAGGACGGTGGCTTTGGTGATTGGGAAAAGTTTCTTGCGGTCGCTGATGACTTGTTTCAGATACTTTTGGTAAGAGCTGAATTGAGGTCCCAAATCAAGATAGTGAAGGAAAGCATCGCGTTCGAATCCTACATCCACAAAGCATGCATTCAGCCCGGGCATCAGTTTCTTCACCTTGGCCAAATACAGATTTCCCACCGAAAAGGAGGCGCAACGGCCTTCTTTCTGGAGTTCCACCAGGTTCTTGTCCTCAAGCAACGCGATGGAAATTTCTTTGGGTTGTACGTCAACTACTAATTCGCTTGTCATTCTCCATGATTAAATGTTAACCTCATCTTAAACAAAGAACAAACCCGCAAAGGCTTGCGCTTCACAAGTTTGTTCTCTATTTCAGTCGAAAAACGGACTATAAAAGCTTATTTGCTTTTATGTCTGTTCTTTCTCAGTCTTTTCTTTCTTTTGTGTGTAGACATTTTGTGTCTCTTTTTCTTTTTTCCGCTTGGCATAGCTAAAATCTTTATTAAGTTAATACTAATGTTCCGTTGTTACTTTTCCTGGATGCAGAAGGTCTTGGCGGGCTTGAACGCGGGGATCTTGTGCTCAGGAATGATGATTGAAGTGTTCTTGGAAATGTTGCGGGCTGTTTTCTGCGCTCTCTTCTTCACGATAAAACTGCCGAAACCGCGCAGATAAACGTTCTCCTCCTTTGCCAAAGAATCTTTGATGACTTCCATAAGGGCCTCTACCGTAGTGAGGGCGGTGGTTTTGTCTACACCGGTTCTTTTGGAAATTTCGTTGATAATATCAGCTTTAGTCATTTTTGATAGTAATTATTTGTTTTAGTATATTCGTTTTAATTTTTTGGTCTGCAAATATATAGCTTTTCCAAGATACGAGGAAATATATTAGGAATATTTTTTGAAAAAAGATGCCGGACGCTATTTATTGCGTACTTTTGCACGAAAAACAAAGCCGATGAACAGTGCTTTCAGTGAGACGCTTATCTCGTGGTACCTTCGCAACAAGCGGGAGTTGCCTTGGCGCGAAACCCGGGACCCTTACCGGATATGGGTATCCGAAATCATCCTTCAGCAGACCAGGGTAGCGCAGGGTTATGACTATTTTCTGCGCTTTACGGAACGCTTCCCTACGGTGGACGACTTGGCGTTGGCCGATGAGGATGAGGTGCTGAAGCTCTGGCAAGGACTTGGCTACTACTCGCGGGCGCGCAATCTGCACGAGGCGGCACGGGCGATTCATGCCATGGGCCGTTTCCCCGATACATATAAAGAGGTAAGGGCGTTGAAGGGGGTGGGCGATTACACCGCCGCCGCCATCTGCTCGTTCGCCTATGGCCTGCCGTGCGCCGTGGTGGACGGCAACGTGTACCGCGTGTTGGCTCGTTGGCAGGGTATCGACGTGCCCATAGACTCCACCGAAGGGAAGAAGCTCTTCGCACAACTGGCCCGGGAGCTGCTCGACGTGAACCGCCCCGCCCTCTACAACCAAGCCATTATGGACTTTGGGGCTTTGCAGTGTGTGCCCTCTTCGCCCTGTTGCGTGGAGTGCCCGTTGGCGGAGAGTTGCATGGCACGGGCCGAAGGACGGGTGGCCGAACTCCCCGTGAAACGGCACAAGACCAAAGTGCGGCGGCGTTATTTCAATTATCTCTTTGTTCATTCTCCCTCCTGCGTTTACATAACCAAGCGCACGGATGCCAATGATATCTGGCAGGGGCTCTATCAACTGCCTTTGGTGGAGTGCGCCGAGGACTTGGACGAAGCGGCCTTCTACGCCTCCGACTCCCTGCGGCGATTGTGGGGTGAGGCGGTGGTGCCGCTCTCGATACGCTGTGTGAAACGGGGAGTGAAGCATGTGCTCTCCCATCAAGTGCTCCTCACTAACTTCTATGAGGCGGAGGTGGGGGAGGATGCCGTCTCCCTTCCCGGCTGTTTGCGGGTTCCTCTGGACGAGCTCGAACATTACGCTGTTCCCCGTCTCGTACACCAGTTCCTGAAGGAACAGGGTTGCGTGGACTCATAACTCCTTTGTTCGGCATTCCGCCGCGGGGTGTCTCCAAGCCGCCCTTTTGTGGAGAGCTTTCCCGTGCGTTGTGTCTGAACACTCGGGGTGAGGATTCCATTTTCTTTTCGATTTATTGCGCCGATTGCTTGTGTCCTATGTCAAATACCATTATCTTTGAGCCGTAAAAACATTTAATAGACTCAATTATGTCAGTGAATAAGGTAATATTGATAGGAAATGTAGGAAAAGAACCGGAGGTGAGACACCTTGACAGCGGCGTTACCGTAGCCAGCTTCCCGTTGGCTACCACGGAGCGTGGCTATACGTTGCAGAATGGAACCCAAGTGCCGGAACGGACCGATTGGCACAACATCATCTTGTGGAGAGGTTTGGCAAGCACGGCAGAGAAATATGTACACAAAGGCGACAAACTCTATATCGAGGGTAAAATCAGACCCCGCAGCTACGATGACCAGAACGGTCAGCGTCGTTATACGGTGGAGATTTATGCCGATGTGATGGAGATGCTGACTCCCCGCTCCAGTGCCGGAGCCGCTCCTCAGTCCGCGCAGAACGTAGCGCAGACAACGCCTTTCGACACTCCCGCCCAGCCCGAGGCTGCCGGTGAGCCCAAGAGTGAACTTCCTTTCTAAGTGGAGAGATAAACACGCGACTTGACCAACCGTGAGGCATGGATTTTTCCGCCGACCGTCAGTGACGGATTCCTGTGGAACGCCTCCGGTGGCGGAGTTGTGTGGCTCGATTGTTTAACTAAATCATAACCGTTTGGATACTGATTATTTTTTATGTCGGGGCGATTGTGGCCATCATTCTGGCCGTGTTCCTGCTGATGATTTCCGGTTTCGTGTCGGCATCGGAAATCGCTTTCTTCTCATTGACGCCGACAGACAAGAATGAAATCGCCCAGGAAAGCAATCCTTCGGACAAGAAGATATTGGAGCTGCTCGATGACTCCGAGCGGTTGTTGGCGACGATACTGATAACCAACAACTTTGTGAACGTGACCATCATCATGCTCTGCAACTATTTCTTTGCGAGCGTCATTGATTTCGGCTCGTCCAAGGTGTTGGAGTTTATCTTCATCACGGTCATCCTGACCTTCCTCCTGTTGCTCTTCGGTGAGATTATGCCTAAGATCTATTCGGCGCAGCACGCCCTGAAGTTCAGCCGCTTTGCCGCACCTGGTCTCCTGTTTTTCCGCAAGCTGTTCCATCCCGTCTCCTCCATGTTGCTGCGCTCCAAGATACTCTTCAACAAGATGGTTACCAAGGAAAACTACAACATCTCCGTGGACGACCTCTCGCAGGCACTCGAACTGACGGACAAAAACGACCTGACCGAGGAGAGGAGCATGCTGAAGGGAATCATCCGTTTTGGCGACGAGACGGCCAAGGAGGTGATGACTCCCCGCACCGACATGGTGGACCTGGACGTGAAAGCCCCCTACAAGGAGGTACTCAATTGCGTGGTGGAGAACGCCTACTCGCGTATCCCCGTCTACTCCGGTTCGCGCGACAACATCAAAGGCGTGCTCTATGTGAAGGACTTGTTGCCTCACCTGGGCAAGGGCGGCAATTTCCGTTGGCAGTCGCTCATCCGTCCGCCCTACTTTGTTCCCGAGACCAAGAAGATTGACGACCTGCTTCGCGACTTCCAGGCCAACAAGGTGCACATTGCCATCGTGGTGGATGAGTTCGGCGGCACCTCCGGACTGGTCACGATGGAGGATATCATAGAGGAAATCGTGGGTGAGATTAATGATGAGTATGACGAGGAAGAACATCCCTATACCAAACTCGATGACCGCACCTTCCTGTTCGAAGGCAAGACCTTGCTGACGGATTTCTACAAAGTGATGAAGACCGGCGGAGAGGAGTTTGAACATGTAGCGGGCGAAGCCGATACCTTGGCCGGCCTGTTGCTGGAGATAAAGGGTGAGTTCCCGCAACTGCACGAAACGATAACTTTCGGGGTCTACACCTTCGAGGTGATGGAACTGGACGAACGCCGCATCGTGAAGATAAAAGTTTCCATCGCGCCGTCGGAAGAACCGGCCGAAAAGGAATAAACGCACAGGCATGCCGATATTCAGACAGGTGAAGGAGGATGCCCTGCAATGGGGCATCTGGAAGATGGACGAGACCCTCGACCAGCTGGCCGCCTTGTTGCCTTACGGGGGAAGGCTCTTGGAGGAGTGCGCCCGATTTGGCAGCGAGCGTCGACGCAAGGAGCGGGTAGGGTCAAGGGTGTTGCTCTACCATCTGCTTCAGCGCGAAGAACCGGTTGCCTACCTGCCGTCCGGCAAGCCCTATCTGGTGAGCGGAGCCTTTCACGTCAGCATCTCGCATACGGCGGACTATGTGGCGGTGGCCCTTCACAGCCGGTGTGAGGTGGGTATCGACATCGAACGTTACGGCCTCAGGGCGTTGCGTCTGAAAGACAGGTTCGTGCGTGAGGACGAGAGTCTTGGCGACTCCGAAGATTACATGGCGTTGCTCCATTGGAGTGCCAAGGAGACCGCCTTCAAACTGCTGGGTCAGGAAGTGGCGGATTTCAAGAAACATCTGCGCGTCACCCCGTTTGACATGGAGCGGGAGGGGGACTTTACGCTTACGGAGACGAAGACGGCCGAACAAAAGAGTTTCCGCATCCATTACCTGACAACCGAGGACTTTGTCCTTACTCTCGGTTGCGACGAAGCCTCGAAAGGGTGAAGCCCGTAACCGGGTAAGGTCAACGGCATCCGTTACATCGTAATCTCTCCGCAAATCGGATTGTTCATCCGGTAGCGGACTTCCTGTGGGCTCATGCCGTGACCGAAGAGGAACATCAATTTCGTCAGCGCGGCCTCGGCCGTGCTGTCGTGTCCGCTTATCACACCGGCCTCCAACAGATGGAGCCCCGTTTCGTAGCGTGCCATTTCCACCGTTCCAGCCAGACACTGGCTGATGTTCACAATGACGATGCCGCGTCCCGTTGCCTCTTTCAGCAAGCGTACCAACCACTCCTTCTGCGGAGCGTTGCCCGACCCGAACGTCTTCAGTACTACCCCCTTCAGTCCGGGAACGTTCAGTATCTGCGACACGATGTTCTCCTGGATTCCGGGGAACAGAGTGAGGAAGACAATGTTCGTGTCGAAGAGGAAATGCGGTTTCAGGGGGAGCGAGAAATCCACCTTGCGGATGTAATCCTCTATGTAGTTGATGTGTATGCCGGCATTGGCAAGCACCGGATAGTTGTACGACTTGAAGGCGTTGAAGTGTTCCACGTTGACTTTCGTGGTGCGGTTGCCGCGCATCAACGCGTTGTTGAAGAAGACGCAGACCTCTGGAACGACAGGCGTACCGTCCGAATGTCTGGCGGCGGCAATCTCTATGGCCGTAATCAGGTTCTCTTTGCCGTCGGTCCGCAACATGCCGATAGGCAACTGGCTACCGGTGAGGATGACGGGCTTCGTCAGGTTTTCGAGCATGAAGCTGAGGGCGGAAGCCGTGTAGGCCATGGTGTCCGTTCCGTGCAGGATGACGAAGCCGTCGTAACGCTCGTAGTTGTAATGGATGATTTTTACGATTTTCGCCCAAAAGTTCGGCTCCATATCGGAAGAGTCTATCGGCGGATTGAACTGATAGGTACTGATGTGGTAGTTGAAACGCTTCAGCTCGGGCACATGATTTTGCAAGTGGTCGAAGTTGAAGGTCTCCAGTGCTCCAGTCTCAGAGTTTTGAATCATACCGATGGTTCCTCCGGTATAGATAAGCAGAACGGAAGGATATTTTTTCAATAGCATAAACTCATCTCTTTAATCGTAAATCCGCCACAAAGATAGAAATATCTCCCGAATAAACCATGCCGAACCATATAAAAATAACATTTTGTTAGATAAACAGGGGCGGATTACCTTCCGATATCCGACAAAAGCCTACCGATTGCCTTGTCCGCGTCTCCCTCTTCCTTGAGCAACGAGACGAAGCGGCTGCCGATGATGGCTCCCGAAGCGTGTGCGCAAGCGGACTGATAGGTCTGTCGGTTGGAGATGCCGAAACCTATCATGCGGGGGTTGGCGAGGTGCATCTTCTCGATACGCTCGAAGTAGGCTTGCTTCTGCGCGTTGAAGTCCTGCTGCGCTCCCGTGATGGAAGCGGACGATACCATATAGATGAAGCCGTCGGTGTGCTCGTCGATGAAGCGGATGCGCTCGTCACTGGTCTCCGGGGTGATGAGCATGATGATGCGCAGTCCGTACTTGTCCGCCACGGGTTTGTAGCTCTCCATATACTCCTTGAAGGGCAGGTCGGGGATAATCATCCCGTCCACGCCGCACTCCCGGCACGATTGGCAGAAAGCCTCGAAACCGTATTGCATGATGGGGTTGAGATAGCCCATCAGGATGAGGGGAATGTGGACGGAAGAGCGTACCTCCTTCAGCTGGCTGAAGAGGACGCGGAGCGTCATGCCGTTGCGCAGGGCCTGCGTGCTGGCTTCCTGAATCACCGGACCGTCCGCCATCGGGTCGCTGAAGGGGATGCCGATTTCTATCAGGTCCACTCCGCGGCGTTCGAGGGTTTCTATCACGTTCACCGTACCTTCCAAGGTGGGATAACCGGCGCAGAAATAGATGGAAAGTATCTCTTTCCGCTTTGTGCTGAATAATTGGTTGATTCTGTTCATCGTTGTATGTTTTTAGTAAGTTGTGTATAAATTCGTCTAACAGGGCAATGTCTTTGTATCCCGGTCTTGCCTCGAACCGGCTGTTAAGGTCGATGCCTGCCCACCTGGGGTGGCTGAAGCGCGCGAGTGCCTCCGCGTGCGTGGCGGAGATGCCGCCACTGAGTAGAAAAGGGGTCTCGCCGTGGTAAGCCCGGAGTGTCTCCCAGTCGAACGTCCGTCCCGAACCTCCCAGTTCCGGACAGTGCGTGTCGAACAGGTAGTAGTCGCACAGGCCGTCGTACTCCTTCGTTCGTTCCAAGTCCGCTGCCGTGGCCACAGGGAATACCTTGATGATCGTCGCTTCCTTGTTTGCCGCTTGCAGCTCCCGCTTCAAGCGTCGGCAGTCGTCCGCGCTCATGTCACCGTGAATCTGCACGCCGTGCAGCCCATACTCCTCCACCTTCCGTACGATGTCGGGAACCGTGTTGTCCACAAACACGCCAATCCGTTTGGCCTGCCGCGGCAAGTAGGAGGGCGGCGCGGCCACAAAGCGGGGCGACTTGGGATAGAAGATGAACCCCATCCAGTCCACTCCCAACCGTTCGACGGCGCGGATGTTTTCGGGCTCGCGCATGCCGCATACCTTGATAATCATCGCAGCGCATGAATAAAGGAGTGTAACGTAGCTCCGGGATTGGAGGTCTTCATGAACGATTCCCCTATCAAGAAACCCTGAAAGCCGCAAGCGCGCAGCCGTTTGATGGTCTCCGGGTCTGAGATGCCGCTTTCCGACACGCGCACCGCACTACGGGGCAACTTCTCCGCCAGGCGGAACGAGTTCTCCACGTCGGTGTGGAAAGTCCCCAGGTTGCGGTTGTTCACTCCAACCATATCCACTTCATCGTTCACATAGTCCAGCTCGCTCTCCGCGTGTATTTCGAGCAACACTTCCAGCGAGAGGTCATGGGCCAGACGCGTCAGTTCACGGCATTTCTCCACGGGTAGGGTAGCGGCGATCAGCAGGATAGCGTCAGCCCCCACGGTGCGTGCCTGGTACACTTGATAAGGGTCGATGATGAAATCCTTGCGCAGGATGGGCAGCTCCACTTGGGGGCGCACTTGCCGGATGAAGCCCAGACTGCCTCCGAAGAAACGCTCGTCGGTGAGGATGGAGAGGGCCGAAGCCCCGTTCTGCGCATACTTCACGGGGATTACTTTCGGGTCGCCGTCCTCCTTGATCCATCCTTTCGAAGGCGATTTCCGCTTGAACTCCGCGATGATGCCCGTGGACGACTCACGCAGCCGCTTGCTCATACTGATGGTCTGACGCTCCTCGTCATCGCAGAGGTTTTGGAGCAAATCCAGTCCGAAGACCTTCTTCTGCGCCTCGACCTCCTGCCGCTTGTAAGCGACTATTTCGTCTAAAATATCCATGGTGTCAGGCTCTTTAGCTGTTCAGTTCAATAAACCTCTTCAGTGTGCGCAGTGCCTTGCCGCTCTCCAGCGATTCGCGGGCAATGGCCATGCACTCCTCTATCTCCTTGTCGGGCTCCATGGCTTGGATGGCGAAGGCCGCGTTGGTCAGCACGCAGTTGGTCTGGGCCTGCGTGGCCTGGTTGTTGAGCACGTTGTCGAAGATGCGTGCCGCCTCTTCCTTGGTGTCTCCGCCGAACAGCTCCTCCTGACGTATGGCGGTGATGCCGAGGTCTTCGGGACGGAACACGTGTTCGTAGCTGGTCGTGGTGACTTTGAACTCGCCCGTCAGCGAAATCTCGTCGTAACCGTCGAGGCTGTTGACTACGGCAAAGCCGATGCCCAACTTCTGGAACACGTTCGTGTAGAGCCGCAGTTGGTTGAGGTCCGCCACGCCCAACAGCTGATAGGCAGGCTTGCAGGGGTTCACCAGCGGTCCGAGCAGGTTGAAGATGGTGCGTACCTGCAACGCTTTGCGCACGCCGGCTACAAACTTCATGGCCGGGTTGAAGAGCGGCGCGTGCATGTAGACCATGTGCGTCTCATCCATGGAACGGGTCAGCCTCTCCTGGTCGGCGGTGAACTTCACCCCGTGTTGCTCCATCACGTTGCTGGCTCCGCTCACCGATGTGGCTCCGTAGTTGCCGTGTTTCGCCACGTTGTATCCGGCGCCGGCCACCACAAAGCAGGCGCAGGTGGAGATATTGAACGTGTTTTTGCCGTCGCCTCCCGTTCCCACGATGTCTATGGGACGATAGGCGTCCAAGTCCACCGGCACGCGTGTGGTCATCAGTGCCTCACGGAACCCTATCAGTTCGTCCACCGTGATGTCTCTCATCCGGAATACGGTGAGCAGCGCGGCAATCTGTGCTTCGGGATACTTCTCCTTGGTGATGTTCAGCAGTATCTCTTTCGTTTCGGTCTGTGTCAGCTCCTCGTTGCTGAAGAGCCTGTTCAATATTGTTTTCATTGTCGTTTGTTGTTTTTATAAGTCCGACGGACGCGTGGGTCTCGTCGTTATGTCGGGTTAGTTAATCGTTTGGTTCGGTTCGTTCTGACAGTTCAACCAGTTGCGGATAATCCGTTTCCCCTCCGGTGTCAGCACGGATTCGGGGTGGAACTGTATGCCGTGGATGTTGAACTCCTTGTGCTTCAGTGCCATGATTTGTCCCTCTTCGCTGACGGCTGTCACCTCCAGACAGTCCGGGAGGCTCTGCGGGTCGACTACCCACGAGTGGTAACGCCCGACCTTTATCTCCGTGCCGAGCCCGTCGAACAGGTAGCTGTTGCCCAGCAGGCGCACGGGTGTCTGCACGCCGTGAAACACGTTGGGCAGGTTCGTCAGCTTCGCTCCGAAACATTCCCCTATGGCCTGGTGTCCCAGGCAGATGCCCAGTATGGGCTTCTTGCCGGCATAGGCCCTTATGGTGTCGATGAGCAGTCCCGCTTCGGATGGGATGCCGGGGCCGGGCGACAACACGATGTTGTCAAACCGTTCCAGCTCCTCCAGCCGGAACTTGTCGTTGCGTACCACTTCCGTTTCCGTGCCCGATTCGTTGAGCAAGTGATACAGGTTATAGGTAAACGAATCGTAATTGTCGATGATGATTGTTTTCATAATGTCTTGATAGATAAGTTTCTTACATCCGTTCCGCCATGATGATGGCTTTCTTCAGCGCGCCCAGCTTGTTGTTTACCTCCTGCAGCTCGTTCTCCTCGTCGCTCTTCGCCACGATGCCGCCGCCTGCCTGAAACCACAACTCGTTGTTGCGGCTGACGAACGTACGTATCGTGATGGCTTGGTTCAGGTTTCCGTTGAGGCCGATGAATCCGATGCAACCTCCGTATGCGCCGCGGTTGTGCGGCTCGTACTCGCTAATCAGCTGCATGGCACGTACCTTGGGCGCACCCGAGAGCGTCCCGGCGGGGAAGGTGTCGATGAAGGTCTTGATGGGGTTCGCCTCTTCGTTGAGCGATCCGCTCACGCGGCTCACCAAGTGGATGACGTGGCTGTAGAACTGAGGCTCTTTGTAGAACTCCACCTTCACGTTGTGGCAGTTGCGGCTCAGGTCGTTGCGTGCCAGGTCTACCAACATCACATGCTCGGCGTTCTCTTTCGGGTCCGCCAACAGCTTGTCCGCCGCCTCCCTGTCCCGTTCCGTGTCGCCCGTACGTTTGGTGGTCCCGGCAATCGGGTCGATGTAGGCCGTACGTCCCTCGATGCGGCAGTGCGTCTCGGGCGAAGAACCGAAGATGCGGAAACCGCCGAAGTCGAAATAGAACAGATAGGGTGAGGGATTGATGCTACGCAAGGCGCGGTAGAGCTTGAAGTCGTCTCCCTTGAAACGCTGCACGAACCGGCGAGACAGGACAATCTGGAACACGTCGCCGCGCAGGCAGTGAGCGATGCCTCTGCGGATGTTGGCCTTGTGCTCCTCGTCGGTGAGCGGACTGGTGGTAGGGCCTACGGCATGGAACTCGAAGGTGGAGAAGTTGCGGTTGTGGATTCTCTTCTGGATGACCTCCAAGTGGTCGGTCTCGTCCCCGTCGACCATCTCCAGCATCATCATTTCGTTCTTGAAGTCATTGAACACGATGAGGTACTTATATAATATGTATAGCATGTCGGGCGCGTCGTTCCTGGACTCCTTGCTGTCCTTCACCGGGATGTTCTCGAAGTAGCGTACGGCGTTGAACGAGGTGTAGCCGTAGAGTCCGCAGTAGTTGCTATATTCGCCTGTCACCTCAAAGCGACTCAGGAAATCGTTGATGGCCTGGTCCACGCGGTAACTCTCGGTGACGGGACGCTCCTCCTTGCTCCCGTCGGGGAAGTTGAAGATGGCGTTCCCGTGGTCGATGGCGACGCTGGCCATGGGTTGCAGTCCGATGAACGAACGGTTGTTCTCGCTCCCGTGGTAGTCCGAGCTCTCCATCAACGCGCTCTGCGGAAAGATGTCGCGCACCTTCAGGTAGGTGCTTACCGGTGTGTGCAGGTCGCCCAGCACCGTCTTGTAGACCGTATGGTATGTGAACTTTTTCATTGTTTCGTATCTGTTTAGAGTGAATGTTTCGCTGTCGTTAATCCTGTTTGATTCGGTCTTTCTCCCGCAGGTAGGTCTCTATGTCCTTGTCGCCGCGACCGGACACGGTGAGCACCACCACGTCCGAGGGCTTGAACTTCATCCGTTCCAACGCCCCCAAGGCGTGCGCCGATTCCAGTGCGGGGATGATGCCCTCCAGCCGCGTCAGCCGGTAGGCGGCGTTCAACGCTTCGTCGTCCGTGATGGCCATCACGGTGGCGCGGTGTGTCTTGGCCAGGTTGGCGTGCATGGGGCCGATGCCCGGGTAGTCCAGTCCGGCGGAGATGGAGTAGGGCTCCAGTATCTGTCCGTCCTCGGTCTGCATCACCAGTGAGTAGGCTCCGTGCAGCACGCCGGGTCTGCCCAGTTGGATGGTCGCCGCCGACATCCGCGGGTTGTCGATGCCCAGTCCGCCGGCCTCCGTCAGCACAATCTTCACCCTCTCGTCATCCACATAGTGGTAGACGGTGCCCGCCGCGTTGCTGCCTCCGCCCACGCAGGCGATCAGGTAATCCGGGTAGTCGCGCTGCTCCTTCGCCACCAACTGCGTCTTTATCTCCTCGCTGATGATGCTCTGCAGACGGGCCACCATGTCCGGGTAGGGGTGAGGCCCCACGGTGGAACCTATTATATAATAGGTGTCGGAGGGGTGACAGCACCAGTCGCGGATGGCCTCGTTGGTAGCGTCTTTCAGTGTCATGTTGCCCGAGGTGACGGGGCGTACCGTAGCGCCGAGCATCTTCATCTTCTCCACGTTCACCCGCTGACGTTCCGTGTCCGTCTTGCCCATGTAGACCACGCACTCCATGTTCATCAGCGCGCAAACGGTGGCGGTGGCCACTCCGTGCTGTCCGGCTCCCGTCTCGGCGATGACGCGTGTCTTGCCCAACCGCTTCGCCAACAGTATCTGTCCGATGGTGTTGTTGATCTTGTGCGCTCCGGTGTGGTTCAGGTCCTCCCGTTTCAGGTAGACCTTACACCCGTAGCGTTCAGAGAGACGCTTGGCCAAATAGAGTGGAGAGGGACGACCCACATAGTCGCGCAGCAGCTGGTGATACTCCCGCTTGAACTCCTCGCTGCCAAGCACCTTCAGGTAGTTGTTCTTCAGGTTCTCCACGCACTGGTAGAGCACCTCGGGGATGTAGGCTCCGCCGAACTCCCCGTAATAGCCTTCGTCGTTGACGAGATAAGTTTTCTTTGTCATAACTTTCTATGTTTTGGATTTGTTTGTTTCTGAATCGTGATAAAACAAAAAGGGCTGTCGTAAGTACGACAGCCCTTTGCTATATTCTCTGGATTTATGGATTCGGTATATACACAGGAGCAGACCCTTACGACTTTTGGAGTTGTAAGCGGCGCCACCACCAATATGTATTGACCATAATACTCATTTGCTTGTTTCTGCTTTTGTTCTGATTTATGTGGCAAAAGTATGCGATGTTTTCATACCATGCAAACATTTTGCCACTTTTTTTCAATAAATGTTCTTCCGCTATCAGCTACCGGATGAACTTGCCAGCGACGAACTCATTCAACTTCTCACGGAAACTCTCTCCGATGGGGATGTCCTTGCCGTTGGCGAGGATGACACGGCTCTTGCTGATTTCCTTGATGCAGCTCAGGTTGACGATGTACGACTTGTGCAGCCGCATGAATCCGTGCCCCTCCAACCGCTCCTCCATCTTCTTCATGCTGAGCAGCACGGTGAGGGGCTTCGGCTCCGTGGCCAAGTGGATGCGCAGATATTCGCTCATACCCTCCACGTAAACGATGTCCGCCACCTTGATGCGCACCACCTTGTACTCCGTCTTCAGGAAGAGGGAGTCGTCGCTGTCCGGTGCCGAGGCGTTGTCGGCGTGCATCAGGTCGTACTGTTGCTTCACCTTGTTGGCCGCCCTCATCACGTCGCTCAGCCCGAAAGGCTTCAGCAGGTAATCAATGGCGTTCACCCGATACCCTTCGAGCGCGTATTCCGAGTAGGCCGTGGTGAACACCACCATGGGCGGATGGCTGAGCGAGCGCACATAGTCCATTCCGCTCAGGTCCGGCATGTTGATGTCGATGAAGAGCACGTCGGCCTTCACCGTTTCCATCAGCCGCATGGCCTCCATGGCACTGATGCACGAACCCGCCACTTCAAAGAAGGGTACTTTCTGCAAGTAGGCCGTCAGCTGCTTCAGTGCCAACGGCTCATCGTCTATCGCTATACATTTTATCATCTCTTGAGCAATGTGTTAAGTCCTTTGTTGGGGATGCGCAGCCGCACCCGGTACTCCTTCTCCGTGGGTTGGATGTCCAGTTGGTAGGCTTTGCCGTAAATCAGCTGCAACCGCTCCTTCACGTTACCCAACCCTACGCCGCCTTGCGTCTCCTCGTTTGAGGGTTTCCGACTGTTGCGGCAGCGGAAGTCCACATACCCGTCGTCGTCCATCGTCACGCTGATTTCCACGAACGACTCCCTCTCGTAGCTGATGCCGTGCTTGAAGGCGTTCTCCACGAAGATGATGAAGAGCAGCGGCGGAACCTGCACGTCGGGGACGGTGGCGGGCACGGACAACGTGATGCGCACGTGCTCGGCGTAGCGGATACGCATCAGCCCCACGTAGTTGGAGATGAAGTCCAGCTCCTTTTTCAGCGGAGCCAGCGTGTCGTTGGCCTCGTAGAGCATGTAGCGCATCAGGCGCGACAACACCTCGATGGTGTGTTTGGCCTGTTCGGGGTCAATGTCCACCAGGGCGTGTATGTTGTTGAGCGTGTTCATGAAGAAGTGCGGGTTGATCTGATACTTCAGATATTCCAGTTGGTGCGTCAGGTTCTCCCGCTCCAACGCCTTCATCCGTTTGCGGTCGTCGGTCGACTTGAAGAAGTATTTCGCTCCGATGTTCAGTCCCAGCAGCAACAGCAGGATGGTGACTGCGACCGTGTCCTTCTGCCCGAAGACGAACGGTGGTGTCCGTTGTTCCATCCGTTGTGGCCGGGGTTCGCGCTTGGGTCGTGAATCCCGCTCGAACATCGGCGGCTCCTGCGGGAGGGGTGGTCTCATCTCCTCCCTCTCCTTGGGTGGAAGGGGATGCGGATTGTTGGCTTCCTGGTAGATGCCGAACCCTATGAGCAGGGGAATCGCGAGCGCGAGGTAGAGAACCTTCCGGCCGCGGTATACCAACAAAGGCGCGAGCAGGAGGTTATGGAGGTAAAAGGCCAGGGCGAACACGCCCAGCATGCGCCAGGTGTTCCACACCCCCTGCCAGTCATAGGTGGTGGTGTGGTTGGTCATGGCACTGACATACATCGACAACACGGGTGCCGCGAACAATACCGTCCACAGCACCGCGTAAAGGATGTTTTCCGATTTCTTCTGTCCTGTCATTTTCATCTGTAGCGGCGGTCTTGTGGGGATTTGACCCAAAGACCGCCAAATGTACAAATTATTACTTTAAGGGAGATGGGTTGGGAGGGATAATTTACCATCTGAAACCTCCGCCTCCGCCAGGCTGGACTCCTCCGCCACCCTGGTTTCCTCCTCCGCCTTGACCGCCGTTGAAGTTATAGGTGTTCACCATTTGCGAGAGGGTCATCGTGGCCACCTTGGAGCCACCGCTCACCGTGGCGTCGGTGACGTATCCGCAGAAGTCCGTACCGTCTGTCACTGTAGCTCCCGAGGAGATGGTGTAGGCGTTGCCCTTCGTCATCTTGGGCGACGAAGCCAACAGCGTGTAGCCCTGGCGCGAGTAGTCCATCGGCACTTTGAACGCCAGCAGGTTGTTGCCGCTCGCGTCGGCCACGGTGATGAACTGTCCGCTGCTGATGCTGCTGCCGCCCACGATGGCCACGGGCTGCGAGCAAGCGTTGGAGGTAGGTGTGGAGGTGGTGCCGCCGATGCCTATCAAAGTGCCGCCGGTCACGGCGAAGGTGTTTTCGTCACAGTCGAAGCCGCCTTCGGGTGTCGTTGTTCCGCAAGCGATTACCACACCTCCGCTGATGGCGATGGTGGAGTTGGAGTCGATGCCGTCGTTGTTGGTGCCCAGAGCGAAGATGCTACCTCCGCTGATGGTCATCGCGCCGGCCGAGTTGATGGCGTCGTCGTAGCAGTAAGATTTCACGGTGCCTCCGCTGATGTCCATCGTTCCCTTGCTCTCTATGCCTTCAGAGCCTTCGCCGCCGGAACATCTCACGGTGATGTCACCGCCCTTGATGTACATGTTTCCGTCACTCTTGATACCCTTGGGCGAAGTGTCCAGTTTGTTCAGCACATACTGCTTGCCGGTGGTGATTACCTTGATGGTACCTCCGTTTACGGTCAGTGTCTGGTCGGTGCTGATGCCCTTGCCTCCGGCACCCGTGCTCTTGCACAGGAGGTTGCCGCCGTTGATGACGATGATGCTGTCCGCCTTGACGCCGGCGCAAGCGGTCACGTCCGCCTCGTCCTCGTCCAGCTCGCCGCCACCGCTGGTGATGGCTGTCGTGCGTCCGCCGTCTATCTGCACGAGACCGTCACAACTGAGTGCCTTCGCCGCCGTGGCGGAGGTCTCCACGTTGATCACGCCGCCTTTGATGTAGATGGCGTCGTTGGCCTTGATGCCGTTGCCGGCCGTCGCCTTCACGTAGATGTTGTTGCCCGGTCGGAAGAATAGGTAGTCGTCACTGCGTATGCCCGCCTTGCAGTTGGCGTATACTTTCAGCGACCCGTTGCCCGAGAAGAGCAGCTTGCCCTCGCTGAAGAGCGTGGCCTTCATGTCTTCGTCGTCCGTGGCGTCGTTGTAGGCAGTGCCGTCCGTCAGCGTGTTCTCCGTGCCGTCCGTCAGGATGATGAACCCGCGTTTCTTGCTCTGTATGTTCAGCGGTGCTCCGTCCGGGTTGGTGATGCTCACCCCGTTGAGCTGCAGGGCGAACTTGTTGTCGCTGTAGATTTTCAGGAATCCGTCCGAGGTACTTCCGCTCACGGTGTACTTCACCTTTTTGGCGGTCGAAGTCACCACCACGTCGGCTCCCGTCGCTGTCACCGTCACGCCGCTCACTTCGCCCGTAACCGTGGCCGACGTGTTGCTGAAGACGATGCTCACCTCGTTGGGGAAAGAATTGTTTTCGATGTAATCCTCGTAATTGTCCGCGTCGCTTTCCGTCGGGATCGTCTCCGTCTCGGCGAGTGCCGTTTCGTCAATCGCGATGTCGAACGATGTCAGTTCGGAGATTGAAGTGGCGTAGGATGTTCCACTGCTACTGTCCGTGGACCCTCCGTCGTAGCCGGGGGTGTTGCTGTCGTCGTCCGTCCATCCGTTGTCTGTGGAGCAGGCCGCGCACAGCCCGACAACCATCAAGTAAATCAGTAAGCGTTTCATGTCTTTTGTTATTAAAAATGAACGCTACAAAGGTAATTACATTGTTTTCTGTCTGCAAATCTATTCAATGAACTGTCAGAATGTATCAACCAAACGGGCGAATCTTGCAGCGTGATTACAGCGTTGGACGCATCACCGGAAATGACTATAATGTCCCGGACAGATGGCTATATAGCAATTGTCGATTGGAAATTTCACTCTTTACCTTATTAATATGTAAACAGACTGCGGTCTTGTAAGGTGCTCCATAGAAGTCTTTCTGTTAAATATTGGGGTGAGATTGACGTTTTATATCTAATTTGTATTATCTTTGCATTACCAAACGTTTGAAAAAAGGTCACTATGGCATTGGAGATAAGGAGCATACCCATTCTTACGGGTGAGACGGCTGAACGGTTTGTGCGCGAAGCGGAAGAGATTGAGCGCAATCCTCAATTGCGCACAAGGAAGCTGCGTTTTACCTTTGAACAGATAGACGAAATGATGGAACGCTCGCGCAAATACATGAAGGAGCATGGAGGAAAAGGACCTTTTGCAAAGTAGGTGCGGCGGGTTTCCATATCCTGTTACAACCGATGGCGAGTTGCAGACCTTCAGTTGCGGCGATAGTGATTTGGATGATTTCTTTCACAATGAATCATATTGTTACGCGGAGCAACTGCTTGGAAAGACGTACTATTTTTCCACCATGGACGGAGACAAAAAGATTGTGTGCGCTTTCACTCTCGCCAACGATAGCATTAAGGCTGCTCTGATACCCAACTCCTCACGGAACAGAATACAACGTAAGATACCGAACTCAAAAAGGACACGGAGCTATCCTGCGGTATTGATTGGCCGATTGGGTGTAGCGAGCGAATTTCAAGGCTCTGATTATGGGGTTGGCTCGCAGGTTATCGATTTTATCGCCTCTTGGTTCTTTCACCCTGACAACAAAACCGGATGCCGCTTTATGGTTGTTGATGCATATAACAAGCCGGATGTCTTGCATTTCTACGAGAAGAACGGATTCAAGTTCTTGTACTCTTCAGAAGGTTTGGAGAAAGAGGCAAACCATATCGCAGATGAAGACCCTCTGGATTCCCGAATGATGTATCTGGATTTGATGTCCTACATGTCGGAGGAGACTATCCGGCGGTTGCGGCTCTGAAAGGTGCTCCATAGAAGTCTTTCTGTTAAATATTGGGGTGAGATTGACGTTTTATATATAGTATTTCACGCTGTTCTAAGTGACTTCTGCACAATCTTGTTCGTTTAGCGAGGTTGCTTGCGATAAGGGAAAGGAGCGCAGTAGGGTGGAGCGAACAGGACTGACGAAGGTTCAATTCGAGGTGCGGCACAGTGGTGGGTATGCCGCTGGATTCTTCTTTTGGCCAGCAACTTCTTTAGCCCAGCGATAAATTTAGGAATAAGGATTGCTAAGTCAGAAATTGCAAAATGCGCATATGCATGCACTTCGTATGTTAACATAAGTCAAGAATAAACTTTTTCGGATATAAAATAAGGGCATTCGACTTGTGTTTCGTATGAATTAATTATTTTTGTAGCGTCTGTATCATACCGGAAGCCCCGATGGGCAGAGGTTGGGCAGACATACATATTGGTAAAGGCGTTTTTGTACGCTTTGGTTTTGACGTTCTGAGAATCTAGCAGTTCGAAACAATTTGTCAAAAACAAAGCAACAAAGGACGCCTCATGAGGTGTATTATATACAGTCCTCTTTGGCTTCGGGCGGT
>CAVFNZ010000025.1:0-25117 GCA_963624095.1 Clostridium sp. CAG:217 | reverse complement strand
TCTTATTCTTTGTCGAGTTCCCGCCTCAGCAACCGGATGTAGGTGGGGTCGGTACCACAGCAGCCACCGATATACTTCACGCCATGGTCAAGGGCCGGCAGGGCGGCATTGACAAAGTCGGCGGCATCCTCGGACGAGACGGTCTTCCCGTCCTGCACCTTTGGCTGACCGGCATTGGGTTTGAAGATGAGTTCCTTGGTGGTCTTGCCGGCAAACTGGGCGATAACGGGAACCGCCAGTTCGGGAGTGATGTTACAGTTGAGCCCGATGGCCTTCACCTTAGGATGCTTCTCCATGGCCGCGATAAACTCGTCCACGGAGTTGCCCATGATGGTGTAGCCGTTCTCGGCGAAGCTCAACGTGCAGAAGATGGGCACATCATATTTCTCCGCCACACTGATGGCAATCTCCGCCATGTTCAGGTCGATGAAGGTCTGCGCATAGATGATGTCGGGCTTCACGTCCAAGCTCATGCCCGCACCAATCTGCTCTTCGTACATCATCTTGGCCTGGAACTCGCTGACTGAGCCAAACGGTTCCATCATCTCCATCAACGGGCCTACGGTGAACATCACCTTCACGTCCGTACCCTTCACGGCATCGGTCGCCAGCTTGACGGCAGCCTTCACAACCTCCTTCACGTCGTAATCGCCCTCGCGGCTCACAAACGAGCGGTTGGCGGCAAAGGTGTTGGTCAGTACAATCCGCGAACCCGCGTCGATATATTCCTTTGTCAACTCCGTGACCAGTTCCGGACGGTCGAGGTTATAAGTCCACACCGGATGCTTGTCGTTGGACTTCTTCCAAAGGCTCGTTCCTACAGCTCCATCCAGGAGCACGACATCTTTTCTCATACGATTTATCGGTTTAGTAAACAACTTACAAAAATAACGTATTTATGGCTATCGCCCTAATAATTGACAGATTTGTTGCAAATAACGCGCATCTGTTCCATCAAAAGTAGCCAAGCGTTCGCTGTCGATGTCGAGCACGGCAACTACTTGTTCTCCACAAAAGAGAGGGACGACTATCTCTGAGCGCGAAGCGGAACTGCAGGCGATATGTCCCGGAAAGTCGTCCACGTCGGGGACAATAACCGTACGCGCCTCTTTCCAGGCCGTGCCGCATACACCCTTGCCGTAGCCGATGCGGGTGCAGGCCAAAGGACCTTGGAAAGGAGCGAGCACCAGTTGGTCATCCATCACCCGATAGAAACCGACCCACCAGAAACGGAAGGTCTCCATCAAGGCCGCAGCCACATTGGCCATGTTGGCTATCATGTCCGGTTCGTCGGCTATCAACGATTCTATTTGCGGCACGAGGGTCTGATACATCTCCTCTTTGGTTCCGCCGGCTTTTTCTAAGGTCTCTGCCATAACATATAGTATAAATAAGTTAAGAATGAGCAAAGATAGCCATTTTCTTTTTACCTTTGCCACCCAAACGAGTGATATCACAAAATAACAGTTTCATGAGACAGTATAAACTGATAAATAACATAACGGGATGGTTCACGTTCCTCGTTGCGGCGATTGTCTATTGCCTTACGATTGAGCCTACCGCAAGTTTTTGGGATTGCCCCGAGTTCATCACTACCGGATACAAGCTGGAAGTCGGTCACCCGCCCGGCGCACCGTTCTTCATGCTGACGGCGAACCTCTTCTCACAGTTCGTGAGCGACCCGAGCCAGGTGGCGCGCATGGTCAACACCATGTCCGCCTTGCTGAGTGCCGGATGTATCCTGTTCCTCTTCTGGAGCATCACCCACTTGACCCGCTCGTTGATTTGTCCCGACACGGAGAAGATGACACTGGGGCAACTGATTACCATCATGGGTGCAGGCTTGGTAGGCGCGTTGGCCTACACGTTCAGCGACACGTTCTGGTTCAGTGCCGTAGAGGGCGAGGTCTACGCCTATTCATCGCTCTTCACCGCCGCCGTATTCTGGCTGATACTGAAATGGGAAGACGTGGCGGACGAGCCGCACAGCGACCGTTGGCTGATTCTTATCGCCTACCTGACGGGACTCTCCATCGGCGTACACTTGCTCAACCTGCTTTGCATCCCCGCCATCGTGCTGGTCTACTATTATAAGAAGAACCCGAACGCCAACCTGAAAGGTTCACTCTTGGCACTCATCGGTTCGATGATACTGATTGCCGTAGTACTCTATGGCATCGTGCCGGGAGCCGTGAAGGTGGGTGGATGGTTCGAGCTGTTGTTCGTCAACGTACTGGGCCTGCCGTTCAACACGGGTGTCATCGTCTACATCGTTCTGCTCGCCGCTTCCCTCATTTGGGGCGTGTACGAGAGCTACACCGTGAAGAGCGTCAAGCGGATGAACATCGCCTTCGTGGTGACAGTGGCCATGCTCGGCATTCCTTTCTATGGTTACGGGGCAATGAGCGTCATAGGCGGCATCGTGGTCTTGGCACTGCTCGCGTTGTGGCTATTCGGCTGTCTGGGCAAGAAGATTATGGTGAGCGCACGCTCCCTGAACACCGCCCTGCTCTGCCTGATGATGATCATGGTGGGCTACTCCAGCTACGCGCTCATCGTCATCCGCTCCACGGCCAACACGCCGATGGACCAGAACTCTCCGGAAGACATCTTCACGCTGGGCGAATACCTGGGACGTGAACAATACGGCACCCGACCGCTCTTCTATGGACAGGCCTACTCGTCGAAGGTGAAGCTGAAAAACGAGGGTGGCTACTGCGTACCGGTCTCGGTGGAAGGAGCACCGGTTTACCAACGGAAGGAGAAAGTGTCGCCCGACGAGAAGGACAGCTACGAAATCGTACGTCACAAGACGGACTATGTCTATGCCCAGAATATGCTCTTCCCCCGTATGTATAGCGAACAGCACGCCAACTGGGCCGGCCACAACCTCTATGAAGAGTGGCTGGGCGGAGTCAAGGGATACCAGGTTCCCTACGACCAGTGCGGCGAGACCGTGATGGTGAAGATGCCTACCCAGTGGGACAACATCCGTTTCTTCCTCAGCTACCAGGTCAATTATATGTATTGGCGCTACTTCATGTGGAACTTCGCCGGCAGACAGAACGACATTCAGGGTAGCGGAGAGAACGACAAGGGAAACTGGATTACGGGCATCCCCTTCATCGACAACCTGATGTTGGGCGACCAAGAGCTGCTCCCCACGGACCTGAAGGAGAACAAGGGGCACAACGTGTTCTACTGCCTGCCCTTGATACTCGGTCTGCTCGGCCTCTTCTGGCAAGCCTACAGGGGCGAGAAGGGCATCAAGCAGTTCTGGGTGGTATTCTTCCTGTTCTTCATGACAGGACTGGCCATTGTGCTCTATCTGAACCAGACACCGAACCAGCCGCGTGAGCGCGACTATGCCTACGCCGGTTCGTTCTACGCCTTCGCCATCTGGATAGGACTGGGCGTAGCGAGCGTGGCGCGGTTCCTCAATAAATACCTCAACAAGAAGGACAAACAGAACATCTGCACAACGGCGGCCGTGATAGCTTCCGTGGCTTGCCTCTGCATCCCCGTGCAGATGGCCAGCCAGACCTGGGACGACCACGACCGTAGCGGCAGATACACTTGCCGCGATTTCGGGCAGAACTATCTGATGAGCCTGCAGGAAGAGGGCAAGCCGATTATCTATACCAACGGCGACAACGACACCTTCCCGCTTTGGTACAACCAGGAGACGGAGAACTTCCGCACGGACGTGCGTGTCTGCAACCTCAGCTATCTGCAGACCGACTGGTACATCGACCAGATGCGCCGTCCAGCCTACGAATCGCCGTCCGTACCCATCCTGTGGGACCGCATCGAATACGTGTCGGGCACGAATGAATATATTCCCATACGGCCGGATGCCAAATCACGGATATTGGACATCTACAAGAGTAACCCCACGGCTGCCAAAGAGAGTTTCGGCGACGAGCCTTTCGAGTTGAAGAACATCCTGAAGTATTGGGTACGCACCAAGAATGCCGACCTCCACTTCATCCCCACGGATACGGTCTACATCACGATTGACAAGGAGGCCGTACGCCGCTCGGGCATGCTCATCCCGAAAGAGCTCAACGACAGCATCCCCGACAAGATGGTCATCCCGTTGAAGAAGCGCGCGCTCTACAAGAATGATTTGATGATGCTGGAGATGCTTGCCAACGCCAACTGGGAACGACCGATATACATCGCCACCACGGTGGGCGAGGAGAACCACATGGGACTCAGTCCGTTCTTCTTGCAGGAGGGACTGGCTTACCGCATCACACCGTTCAACTTCCAGCAGCTGGGCTATCCGCAGAGCATCCGTGAGGGCTTCGCCATCGACACGGAAAGGATGTACGACAACCTGATGAACAAGTTCAAGTTTGGCGGCATCGAGAACCCGAAAGTCTACCTCGACGAGACCATCAGCCGCATGTGCTACACCCATCGGCGCATGTTCAGCCAACTGGTGACGCAGCTACTCAAGGAGGGAAAGAACGACAAGGCCCTGAAGGCACTCGACTACTGCGAGAAGGTGATACCGAACGCCACCCTGGCGCACGATTACCAGAGCGGGTCGATGACGTTGGCCAAGGCCTACTTCCAGTTGGGAAAGAAGGAGCAGGGAACGGCGATTGCCGATGCCATGGGCAAGAAATCGCTGGAGCACGCGACCTGGATTCTGAGTCTGGACGACACGCACTTCCAGCAGAACATCAGTGAGTGTCAGTACCACATCTCGTTGCTCAGCGAAATAGCCAGACTGTTGATTGACAATAACCCCGACGCGGAAGTGTCAACACACTACGCGACCAAGTTCAATGAGATGTTCGAGCTGTTCAAGCTGCGTGTCGGTTCAAAATAAAGGAGATAGAGGCGTATGTTTATAGAGCAGCCCCCATTGATTGTACGTTGGATTTATCCGCGCGCCTATTGGAGAATGAGCTCCAAGGAGCGTGCCGTGTATCTGACTTTCGACGACGGTCCGATACCCGAAGTCACCCCTTGGGTGCTCAGCGTGCTCGACAAATACCAGATAAAGGCCACCTTCTTCATGGTAGGCGACAATGTGCGCAAGCACCCCGAAGAGTTCGAGATGGTGAAGGCCGCGGGCCACAGGTTGGGCAACCATACCTACAACCACATCCGAGGGTTCGAGTACCTGACCCGAAACTATATGGCCAATGCGGAGAAAGCCAACGAGAAGTTGCAGACCGACCTCTTCCGTCCGCCACACGGACACATGCGGTGGTTGCAGTACGAGGTGCTGAAGTGGAAATACCGCATCGTGATGTGGGATCTCGTGACGCGGGACTACAGCAAGCACCTCAACGGCGAGCAGGTGTTCGGGAAGGTGAAGAAGTATGCCCGCAACGGCTCCATCATCACTTTCCACGACTCTCTGAAGTCACGGCAAAATCTGGAGTACGCCCTGCCCCGTTCCATCGAATGGCTCTTGGAACAGGGATACACCTTCAAAGTGTTCGACTGACCATGGATTCAAACAGCGAAACATACAGCAAATTCATCAAAGCCGAGGCGCAACGCCTCGGCTTTGATGCTTGTGGCTTTGCCGCTGCGCTGCCCGTGGACAACGAGGCAAGACAGGGTTTCCGGCATTGGATAGCGGAAGGCAAACAGGCTGACATGGATTACATGAGCCGTTATCAGGACGTACGGCTCGACCCTCGCCTGTTGGTCGAAGGGGCGCAGAGCGTAGTCAGTGTGGCACTCAACTATTTTCCCGCGCAACAACTGCCGGCAGACCATTACCAATTCGCGTGGTATGCTTACGGGAAGGACTATCACGACGTGATGAAGGGGAAGCTGTTGCAACTGCTACAGGCGGTGCAGACACAATTTCCCGAAGCCGTAGGGAGGGCGTTCTGCGACACGGCTCCGTTGCTCGAACGCTATTGGGCGTGGAAGAGCGGACTGGGATGGATAGGCAAGAACTGCCAACTCATCATCCCGAAAGCGGGTTCCACCTTCTTCCTGGGAGAGTTGGTACTCAATCTGCCACTCGCCTACGACACTCCACAACCAGACCGCTGCGGCACTTGCGACCGCTGCTTGCAAGCCTGTCCCACGCATGCATTGGAAGGTCCTCGTATACTGAACGCCAACCATTGCCTCTCCTATCTGACGATAGAGAACCGGAGCGACATTCCCACGGAAGCCATTGCCGCTATGGGGGACTGCATCTACGGATGCGACCGCTGTCAGAAGGTCTGTCCATGGAACAGCTTCGCCCACCCCACTACCGAGCCTCATCTGCAACCCCAAGAAGCGTTTCTGCGAATGAGCCGTGAAGCGTGGGACCACCTTACCGAGGAGCAGTACCGCACGCTGTTCAAAGGTTCTGCCGTGAAACGGGCCAAGTACTCCGGACTGATGCGGAACATCCAGGCGGTGAAGAAAAAGAAACCATAGCGTAGCATCGCAGCATCAGACGTAGCATCAGGCGTAGTATCAGACACAACATCAGGCGTATAGTGCCGCAATATCCACAACCAAAAGTTTCGTCCATAACCGAAACTTTGCTATATTTGCACAAAAGTTTCGGTTATGAATGAAAAAATAGACATCCTTCGCAAATTTTTGAAATGAAAGAGTCGTAGGGTAACTGTTGCCCATTCCATCAAGTGAAATTTCATTCAATCCCTCTATGAATCAAAATCCTGGATATTAGTCCTTTGTCATAAAACAGGAGTGTGGTATTTACCACATAAGATATCTGAGTTATTACTTTGTCTGGTCACCGAATGGCAACAAGGTAATAACTCAGTTCTTATGGTTACTGATAGCATACTTTGTGAGCCCAGAGAACGGCCGATATTCCGTAAGAATCCGCTTTATCAATTTACACCCAGAACGTACCAATATGGTTGGATAAATTAAAAATCAAAACTTCAGGACGGACTCATCGCTCTCCTTGAAAGCATTGCAGTGGGTAAGATAGTTACGGGTCTCTTCGAAATCTTCACCTGTGATGTGGTAACTGAACTGACGAACACGCGACAAAGCCCGAATAAGGACACTTGGGTCGCCTCTCCTTGTCAACCTTCGTAGGGCATTCAGATAATCGTCCCGGAAAACCGTGGGGATAATAATCTTGGACTGATCCGCATGAACAAGTTCTGCATTCATCATGATGCGCGATATACGACCGTTACCATCGCTGAAAGGATGAACCTCACTAACCATGAAAAGTATAAACAAAGCTCTGGCAAAAGGAGATTCCAAAGCCCGATAGTACTCAAACCCTTTGTATAAAGTTCCCCTGACGAGCGTACAATCCACAAAATGCGTATCTCCGGCATGATTGTTCCGCATTTTGAAAGAACCCGGATTCCTGTCGGGCCGGGCAGCCATCATTATGCGATGTCTAGTTTGAAGCAGGTCCATCAACTCTTCAGCAGAGCCAGGCGTACGCTGCATCTCTCTTCGGCTTGCCACCAACTGAAAAGTTCCCAACACATCGTGCGAGTCCGCATTACGGGCCGGCATAGGTTGTCCCGTTTCAACAATACGATAGGCATCTTCTATCTCGAACTCCGTCCCTTCAATATAGTTGGAGAAGTAACTCTCAAAAAAAGCGAAGTTGCGGAATGCCGCAGAGGACACGTTAGGTTCATCCATCACAGGAAACAGTTCATTGTGTAGGGCATCAAACAAAGTACGGAACAGGTTCGTCCGTTCCTGGTCATAGGGCAACCCCTTGGCTCTTGCCAATGCGCTATCGGCAGAAAGGACATCCAACGGCTTGGTTGACAACAGTGCTCCAATGACAGCATTCAGCGTTTCATACTCCTTTGTCATTCCCAACTCACGGGATAGTTCTTTAGCCTTGTCGCGAAAAGTGTTGAGACCGCCTTCGCCATTCACCAAAAGCATCTTTTCGAGGTTTTCCTCGATAAAAGCACGGGGAAGACATTTGGAGACACCTCCACGGGAACGTCCATACTGAAGATTCTCTAAGATTCGTCGTTCCGAGCTGGAAATGTAGAGATTCTCAATGAAAGGCATGTCATGGTCTGTACCTGGATGTCCCTGCATCAAGTGTACCTTAACGCCAGGCAACGTAATATTCTTAGTATAAGAATAGGTCAGAAAGATATCGCCTTCCGGTGTGGGTTTCAGTTCAAAGGCAGAGCGATGACTGATGACCGCGTGCGGGTAGAGTTGGCCAAGGATATGGAAAATATTGCGCCGTACAATCTCCTCCGGTGTCGCATCCATATTATGAGTATAGATACGGGGAGCGATTTTGCGCAACTTACCTTCCTTTACCAATTTACCAATGCGAGTATCAGATGTGCCGACAACCACTTCCATCAGATTCTGTAGGAGCTTATCCTGTGCCATTTTAGTCGATTAAGCGTTTAATGATGCGGTAAAATTATACATATTTTTCCATTAAGAGGCCGGTTCGTGCAATATTTTTCCATTAAGGAGTGCAATCGGTACATTTTTGTCGATTAAGAAGCACTTCTGTCCTAACAAAACAATGCGTCCGGTCTGTTCCGCATAGGGAACAAACCGGACGCACGATGTATGCAGCTTAATGGAGCTTACTTGACGGTAACGGTCAACGGGTTACGAACCTTCTGAGCATATTCGTCCAGGTAGTTCTCCCATTTCTCCATGGAATCCATGCCGGCTTTTGTCCAACCCGAACCCCAATAGTAGACATATTCGGTATCGGGTTTATAGTCGCTGATGGCCAACACGTGACCGGTGGCATCACCACGCAACTCTTTGCTCTCCTTCTCTGGGAAGCAAACCGCTTTGGCTTCTTTCACCAAGGCAGGGAACACCGCACCCACATAGATCTTGCCGTTGTTGTTGTTCACATTGTCGGTCAAGTCCTCGTAAGCGATGTAGCCTTTCTGAGCCTCAGCCTTGTAAGCCTTCGGGTTCTCCGGATGGATAACCAGTCCGGTAACCACAGGAGTCGTAGCGTTCAGGTTTTGATAAGTAACCACCACCTTGTTGAGGTTGGAGCCTTTGTCAAGTGAAAGGACACGGGTCTCCACTACATTGGAGTCGCCGTTCACAACCAAAGGATTGTAGACCAACTTCACGCTGAAACGCAACGGACCGTTGTCCAGAATCTCGTACTCCTTATAGCAATAAGGATAGATGATGGACGAGTCGGCAGCCAACAGGGCAGCCGTACCGCCACCGAGCGTAGGACCAACCTTGTAGCAGTCCAGTCCGTTTCCATGGTCCACATGATAGCTGACCGACTTATAGAGCGCATCGGCTTCTTCCGTCTTGCCAGCCTTCTTCAGTTCTTCAATCTTCGCCTTGGTTTCGGGGTTCAGCTCATCGGCGTAGCGTTTCTCCACGACCATCTCGGGAACGTTCTTCACCCACACATCGTAGCCGAAAGCGCGCTCACCGCTTGCCTGCAAAGCCGGTCCGTAGGTGCGGAACGCCACTTTGTCGTTCTCCCAAGCGATGTCGTCCACCCGTTCGGGGTAGTGACGACCGCACGCGCTCGTCTCTACCATAGCCGGCGTTCCGGCCTTTACGGTGTAGTTGACCGACGCATTGGCTCCTACCGTAGCGGGGAAGATGAGTTTGCCGTCGCTGGTCACCTGCGAAGGCAACTGCTGACCATTGGCATCGAGCACCACCACTTCGGCGGTGTCGGCCAGTTGCAGTTTCTGCGCAATGTTTTCCATCGACACCTCTACCATCTCCTCTGTCCGGTTCAGGTCGGTGCTATTGGATACCGTCACCGTGACGGCCTGTTTCTGCGAACAGGCGCACATCATCAGCAACGACGCGACCCAAACAAAATGCTTCTTCATAATCGGTCAGATTATTTAGGTTGTTTACCGATGTAAGCCAGGATACCGCCATCCACGTAGAGGATGTGTCCGTTCACGGCGTTGGAAGCCTCGGAAGCCAGGAACACGGCGGGACCTGTCAGTTCCTCAGGCTGCAACCAGCGTCCGGCAGGAGTCTTGGCGCAGATGAACGAATCGAACGGGTGACGAGAGCCGTCCGGCTGTTTCTCGCGCAAAGGAGCTGTTTGAGGAGTAGCGATGTAACCCGGGCCAATGCCGTTGCACTGGATGTTGTATTCACCATACTCAGAGCAGATGTTGCGGGTAAGCATCTTCAGACCGCCCTTGGCTGCCGCATAAGCGGAAACGGTCTCACGGCCAAGCTCAGACATCATAGAGCAGATGTTGATAATCTTGCCATGTTTTCTCTTCATCATGGAGGGCAACACGGCCTTTGACACGATGAACGGAGCGTTCAAGTCGATGTCGATAACCTTGCGGAAGTCAGCTGCTTCCATCTCGTGCATCGGCACGCGACGGATGATACCCGCGTTGTTTACGAGGATATCGATGGGGCCGACTTCTTTCTCAATCTTGGCTACCAAAGCCTGCACGGCGGGTTCATCGGTAACGTCGCACACATACCCGTGAGCCTCGATACCTTTTTCTTTATAAGAAGCCAGACCTTTGTTTACCAAATCCTGGTTGATATCGTTGAAACAGATTTTCGCGCCTTGCTCAGCGAATGCTGAAGCGATAGCAAAACCAATACCATAGGAAGCTCCTGTTACAAGGGCAACCTTGCCTTCCAAAGAGAAGTTCAAATAAGGATTCATAATTTCGTTTGTTATATTAATTAGTAAACTGTTCTATTTTCACGCCTGGTCACAGACCAAATTATTTCAGGTCAGTAATCTTGGAGAAGTCTTGGTCGCCATAGTCGAGGTTCTCTCCACCCATACCCCAGATGAACGTGTAGTTGTGGGTAGCGGCGGCACTGTGGATAGACCATTCCGGAGAGAGCACGGCCTGCTCGCCCTTCATCCAGATGTGGCGTGTCTCGGTCACTTCGCCCATCAAGTGGCAGATAGCTTGGTCTTCGGGAATCTCGAAGTAGAAGTAAGCCTCCATACGCCGGCTGTGTACGTGAGCCGGCATTGTGTTCCATACGGAGCCCGGAGCCAATTCCGTCATACCCATCTGCAACTGGCAAGTGGGGAGAACCTGGTTCACAATCATCTTGTTGATGTCGCGCTCGTTGGAACCTTCGAGCGAGCCCATGTGAGCTACGACCGCTTCGGCCTTCGTAATCTTCTTGTCGGGATAGTTGCGGTGAGCCACGCAAGAGTTGAAGTAGAACTTGGCGGGATTCTTCGCGTCCTTGCTCTCGAAATAGATGTCCCTGTCACCAGAGCCCAAGTAAAGAGCCTCTTTATAGTTGAGTTCGAAAACCGCGTCACCGGCCTTCACTACACCCGGGCCACCCACGTTGTAGATACCCACCTCACGACGTGTAGTGAAATAGGGAGCTTTCAACGGGTCGATAGCCTCCAGTTTCAAGCTCTCCTTCACGGGAAGCGCGCCACCGACAACGATACGGTCATACATCGAGTAAACCATGTTTACTTCATCAGCACTGAACACTTTCTCGATAAGGAAATCGCGGCGAAGCCGTGTGGTATCGTAGCTTTTAGCATCTTCGGGATGCGCGGCGTAACGAATTTCGTAATTTGTTTTCATAATTCTGAGTTCAATATTAAAGTTAATTGATTGCGTTTTACGAGTCACAAAGGTAGAACTTTTAGAAAAGAAGTGCAATCTTTTTGGTATATTTAATGTTTTTCTTTCCTACCATCAGCGGGCACTTTGAACGGTGACACCCATAAGTCCAATCACCACATCGTTGGCGGTAGAGCGTAGGGTGAGGCTACTCAGTTTCTTCTTTGGATTCAAGGGTATATCAATCAGTTGCGCCGCTCCTCCCTCTATCTGTAGTGAGGGGACTTTACCCTCAGGAAGGTCAGCGGCTTTGGCCTGACGCTCCGCACCAAGGTCCAGGGCAAGCGTGCGACTGACCTTACCCGTCAGGAGTCCTACACGATAGGGACGCGGATGCGAAAGCGCGAACGCAGGCGCATCGTCATAGTCCTGCTCGATGGGACACCAGTTCTCCGGATTCCGCAAGGAGAGCGTCTCACTGCTTCCGTCCGTGTAGGCTATGCGTATCACGCCATTCTCAAAGCGGCTCTGCATCGTGTTGGTGCTGCCTGCCAGCATCAAATAGGCATGGCTACCCTTGCCGGTCAAGGGGACGGTAATGCTGTCCGGATAGTTGTCCCAAAGGCTGGTGTACGCAATGTTCTTACCGGTCTGTGGCGTACGGAACGGTACTCCGACCGCAGTGAACACACCGTCTTTCGCCAACCGGCGCAAGCCGCTGTCATCTATCTTCGCCGTGCGTTTGGTAGAGCACCAGTCACCGATGCCTTGCGTAGGCAAGCAGAGTGTGGTGTAGGGCGAACGGGGCGAGAGATATTTGTTGGTGAAGATATCCGTCACATTGGCGTTGAAAGCCTCATCGATGTCCACCATCCGGCATTTCTTCGTATTCACCGCATCGAAAGCGACACCCTCCGCCGTTTGTGCGGGCAGCGGAGCTGCCTCTATCGGTTCCTCGTAACCCGTGGAAGCCAATACGATACGCTGTTCCTTGCCGCTGCCGCAAACGGTTTCGACGTATTGCCCATTGCCCGTGTTCTGACGGATAACGATTTGCAATGGTCGCTTGAAGTTCTGCTTGATGGTATATATTTCCTTCCCGTTTTCACGCTTGAAGGTGTAATCGAGATAGGGCGTATGCACCGAGGCGTTCTCCCACTCCGCCGGGAATCCGGGACGGATGACGCAACGGCCATGGAGGGCATCGGGGGTTATGCCGTAAAGTCCTTCTATCAACGTGCGCGAGGAGATGCCCGTCACATCGGAGAAGTCACGGTAAGCCTCCCCTATCGTGCAGTCCAGCTGCGAGATTTGACCGAAATTGCCGGGGCTGGAGCCCAAATACATGAAGTCGAGAATACAACTCTTCAGCAAGCGATAGGCGGCATTGGGTCGTCCCGCTTTATAGTAAGCCAGGATGGTGTGCATCACCTCAGCCATGGCAACGTTGTTCAGGCTCCATTCGTAAGGAGCCCAGTTGGTGGTGGCCACCGTAGCGTACTCTTTCCCATCGTAGCGGAAAGGGATGTGCGGTATGCAAGCGTCCACATAGCGTGTGGCACTGTATGCCTGTTCGGGCGAGCACGACCCGCAGTCGACGGGCGTGTAAACGCTCCACAGAGCGGCACTCTTGTGCAGACGTTTCAGTCCCATGAAGTCCTGATACTCCGCCCAGTGTCCTTCGGGCAACCAGAGGCGTTCGTTCATGGCCTTCAGTATCCGCTCGGCTTCTTCTCTATAGGGTTTCGGGTCTTCGCCAATCAGCTCCGCAATGCGTGCGGCCAGCAGGTTTCCCCGATAGTTGTATGCGGACGAATGGGTGACGGCTCCACTGTGATACTGCAAGGCATCACTTGCCCAGATGCAGCAATAGGCATCGTACAGACCGTCGTTGTCGGGGTCCCAGGTACGTTTCTCCCACTCCAAGTGGCTTTGGATGACTGGCCACATCTGACGCATGTAGGCGGTGTCGGCATCGAAGGAGAAGTGCCACAGGAGTTCGTCTATGTAGACAAGGTTCATGTCATAGTGGTGGAACTGGTTGTTGCGCTCCGGATTGCGGCAGATGTATCCGTTGCTGTACATCGGCGTGCCCCATTTATAGGCTCCGCGGGAGAGGTTGTGCTCGGCATCCATCAAGTGAGGTTGCGTCACGGGGACGTTGTTCACTTGACTCTTGGCATAGGCAGTGAAGTGAGTGCGTTGGCGGTCGGGCATGCCCAGGAAATCGCCCATATAGGCGGCACGCCAACCGGGCAACGGCATACGCCAACCCACAGCGCCGTGTAGCCACACCTGTCCGCTCCACGCTCCGTCGGCGGCCATCACCATCGTGCCGCCTATGGTATTCATAAAGGGGTCCGGGGTATTAAAAGTCACCATCGAGGCCAGCTGTTGACGGTCTTGCTCTGCCCGTGCATAGTTGTCGGCATAGTCCCGGCTCATGGTCAGGGTATCTCCGTCCAGCGACACATAGAAGTCTCCATCACCGTCTATCGTGCCATCCGTAACGCACAGCATCTTCGGGTCACGAGGTGCGTCAAAGCCACCCGGTTTCTCCATCCTACCGATATCACCGTAACGAACGAATTTGCTTGTCTTCGTTTCGCAGACAAGTCCTTGCAGTTGCAAGGGGGCGGAGAATCCCGACGCGCTGAACTTCCAGATAGCCCCTTCACTGTCGTGATAGGCCAACACGGAGAGGTGCAGCTCACCGTTGCCCCATCGTTTGTCACGCAGGAGGTAGTCACGGCGACCTGCCTCATAGCGAGCCTCGCAATAGGCGGTGGAATCGAGTTGGAACATTTCCCCTTTGTAGGCGACCCTGAACCGGATGTTCTTGTTATTCACCTTTCGGTAGAGCGCGAAGATGGGCCGGTCGCTCGTCTCTATGCGGTAGTCGGCATAACTGCCATACAAGGCACGCGTGTATCGGTTGTTGCCGTTGACGCAGACAAAAGCCCGACCATCCGGCCGGTAATTGGCTTCCCTTTCGGACAGCGATTGCGCAAAGGTCAGCGAGGCCAATGCCGCCCCAAGCAGTAGTGAGAATGTTCGTTTCATAGGTGTTATCCTTTCGTTTATATTCATGTTTATATTACGTTTATATTCGTGTTTATATTACTATTAAACAGGCAATCCAAGCCATCAGTAGTGCACAGATTGACAGGAGTTTATTCATGCATCTAAATTTGATTCTCGTTGATAACGCATTTGATTATTCGCCTTGGCTCTGTAGCTTCAGGTTGAGACCCTTCAGCTTCTCCGCGGATATCTTCACGCTTACCTTACCGGCCTTAGTGGTTGAGCGCAGGATTGCCATCACAAAGCCATTGTGCAGTTTCTTGTGGTTTACGTTGAAGAGCTCGTCCGTGTAGTGGTCGCCATTGTCTACGGCTATCAGCCTGGCTTCACCTTCCACCTCGAAAGTCACCTCTTCGCCCGATACGGGAACAATGCGGCCTTTACCATCTACGGCATAGACCCGGATGTACTGCAAGTCCATGCCATCGGCACGGAAGTTGCCCTCGTCCTCCACCACGGCTTTCAGGCGGACAGCCTTACCGGTTGTCCGCAAGGTATGACGAGCCACCTCCTTACCGCCCGTGCGGGCAATGGCGGTCACTGTTCCACCCTTACCATAGGGGACATCCTTCCAATAGATGATGTTACGGGTCTTGATGTCGCTGCGGTCGTTCCGCTTCACTCCCATGCTTTTGCCGTTCACCAGAAGTTCCACCTCATCGGCATTGGTGTAGGTGTAGAGGTTCTGGTTACTGCCTTCTTCGCGGTTCCAGTGCGATGAGAGGGACGTTCCTCCCACCATCACGTCGTTCCATTCGATGCTCTTGTTCCCGGTGTCTTCCACACCGATGCGCACCAAAGGTTCATCGCTGAATCCGCTCTTGATAAGGTAGGCTTGCGGATAGGGTTCCAAGGTGTGACTGAAGAAGGAGAAGTTCCATCCCTTCTTGGGCCAACCGTTGGATTCGCCCCAATACTCGATGGCACCCCAGTAGGCCAAACCCACCATCTTCCCGTGGTCCATACCGAAGAAAGGAGCCAACAGTTCGTTGGAGGTCGCTTCGCTTTGGTAGATGGTCATGTGCGGGTCATGTTTCAAGTATTCCTGATAGTTGAGATAGCGATAGTTGAAGCTGGAAACCTCCGTCACGGTAGCCAGTTCGGGTGCGAATATCTTCGTGTTGAAGTCCGGGTCGTTCTTACCGAGAGCTCCCCTGCGGGCGGGGAACATGGCAACGGTAGTCTTGCGGGTATCGTCATAACGTTTCACCAGCACATCGAAAATGCGGTAGGTTGTCACGCCCCAGTCACCGGTTTGGAATCCAGCCAGACCTTCATTCATCTGTAGCTCGTTGCCCAAGCTCCAAAGTATCACGCAAGGATGGTTGCGGTCGCGCTTCACCCATTCCGGTATCAGCTGATGCCAAAGGGAGGTGAAGGGTTTGCGTCCGCCCCAGTAGCTTTTGTCGCTCCATTTGTCGATGAGCTCGTCCACTACCAGGATGCCGTATTTATCGGCCAATTTCAGGAAACCGATGGAATAGGGATTGTGTGAACAGCGGATATGGTTATATCCGAATTGCTTCATCTGCTTGAACTGCCGCTCAATGGCCGCGTCAAAGGCCGCTACGCCCACCGCCCCCAAGTCGTGGTGGTTGGAGATGCCTTTCAGGAACAGTTTCTTTCCGTTCAGTTTGAATCCAAACTCCGGCGAGAACTCTATCGTGCGGATACCGAAGTTGTCCTCCACCCGGTCTATCGTCTTGCCGTCTTGCGCCAGTGTTACCTCCACACGATAGAGGTTCGGGCTCTCGCATGACCACAATTGAGGAGCGTTGACGGTAACGAGAGGAAGTTTCACCTCCGGGTGCAGCAGTTTGTTCCGCAAAGGAGCCTTCGTTTGACTCTCCGCTACCAGCTGCCCGTCAGGGGCGTATATCTTAGCGAGAATGTCCACGTCGAAAGACTTGCCACGCATGCCTTCCAATTCTACCTGCACTTGCACATCGGCAACCGTGTCGGTAATCTTGGGCGTGGTGACATACAGGCCGTGCCGTGCAATGGCTACGGGGTTCTTCACCACCAAATGAACATCGCGGAAGATACCGCCACCGGTGTACCACCGCGAACCGCCCTTAGGACCTGTGTTGGCGCGTACCGCCACAACATTTTCCTTGTCATAGTTGAGAAGTTTCGTAATGTCCACTTCATAGCCGTTGTATCCGTATTCGTTGCTGCCCACCAACGTTCCGTTGACCCACACATCGCTCACATACATGACTCCTTCGAAGTCAATCAGCACACGATGCTCCTTCCACGCCTCTTCCGCCCGGAAAGATTTGCGGTACCAACCCGTCTCCATGGCCTTGAAGCCACGGGCACCGCCGGCAGACTCCTCCCATGGTTGCTCCATCTGGAAGTCATGCGGCAAATCGAGCGTACGCCATGAGGCATCGTCGTATTCTATGGTTTGGGCATCCGCCACGTCGCCCAAGTGGAATTTCCACCCGAAGTTAAAGAGCCGGGTCGTTCGACCGGCACTTGCGTCCTGGGCGTGGACGCAGACCATCTGCATCAGACAAAGTAGCAGTATGAAAGTCTTTCTCATGATATTTGATTTATTTTCAGTTCGCATCGCAAAGATAATGAGACGCAAGAGTGACACCTTCTACCGCCCCTTTCTGTCAGTACCGGTTTTCGTTTCAATCAACCAGGACTGGCGTACCAACTAATCAGGACTGGCGTACCAACTGAAGGGTACGGGGCATGCGACTACATGGCTTTGCTTGGCAATTCAGTCGCCCCGTACCGGTTGACGGCATCGTAGGGTCTCTCCAGAAAGTCGCCCACCGGGTTACTTGTTGAGTCGCCAAACGGCGCCCTCTTTGGTGTCTTTGATTTCAAACCCAAGAGCGGTCAGCTCGTCGCGAATCTTGTCGCTCGTCGCCCAGTCCTTGTTGGCCTTGGCGATGGTACGTTGCTCCAACAGCATGTCCACGGCTTTGCCGAAGGCCTCCTCACGGGCGGCATCCGCCTCGCGTTCGGTCTTCAATCCCAGGATGTCGAAGACAAAGAGGTGGAACACCTCCTTCAGTTCCTTCAGGTCTTCGGCACTGATGGTCGCCTTCTTGTCGATGAGCGTATTGATGACACGGCAAGCGTCAAACAGGTGGGCAATCACGATGGGCGTATTGAGGTCGTCGTTCATCGCGTCGTAGCACTTCTGTCGCAAATCCTTCACCTCCACCGTAGATACGGCAGCCGGCTCGATGCGTTCCAAGTTAGCCACGGCCTCGGCCAAGCGTTCAAAACCTTTTTGGGCAGCCTGCAGGGCCTCGTTGCTGAAGTCCACCGTGCTGCGGTAGTGCGCTTGCAGGATGAAGAAACGTATTGTCATCGGGCTGTAGGCTTGCGCCAGCAGCGGATGGTTGCCGGTGAAGAACTGGTCCAGGGTAATGAAGTTACCCAAGCTCTTGCCCATCTTGGTCCCGTTGATGGTAATCATGTTGTTGTGCATCCAGTAGTGTACCATATCGTCACCTTGCGAAGCCACGCTCTGCGCTATCTCGCACTCATGGTGGGGGAACACCAAGTCGATGCCTCCTCCGTGAATGTCGAAGTGCGAACCGAGGTATTTGCGTCCCATGGCGGTGCACTCGCAATGCCATCCGGGGAAGCCGTCGCTCCAGGGACTTGGCCAGCGCATGATGTGCTCGGGTTGCGCCTTCTTCCACAGGGCAAAGTCCGCAGGGTTGTGTTTCTCCTGCTGGCCGTCCAGTTCACGAGTGGTATTGAGCACGTCGTCCAGGTTGCGTCCGGAGAGTTTGCCATAGTGGTGGTCTTTGTTGTATTTCACCACGTCGAAATAGACGGAGCCCTCACTCACATAGGCGTAGCCGTTGTCCAGAATCTCCTTTACCAATTGAATCTGTTCGATGATGTGGCCGGAGGCGTGCGGCTCGATGCTGGGCGGCAAGACGTTAAGTGCCTCCATCGCCTTGTGGTAGCGGTTCAGGTAATACTGCACCACCTCCATGGGTTCCAGCTGTTCCAAACGGGCCTTCTTGCCAATTTTGTCCTCACCCTCGTCGGCATCGTGTTCGAGGTGACCCACATCGGTAATGTTGCGCACATAACGAACCTTGTACCCCAGATGCTTGAGGTATCTGAAGAGCAGGTCGAAGGTGATGGCCGGACGCGTATGACCTAAGTGGGCATCACCGTACACCGTAGGTCCACAGACATACATGCCCACATTAGGAGCATGCAACGGCCTGAAGGCCTCCTTCGTGCGGGTCAATGTATTGTAAATGACTAATTGTTGTTCCATATACTCTAACTTTTAGCGAGATGTGGCAAAGTTACGTCAAATCCTTGAATTCCACGCACAGAAATCGGGGAAATCACATTCAACACCCTTTACTCGAACGTGGCGGGGAGAGCCAGCATTTGGTACATGATGGCGGTAGCCATACGTTGGTGGCCGTTGGCATTGGGATGCAGGCGGTCGGTCTCGCCATCGTGGAAGTACCGCACATGGGCATCGTTGACGGGATAGAGTCCGCTGACGCTGTTCAGGTCGATGACGGGCACAGCCCATACGTTGGCGGCTTCCTTCACCGTCTTCACATATTCGTCCACGAAGATGCCCAACTTGTTGGCGTAGACCTCAGCGGGCTGCACGTTGACATCGCCGAACTTGGCGTAGGCACGGTGTATCGGTGTCATCATGATAATCTGTTTCGTGGGGTAGTGACTCTTCAGGTAGTCCAACGCCAGGTTGATGCGCCCCTTGAAGGTACTGTCCGTCATGCAGAAGTAACGGAGACGGCGGGTTTCCATGTTGCCACCCTTCACTTGCGTCACCTGAGCTCCCTCGGTGTACCACTCGCCCAAGGGCACTCCGGCGTTGTAGTCGTTGGTGCCTGCGAAGATGAAGATGGCATCGATGTCGTCACCCTGCTCTTCGTAGAGTTTCTTGGCCTGGCCCAGTATTTTGTTCATCTGATTGCCGTTGATGCCGTAGACGTAAGGCGTGAAGCCCAGCGTCTCGGAGAGGTATTCCCAGTAGCATTTGGTGGTGCCGATATGCTTCTTGTCGGTGATGGAATCACCCAAGAAAGCCACTTTCTTGCCTTTCCACTGGCTCTCGCGTACCGCCACGGGCAGTTTGTCACCGGTGGTTTCCTTGACACGGGGTATGGAATAAACGTTGGTGATTAACATCAAAACGGAGAGAAAGCTTGCGATAATGCGTCGATTCATGATATTTGGAGTTTAAGTTATATTTCGTGTGTACCTTTATATAATAGTGACTTACTTATCATAATAAATAAAAGCACCTCTCAACTGAATGAAAGATGCTTCCGGAACGTCGTACTCGGAGCGGGACTTGAACCCGCACAGCTGCAATAGCCAAGGGATTTTAAGTCCCTCGTGTCTACCGATTCCACCATCCGAGCATCCTCAGGGAATGGAGCGGAAAACGAGACTCGAACTCGCGACCCCAACCTTGGCAAGGTTGTGCTCTACCAACTGAGCTATTTCCGCAGAACTTAAATGCGTGCGCAAAGATAGGGGAATTTGCAATACGCTCCAAGCATTTAACTCCTCTTTTGTCCCAAAAAGTTTCCCATTCCAACCAAACCAGTGGTGATTTCCAAAAAGCCGCTTCGAAAAACGACAGTATAGGCGTGAGCCCGAGACATAGGAGAACGGAACGCTTGCTGTTCGTCACCGGGTTTTCGGACTGACCCGAACATTGGGGAAAGGCCATTTGCGATAATGAGAGAGGGGCAGTGAAACCTTTCCGTTTCACTGCCCCTCCGGGATGCTTCCCTCTCCGTAAGGAAAGGAAGCGAAGTATTGGCTAAAAACTATTAGTCAGCTTCTACGATAACCACACGGTTCAGGCTGTTGGCTCCGAACATGTTGTCCGTACCGCCGCAACCGACAATCTCTATCTGGCTTTCGCTTACGCCTTCAGCAATCAATGCGTCAGCGATGGCTTTTGCACGTTTCTCAGAGAGTCTCTGGTTGAGTTTGGCACTACCCGTAGCCTTGTCGCAGTAACCTGCCACTTTGTACTTCTGGTTCGTGTTGGCCTTCATCACGTCGGCAACCATCTTCACGTTAACCTTATCCTTGCTGGTGAGGCTGGCCTTGCCAATGGTGAAGAAGAATGCGCTCTTGCCGCCTACGACAACCTCTTTCACCTCTGTGCGGTACTCAACCTTGGCAGGCTGGTTGCGCAGCTTGGTGTTCTCGGCTTCCTTGTCGGCCAAAGCCTGACGATAGCGGTTAACCTCTTCGTTGAGGGCATCAATCTCATTCTGTGTGTGAGCCTTGGTGAAGCCCTTACCCTTACCGAAGTAGTAAGAAGCGCCTACCAATGCCGCTACGGAACCATCGGTCACAGCACCCTTCTCTCCGAAGATAGAGGGAGAAACGTCACCGCGAACCTCCACGTTGATATCCCAGTGGTTGCTTACGTTGAACGAACCAATCAAACCAACAGCACCCGTAATCAGGGCTTTCGTTCCGCTCTTCTGCTCAGAGTCTTTCGCAACGGGTTTACCCGGTGCGCCATCAGCCTTCTCGGCATCCAATACAGCCTGCGGAGCCTCTACCAAGTAAGTCTTGGCGAAGGTCAAGCCCGGACCCAAGAAGAGGCTGGCAGTAAACAGGCGGTTAGGATTGTATCCGCAAAGCGCGTTGCTGATGTTGAACAATCCGTCGATACGAGCCTGAACGAAGTTATTCTTGTATTTGTTGAACGTTTCCGTTATCGTACCTGCATTGTTGACAGTGTATTTCTGGTTCAGCTTTGACCAAACGCCTACGCCTTGCAGACGTACACCCCATACGGGGTCAATCCATTTACCCAGTGACAAAGACAACTGCGGAGTGATGGATTTTCCGAATCCGTAATCCTTGTTATCAGGGTTGAGGCAAGCCTGTCCGCCCACACCCACGCTGATAAACAGATTGTCTTGCAAACGATCGCTGTAGTAGTGGTCCTTCTTGCTTTGAGCCAAAGCAACAGTACAACATCCTGACAGCAGCAAAGACATGACTACTAATTTGTTTTTCATATGCTTATGAATGTTTTTACTTTAAATATACTTTGTATGTCAGACCTCCCGAGAAGTAGCGCAGACCCTGCATCTCCACCAACACGTTGAGTCGGTCGAAGAGCAGACATTGCGCGCCCAGCGCGAAGTCCTTCGTATCGTGTTCCCCGATTATCTCTAACGAGGGGAAGAACGACGGTGAGAAAGTGATTCCTCCAGCCACCCCATTGAGCGGATAGTCCTTCCTACGGTTGTACAGGTAAGAGAGATGCACGCCCAGCGTTCCTGCCGTGCCGCAAGCGAAATGCTTGGTCGTGGCCAGGTAGAAGCGCGAGAAGTATCCGTTGCCCTTTTCGCCCGCCACCTCCTCGGAGCTGAACGCGTAAGGGTCTTGTATGCCGAATACGACTGCGGGCAGCTTCTTCGTCTCGGTCAGCAGACGGAAACGGAAAGCGAAGTTGCGGTCCTGGTTGCAGTAGCGCAACCTGCCCGTCGTGGGCTGTCTCATCTTGAATACCGTAGCGACGTAGGCGAACTCGAACCAAGGGAGCAGCGTGGCGTTCACATAATAGTTGGCAGTGTGGTAATACCATGTGGGAGGGGTTAGCTCCTTGTTCATGAAGTTACCGCCAATCATGATGGTGCCGTCTCTCTGCATCTCGGCTGAAGGTACATGCAGCAGTCCGGTAACGCCGTAAGTCAATTGCGCCCACGAGGTTGTCGCCCCCATGAACAGAAACAAACCGAGTATTAAAAGGATTCTTTTCATATGCTGCTTGTTCTCAATTTGACTTACCGGCTACCGTCCTTCGCTATCACGTATTAATTAATTTGCATGTGAGCCGTCTCCACCACGCCAAGCTGTACCTTTGTCATCGTGGTGATCGTCGTGAGAGTCATCGTGAGAGTCATCGACGAGGATTGGAGTTACGGTCGTATCGCCTTCTACATAACGAACTCCACCTTCATAGGTGTCAAGGTCTTCGCCGGCAGCGAAAGCCAACGTTCTTTCAACGATAGTGTAGTTGACTTTGATGCCTTTGAGGAGTTTGCCTTTTGCAACCGTGGTGTTGGCGTTCTTCCATACGATCACCATTCCATCCTTTTGGTAGGCTTTGCCAAGGTAGCTGGCAACTCGGTTAACCCACATCTCCTCCGGAGTAACGTCGGCCTTTGTAGCTTTGGTAGGCTCGCTGACAACTTCAAAGCCTGTGCTTACAGGGTAGGTGAAATCTACAAGGTAGCCCTCTTTGGATTCACCGCTGACAGCTGTCTTAGCAAGCATGGTAACGATTACGCTCAAGCTGCCGTCGTCTTTCACATCTGTTTCAGCTGCCACACTTTCAAACTTGTCTGCAATCTCTCCCAAAGATGCCTTCATAGCCTCCGTAATGTCGCTTTTTAACTCCGTAGCTGTTGTCTCATCGATTTTAACTGACTCATCCTTAGCCGGAGTCGTGTCGCCCTCGATAATTTCTTTCAAGCTGGTCATTACGATTTCTACATTCTGAGAACCGATTTGGCCATTGCTTACCTCTGTCATGTAAACGTCACGGGTGACTGTTACATAACCGCTGCATGTAGCCACGATTGTGTACTTTCTGTCGCTCGTCAGAGAGGTATACTCTTTCGAGAAAGAACCGGTTGTGGTGACAGTTTCATCGTTCACCGTCACGGTTGCTGCGATTTGTCTACCATAGGTGTCCGTAACAGTGCCGTTCAAGTAATACTTGGCGGGAGTAGGCTCCGGGATAACAGGTACTACATAATCAATCTTGTCGTCGTCACCTTCGTAGCAGCTGACCATTGTCAGTCCACCCAATAACATCAGTCCGGCAAGTCCGGACACTTTTAAAAATGACTTTTTCATACTAAATGAAGTTTAATTAATAAATATATGATTGAATGAATTCCGAGTTATTGTTCACTTTGTTCCACAGGTTGTCGTCCGGGGCGGTCATGAAGCTGAATCCGTATCGCTTGTCACCGCCCGCGCTGTAGCGCAAACTCATGTCCCCCGCTTGCGGGCGCGGTATGTATCCGTGCCGCTTCGACTTGCGGGGCGGGAAGTTCAGCGCGAACATGAATCCGGCATCGAAGCCGTTGTGCCCGTACATCGGCATCTTTTGTATCTTCGTGGCGTACAGTCCGATGGAGACGATGCGGAAATGGCGTATCGCCTGAAAACGCACACCGTATTCGCCTTGCAGGAAACGGTGTCCGCGGAGCGCGAACTGCGCGTTGTGTCTCTTCCAGTAGTAGTTCACTCCCAACAAGCCCGTTACCATCTCGCCTCCTGCGTGTTTGTAGACCCATCCGTCGAATCGTCCGTATTTGGTCCATGCCAACTGGGCGTCCAACCAGAACTGTCCCCAAGCGTTGTGCGGCAGGTAGTGCTCGGCGTACACCGAGAACCCGTGGCGGAAATCGCTGAAGAAACCTGCCGTTGCGGTCACGTTCGTCCGGTAGGGGAGGCGGAACGACTGCGACAGGGTGACGATGCCCGGACGAACCTTCTCATAGAGGTCGCCGTACTCGTTGATGATGGGTATCACCAACTGACCCGTAAACTTCATGCCTTTCCACAGGGATACTTCCAGTGTGGGGTTGAGGTTGAGCAACACTTCGTACATCACCGAGTAGCGGATGTTGCGGAAGAAGAACTGCGGATAGAACACCAAGTCCACCTTCCCGTACGAGCGGTTCTCTTTCTTTATGCGGTTCAGTTCACCCAAGCTAATCCCCAAGTCTTTGCTGGCCGTCCACGCGCCATTGCCCTGTTGGCTTACGCTCATCTGGGGCACATTGTTTTCCAGGACGATGAGGTTCGTTTTCTTCTGCCTGGACGTAGCGGTGGCATTCGCGTCAATCAGCCGGATGGCCTCTTTCACGCCATCGGGCACCACATTGTAGGGGGTTGGTTGAATGACAATGGTGCGCACGGAGTCGTTCTCCGTCACGCCGACATTCTCGAATCCGCTTTGTATCAGTTGTTTTTTGATGCTGTTCGCATCCTGTGCTGAGAGTGAATGGGGTAGCATGCCGCCAGTGAGGAACATAAACATGAAAAGCCTCCCCATTGCTTTGCTAAGCACACGGGGATTCCTCTTTTGGTATTCTATGTAGAGCTTTTTGTCTTTCATAACCAATCACGTTTGTTTCCTTCCGACTAAGTTTTTTCCTCTTTATAACCTGTCTCTTACTCCGTAAAACAAGAACCCTACGTTCCTGCTCCCCTTTCAGAAACTACTTATAACGCGTTAATTACATTGCTTTGAGGGACAAAGGTACGACTTTTTATTAATAACAAGCCTATTTTCCATTTTTTTTCTTGCTAAGAGCTTTTTTCTCTTCTCTTTCTCTTCCTAAGAGCCTCCCTATGTCGGTTTGCTGCATCAAAACGGGTCAGACCGAAAGCAGGCGGAGATTATTCTTGTTGCTGTACGTTAACTCACCGTTAACTGCCATTAACCAGCCGTTAACCAGCCGTTAACTATCGATTACTACCGTTTACCAACCGTT